>JAFRHT010000040.1 GCA_017433125.1 Solobacterium sp.
TGCAGCACCCGGGACAGTGACCGGGTCAGTTCCCGATCGATCATCATCTTCCGGTAACGGTTTTTATGTGTCACACGCATGTTGGCAGGAACTGAAAGCAGGCTGATCAGACTGGAGAAATTGAACCGGCAGGCCGGATCCTGCAGCATATCCAGATGCAGCAGGATGCGGTTGAGATTGTATCCTCCCCAGCACAGATACGTCTGATTGTTCCCCTGCGGGAACTGTTCCTGCAGGTAGTTTCTGTAGTTCTTTACAAGCTCGCTGTAATCATCTGCGTTTTTGCGGTGGAACTGGGTGGCAAGAATATCGCTGAGCCTGTACTTGACAATCCCTTCAAGGTCCTGTTTATACTCCTCATACAGACCGCAGCGTCTGAACTCTGACATAAGAAAGCGCATGGCATCAATTGCCATGGTATTGTTTGGCGTGCCGTCTTTATTCGCATAACCGGTTTCAATCAGGGAATTTTCCCGGAAACGCCGGTAGTAGTACAGCGGTTCACGAACATTGGCGATTCTTCTGCTCAGCGCCAGGATCAAGGCGTACACCGCCGGTGATTCAAACGAACATGACGGCATGCGAACGTCATTATCGATCCATAGGGACCGTTTCGACAGTGCTTTATATGTAGCTGTAGGCCCGTATTTCATATGTTCCCGCAGTGTATACGGCACACCCATGCGGCCATAACACGCCCGGAAGATTTTCTTTCCGGTGCGGTTGTCATACCGCCACAGGTCACATTCCGCGTAATCCGCATCATTGTCGACAATACAGCGGTGCAGTTTTTCAAAGTATGTCAGATCCAGCCAGTCATCGGGATCCACAAATGAAATATACGTCCCTTCTGCTTCTTCAATGCCGCGGTTGCGGGAAGCCGCAACCCCCCTGTTCGGTTGGTCAATGACCCGGATCCTGTCATCCCTTTCTGCCCATGCGCGGCACCTGGCAAGAGAGCCATCGGCAGAGCCGTCATTGATCAGGAGGATTTCCAGTTCCTGGTAAGTCTGACTGACAACGGTTTCAAGGCATTGATCGATATAATCCTCGACGTTATAGACCGGAATGATAACAGTAATCAGTTCATCTGGCGGTGTCATTCTGCGTCTCCCCGTTCAGTTCTTTCCGCATCTGCCGGTAATCTTTATCCGTGCTGAAAAGCACGTCTCCGGCAAAATGCGGTTTTCTCATTTCCGGCGGCGGCAGCTGCATGTAGTTCCCGTACATCCGGGTCAGAAGGTCATCGTATTTTCTGGGTATCTTTATTTCCAGACCATCAAAGACTGCCGGAATGAACTCCCGCCATTGATCATGCGTATATTTCTCAATAAACATCGCCCCGTCAACCGTGCCCATCTTCGCGGCCGCTGCAGGATCCAGCCAGAAATGCTTTTCGACCATATCCGCAAACCATAAGCGGAAGGAACGCGGCAGGCAGTACGCAAGAAGATTGATTTTGCGCCACCCGGCATACTGAAAATGAATATGCCGCAGATATTCCATTCTAACCATGGACTTTGCCGTCTGGATCATGAATGTCTGCAGGCGTTTCTGCCAGTTCTTCTCCGGCACGCCGATCATCGGGAAGATGTCCACATAAATGCCCCAGTTGGTATCCAGGTCTATCCGTGAACGGGTTGTGAATGTTGTATTCTTTTTTGTCAGCTGCATCCAGGTGATGCGGCAGTATTTATCATTCCGGAAGGTTACGAGGTCATATTTGTCCCCCATCTCAGCCGGGAATTCCGCAAGAAAGCGGTAATAATCCGGCAGCGGCATGGTCAGGTCCAGATCGTCATCCCAGGGAATAAACCCCTGGTGCCTGACTGCCCCGAGCAGGGTCCCGCAGTATACGGAATACCTGATTCCGTGTTTTTCACAGAACGTATCCACATCTGCCAGCATTCCTTTCAGAACCTCATGAAGTTCTTTTATTTCCATATCAGTACCTCTTCAGTTCCTTCACTTCTGCCCCGTCCAGACGCAGATAACCCCAGTTTTCCTTCTCCCACTGGATCTGCCGGGCAACTTCGCTGTATGTATGGATAAAAGACAGGCCGATAACCCGGTCAACATTCAGATTCGTGCCGGCATCGTCACGCACATAGAAACAGTAAATTGTGTTGTATGTGGCATTTGTAAACCGTGATATATCCACTTCCGCTTCCAGTTCCACGGTCTCCCCGGCCCGGCAGTCACAGATATCCTCAAGGAAATATGTTCCAAGCTTGTTGTTGTTCAGGTCCGAAACTTCAATGCGGAGGGACAGGCCCGGCACATCATCTTTCACATCCAGCACCATGTGCAGCCGCATCTTTTCATCGCCGCGGAAGATAATGGTGTCATGGTCGATATATTCAGCAGAGCGGATCCGGATCCGGTTGTCAGTCAGCCATTTCGGGCGGCTTTCACCTGTATAGTTCCTGAAAATATTTTCCTGCCGGAACTGGTTCAGATAATGCTGGATGGCAGTCTCTACAGGACCGTCAAATATGACTTCGCCGTGGCTCAGGACAATGCACCGGCTGCAGAGCTGCCGGATCTGGTTCATGTTATGACTCACGTAAAGCACCGTCCTGCCTTCCTCCGCAGCTGTCTGCCGCATGCGGGCAATACACTTGTTCTGGAAAGCGACATCACCGACTGCCAGCACTTCATCCATGATCATGATCTCACTGTCCAGATGGGACGCGACGGCAAAACCGAGTTTCGTGTACATGCCGCTGGAATACCGTTTGACCGGTGTATCGATGAATTCCCGCAGTTCTGAGAATTCGATGATCTGTTCCATCTTGGCGTCGATCTCAGCCTTGTTCATGCCGAGAATCGCCCCGTTCATGTAGATGTTTTCCCGGCCGGTCAGTTCCCCGTTGAAGCCGGTTCCGATCTCCAGCATGGAGGTAATACGGCCGTAAAGATCAAATGACCCTTCCGTCGGGATCGTCACCCGGGACAGAAGTTTCAGAAATGTACTTTTGCCGGCCCCATTCTCACCGATGATACCGACTGTCTCGCCGGCATAAATGGTCGCTGTAACACCCTTCAGCGCCCAGAAAACCGCATTGGGATCTGCGGCAGTGCCGCCGATATGCCGGTTGGGATCTTCCTTCCCCCGCTTTGCGGCCCACCAGCTCTGCAGTTCGTGCTGCAGGGTAGTACCGTTGATCTGGCCGAGCCGGTACCGCTTCTTCAGATTGTCTGCCTGAATCATGACTTTTCGTTCCATACCGTCTCCTAGATCGTATCCATGAAGCTTCGTTCAATGCGATTGAACATGCTGATGCCGATAAACACAAAGACCACTGTAAAAAGCAGTGAAGAAATAATCTGCGCCGGCAGGACACTTCCGGTGCCGAGCACCCAGTGCCGGAACAGTTCCATCGCTGCCGTAACGGGATTCCACAGCACCATCTGCCGCAGGATCCCGCCTTTCAGCAGTGAAAGCGGATAGACGACCGGCGTTCCGTACATCCACAGGTGTATGCCGAAATTGACCAGAATGCGCAGGTCCCGGTACTTCGTCGTAAAACTGGAAACCAGGATACCCAGCCCCATGGCCATCACGCCCAGCCACAGCAGGATCAGCGGGATCAGCAGCCAGGTTGCAAACGGAATTGTCATCCCATGCAGGCAGTACCAGAGACACAGGCCCGCCAGCATGAGAAACTGCACCAGGAACTCGACACAGGACAGCAGGATATTTGATATCGGTACGGTCAGCCGGGGAAAGTATACCTTGCCGAACATGTTGGCATTGGCCGCAAATGTATCAGCCGCCCGGTTGAATACAGTGGAAAAATAAGCCCACAGGCCGTTGCTGGCAAGATAGAACAGAATCTTGGGCAGTCCTTCCGTGTCAATACCGGCAACCGTACCGAAAAAAACAGTGTACATGAGGCTGGTCATCAGCGGCGACAGAATCAGCCACAGCGGCCCGAGTACCGTCTGTTTGTAACGCACAACCAGGTTCTTTCTGGTCATCAGCCAGATCAGATCCCGGTAAGTCCACGTTTCTTTTAGGTTCAGCGTAAAAAGATCATGTTTGGAATCAACATGAACATGGTAATCCTTGATTGTTGTTTCAGAGAAATCCATTATTCCTTTTTCCCGTTCAACACCAAAGTGATTATAGCATAGCCGGGGTGTAATTCTTTTTATTGATCATATAGCATTGTTATAACGGTCAAAAATAATCTTATACCCAGATAAAAAACAGGCTCACGTATATGTGCCTGTTTCCGGTATTAACGGGGACTCTTCAGTTTCAGGTTCCGGGAATGCATGAAGCGTACATGATCAAGGTTCGGCAGGCTCATGTAATCACCATAGTGCCAGGACAGGATATGGTCATAGTTCTTCGGGCAGGCAATTTCCCGGTCACCGAACGGCAGTCTGATCATTTCATCATAATCTTCCCGCAGTTCCGTCCAATCCCGCCAGCCCTGGTGGTTGATGGCCAGGGTAATATATTTGGAATTCCGGTATTTTTCATTGTAGCGGATGGCACAGTTGATATGATGCCGTTTCAGCAGCCTGGCATTGATGTTTATGCGGTTCAGGACCAGCAGGATGGCCGTCCTCACATAACTGGAGGCTTTTGTCCACCGGCTCTTGTGGCCTGATTCCGGCATTCCGGAAAAAGCGATGACATCAATGAATATGCCGTTGCATTCACTGTTGTTGCGGTCATACCACTTGTCATAGTTGCAGTGCGTGTTTTTCTTTCTGACCTTGATGATCGGCTGCACCACGGAGAAATTGTCATCCGTTTCCAGACACTGTACCACATACCGGTCATCCAGCTGTGTCGACAGCACTTCCACAAACCTGTGGTAATCTTCAAGCCAGAAGCCGATGTCAACGTCATCATCCCAGGGAATGATGTCATGATGGCGGACTGCCCCGAGCAGGGTCCCGCTGATCAGGAAGTGCTCCAGGTTGTTTTTCTCCAGCACATCGACGACGTCATAAAGCATCGCCTTCAGTTCCGCATGCAGGTCATCAAGCGTAATCGGCGTACCATCGTTTTCATGACCGATCACGGTCCTGGTATCATAGCAGTTTGCGTAGTCAATCATCTGCTTCTCTCCTGTCTGATCCGCTCGGCCATATCACTCTTCAGGAAGGCCTGCAGATCCTCCGGAATGCCGAGGCCGTACATGCCGTTTCCATCCGAACCGATGTTATAGAAACCGATCTTTTTGCCGGCTTCGATCATCAGGTTGTACACCGGGGCCACATAGAATTCACCCTTGACGCGCATATCACGGGCAATCATCTCTTCGGCATACCGCACATAGTCACTGCCATGGGCGAAATTATAGATGCCGACAGTCGCTTCACTGGAAATGACTTCCTTTTCCCGCACCATGGTGACATGGCGGTCGGCGGCAAAGGCAATGTAGGACCACTTGTCCTCACTGGCTGTCATGGTCATGATCAGCCCGTCATCTTCCCCCATGGCCGCAATGTATGTATCGATAGAGATGTCCACGTACTGGTCGGAATTGGCGATCATCATGGCGTCATCATTGTTGATGTAATCCTTCGCCAGCAGTACCGTACAGGCCGCCCCTTCCGTTACATGATCTACTGGCACAATCACGCAGCCCGGGGAAATACGCTCAAGTTCCCGGCGCAGATTGTATTTTTCAATATGTTCCTGCAGGCACAGATAAACAAACCTGTGTTCACATGCAGGCCGGACATTATCACTGACCAGTTCAATCATCGGTGTCCCGAGAACATCGATCAGCGGCTTTGGGATCGTATAACCCTGGCGGGCAAACCGGCTGCCTCGGCCGGCCATGGGAATAACAACATTAATCATGTGAGCTCCTCAGATATTTCTTATAATCCTCAATACCGTTTTCCTCCTTGAACAGGAAATAGTTTTCCCTGGCAATCGGCCAGGAAAGGATCTTTTTCCCGTCCAGGATCATTTCGTTATAAACCGGGCAGAGATAGAATTTTCCATTGACGTGGGCATTCTTGGAAATCATTTTCACCGCACTGCTGATGAAATCAGAACCATGCCGGAAATAATAAAATCCGGCCGTGGCATTCATGGAGATCGGACGCTTTTCAGCCGCCTCAATCACACAGCCGTTTTCATCCAGTTTGACATATGAATATTTGGGATGCACATCCTTGAAGATGACAACCCCGCCGTCAGCTTCCTGATCCTCAAAATAACGTAAGATCTTGTTCGGATCATCCAGGAAGACCTGGTTTGTCGCGGCAATGAGGACAGGCTCATCATCACTGATTTCATCGATCGCCAGCAGGCAGGTGCAGGCACTTCCCTGGGTCATGCCGTCCATGTACACAATCTTGGCGTCAGGCAGGAGCAGCCGGATGATACTGTCCAGGTGATACTCACGGCAGTCATCCCGCAGGACCAGGGCAACAAACTCGGCATTTTCAATCCGGCCGAGATGATTGCTCAGATGCTCGGCGACCGTCTTCCCGCCGATTTCATAGATCGGCAGGTGATACCCTGTTTCCGGAATGATTTCCTTTCCGGCAAAAGGCAGGATTACTTTCATATTTTGCCTCCTTCCGCCAAGGCAATGTGCTTCCTGATGTTGTCGTAATTCACATCGTAGATTGTTTCAACTTTCATGACATGCGTACCGGCAGCTTCCGCCGCTGCGATGCCGTTGAAGTTGTCTTCCACAACCAGGCATTCCTCCGGTTTCAGGCCGAGGCGCTCAGCTGCCTTCAGATAGATTTCCGGGTCCGGTTTTGATTTTGTCACATCCTGATTGGACAGATAGAAATCCAGATACTTCAGCAGGTCGCTTCTTTCCATCATCAGTTCCACGGACTTCCGGATTGAATTGGAGGCACAGGCCAGATGATAGCCTTCCTGCTTCAACCGGTTCAGGGCATACTGATGGGCAAAAATCGGAAAACAGTCCGTGTAGATCCGTTCAAAGGTATACTGCTGTTTCAGCATGTTGATATACGGATGCAGGCGTACCGGCAGGCCTTTCTGTTCACTGAGCATCTGCAGCTTGCGCTTTGTCGGCAGGCCGTCGTAGGTAGTGAGGTGCTCATGCCGGGTTATTTCGTAGCCAAACAGGCGCAGGGCCCGGTTCAGTGCCTCATAATGCCATTCCTTGGCTTCGATCAGGACGCCGTCCATGTCAAAAATAACTGCTTTTATCATAGTTCTAATTATATTGAAAATACCGGTATCAAACAAGACACGGTGCAGAGCCCCGCACCGTGCGCTTTGAGTATTCCGGGAAGTTATTCTTCTTCCTCTCCTTTTCTGAACTCTTCGAGATTGACCAGTGCGGTTGTCTGCCCGCTGGCTACACCTTCCGTGCTTTCCGGTGAGAAGAGTACCCGTACCGTGGCAAAAATAATGCGGAGGTCCATGAAAACACTTGGTCTGGCAATGTACATAAGATCCAGCAGGAGCTTGTAATAAGGGCTCGTATTGTACTTGCCGTATACCTGGGCAAAGCCGGTCAGTCCGGCTTTGGCCCGCAGCCGCAGGGCGAATTCCGGCAGTTCCTTTTCATACAGGGCAGCGATCTCCGGGCGTTCAGGACGCGGTCCGACGATGGACATATCGCCCTTGAGAATATTGATCAGCTGCGGCAGTTCATCAATCCGGTACTTGCGGATAAAGCGCCCGATCGGGGTGATGCGGTCATCATCAGCCCCGGTGGACAGCCTGGCCACACCGTCCTTCTCAGCATCCATGCGCATGGAACGGAATTTAAGGATATCGAATTCCTTCCGGTCCTTTGTCAGCCGGACCTGACGGTAGAACACCGTACCACCGTCAGTCATCTTAATGATCAGCGCCACAATGAGCAGCAGCGGTGACAGGATGATCAGCGCCGTAGCAGAAAGAACAATGTCAAACAGCCGCTTTACCATCACGTACTCGATCTTGGCATAGTATTCCTTTACCTGCAGCACCGGCAGGTTGAACATATGAATCTGATCGGCACCGCTCATGATCAGGTCACCGATGCTGGGTATGACCATCGCCCGAATGCTGTGGGCAAAGCAGTACTTCAGCACCAGGTTGCGTTCATGGCTGTGCATGTCAAGCAGGAACAGTGTCTGTACATCCGTGCCGGACAACACCTCTTCCAGGTTGTCTTTTATGGAATGGTAACTGAACTGATCAGTCACATGGAAGTACCTGTTCATCAGCCTGGTATCCATGGTGTACTTCAGGCCGGACTTGGAGCCCCAGATAATGATGGAACGCTGTTTTCCGTGCGCCGAGTAATACCATCTGACCGCGATGCTGAGCCAGATATATGCCAGGACAAGCTGGGCGGCAAAGACTGCCAGTATCGGCCATACCGGCGGCATCCGGCGGTACAGGAAGACGATGACAACGAACATGAAAAGATCGGCAAAGAAGCACGACAGTGTTTGGCCATAGAAAAGATCCGTCTTTTCATGATAGGCCATCTGGAACGCGTCATACATCCTGCCAAACAAATAGTAAACAGGGATAAAAAGCAGCACTATGTAGAAGTTACCCTTGAAGTAGAACGGCGTATACATCTGGGCGGCATATGCCCGGAACCAAGCTAAACCAAAAGGGGCTGTCATAAGGAATACATTGACTAATGCACTAAACCGAATGATCAGATTATGATGGGTTTTAACAATGGATTTTGATCTATTAAACCGTTCCGCCATATAACCTCGAGTTTAATAATAATATAATTCTTTGGGAGTGTGGAATAATTTCTATATTATAACTTAAACAAGATAGACAAAATTAACAATCAAATCCTGTGTTAAATCCATATGTATCAAAGTATTGCAAACTAACGGCCGGAAACAAGTAAAAAAATACATTTCGATATTGATTAAAAAAGCACTTATCGATTTATGCCAAAGGAATAATAGTGAAGAAGAGCTCTGACACAATCATGGTAATTTGCTGGCTTGAGATCTCAGAGAGGATTCATATTGGATGTGATGAAGAAGCCTTCCAATAATCAATGCCACTTAAGGATAAAACTGTATTTTTTTATTTCGTTTTTTATCTTTGCCACAAAGACTTCACTTTTTTTGGCATCTATTTTCATTACAACATCCTCTTTAATCTTTAATTGTTTATGATCTATCCATACATTGAAAAGGCGTTCAGATAAAAAACCGTATACTCTGCTTTGATAATCATCATAATTCTCTAAATCTATTTTTGTTTCAAGAACATCAAAAATACTAAATAACCAATTACAGTATTCATCGATCAATTCTTTTTTACAAACAAACATATTATAAAGATATAGGTAATTTCTCCCCATTACTCTGTCAAAACTGCGAATATACTCAGGGCATATTTCCTCTATAATGTCTCTACACAAATCTAAATCTTTAATATGATGTCTTTTTTTATAATTGGAATAATTATTCTGTAGATAGTAATATTTTTTGGGAAGAATAATATCGTATCTACTTAAATCCATCTTTATATCTCTTTCATCTACCAAAGCATTTTTTTTATTAATAAAATATCTTCTATAATGACACAAACCAACATAGTCTGTACGAATGTTTTTCCATATCCAATACAGACCTGTTAATTCACAATAATTCTTATTTTTATATGAAATTTGAAACTCCCCATCATCATCGCGTTGATAAATTGATAAATCAAATTTATAACTGCCCACCAAGATAGGGATGTAATTATCTGGTAAAGGAAATTCGAACTTTTTATGTGTAGCAACAAATATACTAAATTTCATTTATTAATCTCCCTACTGACTTTAGGAACGTTTTCCACTCTAAGAATTAATTGATGATAGAGAAAAAATGTGCAGAAATATCTGTTATTAATCATTAGCATATAATTAAGCAAAACTACAACTAATCTATTTTCCTATTGCCGCATAAAGGCAGGCTCTGATATGTGGAGTATTTCGCTTGAGTATGAATCATTGCTAACAAAGGAATAATAATATCCTAACTAGAGTTGTTTCTAGTCCAGCAGAATTATCATCTCTTTAAGACAACCATTACCAATAAGAGCGATATTATAGCAACGATCTCCAAGTTATGGATAAACGATAAAACCTATACATAATCTTGGAACTACCGAATCCTATGGGTTTGATATTGTATAGTTTGCCGCTGAAACAACTCTAATAACTATATAAAGCAAGAAATGTTTCCTGAGCATTCTCACTTGAATATATGCTGTGTTTTAAAATTTTATTATAATTGAACCTGTTTGTTTTATTACATAAAACCCCTTTGAGAATAAGTGCCCAGTCAGATGGCGCTTTTTGTAAAGAACATTGCTTGACCAGATCGGTATATATAACTTCATCAGTAATAACATCGGAAATTACACACGGTAATCCCATTGCCTGCGCCTCAATCATCACCAATGCTAATCCTTCAAATTTCGATGGCAAGAAAAAAGCATCTGCCGCTTGGTAATAATCAATTATATTATTCTTGCTCCCAAATAATCGTACTACATTTTTTAGTCCTTTTAA
>JAFRHT010000041.1 GCA_017433125.1 Solobacterium sp.
CCTGCGGACCCCATACAGTGACGGTTACGCTGACCTTCTCATCTCCCCCGGAAGGCTTATCGTTGGAGCCGGAGCCGCTTCCGGAGCAGCCGGCCAGCAGTGCGGCACAGAGCACGCCTGCCATCAGTTTCTTTGCGTTCATCTTTTCTTTTCCTCCTAAATTATGCTTATCGCTGGCAGTAATACCACGATGACGCCTTATTTATATTCCAGGTTCAATCCTTCCGAATCGAACATATGGATGACATTGTTTCCGAAGGTGAAGCGCACCGGTGTGCCGATGCCCATCGGGCGGCCCTTCAGATCCAGAGTCGGCACAATGATGATGCTGTCCTTCCCGCCGGAATTGATATGCAGATGCACGGAACTGCCCATCATTTCACTGACATCGACGACGCCTTCAATCATGGCGCCCTCCTTTTCATGCAGGGAGATGTGCTCCGGTCTGACTCCGACCGTAATGTCCTGCGGCTTTGTATTCCGGTCGCGCAGGTTCTTCTGCTTTTCTTCCGACAATTCGATTACCGCATCACTGACCTGCACGGCATATGTTCCGTCTTCATTCAGAAGCAGTTTGCCGTCATAGAAGTTCATCTGCGGCATGCCGATAAAGCCGGCCACGAACAGGTTATGCGGTTCGTCAAACACTTCCTGCGGTGTTCCCACCTGCTGTACTTCACCGTCCTTCATGATGACAATCCGGTCTCCCAGGGTCATCGCTTCGGTCTGGTCATGCGTGACGTAGATAAACGTGGAGTTGATCTTCTGCCGCAGTTTGATGATCTCGGCCCGCATCTGGTTCCGCAGCTTGGCATCCAGGTTGGACAGCGGTTCATCCATCAGCAGCAGTTTCGGATCCCGCACAATCGCCCGGCCGATCGCGACTCTCTGCCGCTGGCCGCCGGACAATGCCTTCGGCTTGCGCTCCAGGTACTCGGTAATACCGAGGATCTCCGCAGCTTCATCAACCCGGCGGTTCATTTCATCTTTCGGCACATTCCGCAGTTCGAGCGGGAACTGCAGGTTCTGCCGTACGGTCATATGCGGATACAGGGCATAGTTCTGGAACACCATGGCGATATCCCGGTCCTTCGGGGCCACATCGTTCATCCGCTTGCCGTCAATGAACAGGTCTCCGCGGGTGATGTCCTCAAGACCGGCCACCATGCGCAGGGTCGTGGACTTGCCGCAGCCGGAAGGCCCGACCAGGACGATGAATTCCTTGTCGGCGATCTCAAGGTTGAACGAATCAACCGCGACGACACCCTCCTCGGTAATCTTCAGATTGCTTTTGCGCTTCGGTGCGTCATCCTCTTTTTTCCTGCGTTTTCTGGTATCATCTGCGGTATTGGGATAGATTTTCTGGATATTTTTCAGACTGACTGTTGCCATGATGGTTCCCCCTTTCAGTGCGGTCTGTGCAGGTCGGATATGCTGTCTCCGGCCGTGAATTCATATGGGATCATTTCGTGGACTGCCGGCCGCTTGGTGTTGATCTGCAGAAGCAGGGTTTCCACGGTGCGGCTGGCCAGCCGGTTAGTATCCTGGCGGATCGTGGCCAGGCAGGGATTTGTATAGGAGCCGAAGCCGATGCCGTCAAAGCCGATAATCGAGATGTCTTCCGGAATCTGCCTGCCCATTGTGCGGAGACCTTTCATTGCGCCGATGGCGATCATGTCCCCCAGGGCAAAGATGGCAGTCAGGTCGGGTGCTTTCCGCAGCAGCCGGATTACCCCGGCTTCCCCTTCGGCCATGGAGAACCCGCAGCCTTCATAGTCCCGGTCCCGGTCAAAGCCGATACCGTGTTTCCGCAGTTCTTCCAGCGCCCCGTCAAAGCGCTTCATGCTGTTGTCTTCCGGATAGGATACCGGGTATCCGCCCAGGATCCCGATCCGCCGGTGACCGCCTGCCAGCAGCCGCCTGACGGCTTCTGCCGCGGCTTCCGAGTCATCGGTGCAGAAACTTGACAGCTGCGGGAAACCGAGCCCGGCAGCGTCCGCCGTCACCAGGACAGACGGAACACCGATCTGGGCAAATCCATCACGGAAGTTGCGCAGGCTGCCGCCCAGGAAAATCAATCCCTTCGGCTTGCTGCGGCTGATAGTCCTTACCGCTTCGGCAATTTCATCAGCCTGTTCATCCAGGAATGTGACATTCACGCTCTCCCCATGCATCTGCATGCTGATCTGGATCGCCTCAAGAATGGACTCCAGAAACGGATTGCCGATTCCCTTGACAATTACCGTAACCGGTGAATGCAGCGCCTGTTTCAAAAACCGGGCATTGGTGTTCGGCTGGAAATTCTGCTCCCTGATAACCCGTTCAATGATCTCCCGGGCAGCCGGACTTACATCACTGCGCTGATTAATGACCCTGGATACGGTTCCGATACTGTACCCTGATAGTTTTGCTATGTCCTTAATCGTTACCATGATTGTTTGTTAACGTTACCGTAAACGTTTCCACATTTTTATGATAACGCTTTCAGATTAAATGTCAATAACATATAAAAAACAGGAGAAATCCTGTTTTTCATTCCTCAATCTCCGCCGGTTCCTCGCCGTCCGGATGATTGTAAAGCCGGTAGATCATCATGGCGACACTGTGCGCGCTTTCCCGCCGGCCGCCCTCCTCCCACTTCAGAAAGGAATTCAGCAGACCGCCGGCATACGCATACAGTTCATACATGTGCAGTTTCTTCTGGGGCATGATGTTTTTCATCATGTACTCATTGACCGCGTCAATCAGTATTGTGTAGAGACCGTGCCGGTTCAGCACCAGGAAGAACCGGGAATACCGGTCAAAGTAGTTCAGCGAGAACTCGATATGCTCCAGCCGCATATAAACCCCCGGGTCATTCACTTCCCCTCCCTCGATCATATATCCGGTCACGATGATGTCGAGGCAGTCACACAGGGCGTCATACAGATTCTCATAGTAGCGGTAAAATGTCATCCGTGACACCCCGGCAATCCTGATGACATCCGTCACCTTGATGCGGGCGAATTCCTTTTTCTCCAGTTCGTCAAGAATGGCATTGCCGATCGCCATCCTCGTGGCGGCGGTCCGGCTGTTCAAATCAGTCCTGATTTTCATATATGTTACACAATTCCTTTTTCTGTACCCAATGTTACACTTTTCTTCTTTGTGTTTATTTTATCATCAGGATCCTTCCCATACAATTTCGATGTTATTTCAGGAGGTGATTTTCATGAGAATCATCGCAGATTCATCCTGTGATCTGCTGGGCCTTGACTGGGAGGACTTTCGTACCGTCCCGCTGACCATCTATACAGATGAAAGAAGCTTTGTGGATGAACCGGATCTGAACATCACAGAAATGCTGGATTACCTGGCCCGTTTCCGCGGCCGTTCCTATACTTCCTGTCCTTCAGCTGAAGCGTGGCTGAATGCTTTTGCCGGCGCCCGGGAAATCTTTGTCATGACCGTAACCAGCTCGCTGTCCGGTTCTTATGCCAGCGCCATGATGGCTGCCAAACAGTACATGGAAGAAAACCCCGGAACAAAAGTCTCGGTGATTGACTCCCTGTCCACCGGCGGCGAAGAAGTGCTGGTACTGCACAAACTGGCAGAACTGGCCCACACCGATATGACCTTCGAGGAAATCGATCAGGCAATCAGGGATTATCTGCTCCATACCCGGCTCTTCTTTGCTTTCTTCTCAGTTCACAATCTGAGCCAGAACGGCCGGGTCAGCAAGACCGCGGCCGCGGCCCTGAGCATGTTCAATATCGCCGTCACCGGCACTGCCACCGAAACCGGCACGATCAATGTCAACGGCAAGGCCCGGGGCGAACGCGGGGCCCTGAAGAATATCTACAAGGCTGCGCTGGAAGCCGGCTATACCGGCGGCCGGGCTGTCATCACCCACGTGGAGAACCCGGAACTGGCAGAAAGTCTGAAGAACATGATCCTTCAGGACTATCCGGATGCCGAAGTGCTGATCTTCCCGACCCGCGGCCTGTGCAGTTATTACATGGAACGCCGCGGCATCGTCTTCAGCTGCGAGACTGCCGGGAAATAGAAACCAGATCCAGCTGAAAACGCCGTCGGACACAGAAGTATCCGGACGGTGTTTTTTTTGTCAATATCTGTCAGCATTCCTGTATATGTCTTCCCGCGGCAGTCCTAGTGCCTGCTCCGGGTCTTCTTTTTCCTGTCAGGCAGTTCCGGCCACATGACCTGCAGCAGTTCGCACAGGAATTCCCGGTTATCCACTTCCTTCACCAGCAGCATCTCCTTCGCGCCTTCATAGGGGATTTCTTTCGGCGCACCAGGCATCATCTTCAAAGCTGAGGGAACCGGTTTTACCAGCAGCCGGTCATCATAGATCCCGCCGGCCAGCCGGTCACAGTAGTACAGTAAATATTCACCCATCATCGGCCGGAAGCGAACATCGTCCAGTCCGGACAGCTGCTCGGAAATATAATCCAGATATGCTTTTGTTGAAGGCATGCAATTCTCCTATCCGTTGATCATTTTCAGGAACTTCCTGTCATTCATCTGTTCGTTTGTCAGGTATTCCCCATCATGAAACAGGGCGTAATTCGTAACCGGGGTCGGGGCATTCCGGGCTGCCTCTCTGCTGTCCAGCCTGACTGCCCGGAAGGGGATGCCGGCTCTGGCGGCTGTCTCTTCCAGAACCGGTACATATTTAGCATTGAAGGGGCACTGATTCGTGTAATACAGTACATAACCGCCCTCATCAATGTGCGGATGCCTGGCACATTCCCTGAACCGCGGTGCAGGTACGGTTTTTTCAAACGGGAGATACCACAGCTGAATCCCGTTGGCCGCTTCATCGCATACCGTAAACCCCTTGTACCGCAGGTATTTCGGATCCGCCAGGAAGGGTTTCTTCTTCGCTGCCGCCAGGATGCACAGCCCCGCTTTGCCCTTTGTCCGGCTGTCTTCGATGCAGGCTTTCAGAAGATCGTTTGAATATCCATGTCCTTTGAACGAGCCCGATACCCACAGACAGTCAATATACATGTAGCCGTCCGCATCGATTGGCACCCAGGCATTTTCCGCGGGAATATACTCGATGAAGCACTTGCCCCGTTCCACACTTTTCAGGAAGACGAGGCCTTCATCAAACCGCTCGGCCAGCCAGGCTTTCTTGGATGAAACCTGTACATCCTTATTGTTTGATATGGCACAGCAGATATGTTCTGTTTCCAGGTTTTCCCTTGTTACCCTTATATACTCCATATGCTCAGCCTCCTTCTTACAGGTCAAATATGCTCAGCTGCGGAAATCTCTCCGGCAGGTCGCTGATAAACCGGAAGCACTCCTCCGGACTCGACAGAATCCCGTTTGCCCTGCACGTCCTCTGAAATATCGCTTTCAGTTCCGCGGCGTTCGGACTGGGCAGTTCATAGGCATTCCCATACTGTCTGATGTACCGTTCCTTCAGGCCGGGAAAATGTCTGTCAAGCGCGGCATAATAATATTCCCGGCTGCCTTCCCGCAGGGTCAGCCCCATGCCGAAATCAATAATGCCTTTGACCCCGGTCCGGATACATTCATCCAGAATTGCCGTGAGGTTTTCTTCCGTATCATTGATGAATGGGAGAATCGGCGTAATCCAGACAACCGTAGGAATTCCCCTTTTCTGCATTTCTGCCAGTACTTCTATCCGCCGTTTTGTATTGCACACACCCGGTTCCAGGATTCCGCACAGGTCATCATCGTAAGTTGTCAGTGTCATCTGCACCACGCACTTTGCCGAACGGTTGATCTCATCCAGCAGGTCGATATCCTGCAGGATCCGGTCCGATTTTGTCTGTACCGCGGCCCCGAAACCATATTTATGTATGATTTCCAGGCATTTCCGGGTCAGCCGCAGTTCTTCTTCGGGGGGCATATACGGATCTGACATCGCGCCAGTTGCGATCATGCACCGCCGTTTTTTTGATCTCAGTGCCTTTTCCAGCAGTTCCGGGGCATTGCGCTTTACCTCTATATCCTCAAACGGGTGGCTGAACTGATAGCATCTGCTCCTGCTGTCACAGTAAATACAGCCATGGCTGCAGCCCCGGTAGATGTTCATTCCGATATGCCCGCCGCTGCCGGTCAGTATTCCTTTGGCATCAACAAAATGCATGGCTCATCTTCCTTTCGGTTTTACCGGGTGCCGGATCACGGTTTTCAGTTTTTCCGGTGCTGTTTTCCTGGCATCGCTCAGGTAGATTTCATGGTGCCGGCGCTCATCTGTGATATCCAGGTCATAGCCTTCCTGTTCCATGAACGCATGCATCTTCTGTACTGTTGCGGGCTCATCATCATAGGGACCGATATGCATGCACTGCACGCAGAGTCCTTCTTCCACGGTCAGATACTCCGCTCCGGAACAATCCATCCGTTTTTTCTCAGCGGTTTCAGCCACAGCCCACCGGAATTCCTCTTCCGTTACAAAATCCGGCAGACGGATCACAGCAATCCAGTGAAAATCCTGCTTGCGGCTGTAATCAACGCCAGCGGTGTCTTCCTGCCACCAGAACCCTTCCAGCGGCGGCACCACATAATCAAAGTAACCCTTGATCCTGTGGTCTCCTTTCTTGCTCATCTTGATGGTATAGGCAACCGCGTACAGAAGCCTGATGGCCTGCTGGTACTCACCATCTGCGGCATTGGGATCCCCGCTGCCCCGCACAGCGATGAAATTCATTGCCGGAACATTGACAATGGATGGCTTCCCTGCCGGCAGGTAGTATTCTTTATATTCTTTCTTGAAATCAAACGCCATACCCGTTTCCCCACTTCATTCCAATCGGTGTTCATAATATATATTCCAGCTGTACGTCAAAAGGCTCCTTCTCTGCCAGGATCTTATTAATCTCCTCTGCATGCTTACAGCCAAGTGCATGGTACGCTGCCTGTGATTCTTTCGAGGAGTGACCCGATATGTACAGTTTATCCGCCCCAAGCCGCCGTGCCTCTTCACAGATCATGGCAAAAAGCTTCCTTCCAATGCCCTGGTGCCGATATTCCTCTGAAACCTGAAGGCAGACCAGTTCCACATAATTCGTTGTTTCTCCAAAAATGCTGTGTGATACGCTTGCGAAACCAACAATACGCCCATCGTCAAATGCACCAAAACCTGTATGATCACGGTTCATATGCTGCTCTATATCTTCGGCGATTGCCCGGCACTGTTCCAGCGTCCAGTTTTCGGTAAAAGGATCCGGCACAAGAACCCATTTATTATCCGCTTTTCTCCAGCACTCAGTCACAGTCTGATGGCGGACAAAAGAATCCAATGAATGTGCGTTAAAACAGTCAGCATCCAATTTTTTATATTGTATTTTCAGCATCTGTATAATCGGCCAGTTTTTTAACATCGCAGCCCTTATCCGCATAATACATATACATTTCATCCAGCTTTTTCAGATCATAACTCGTTACGCAATCAGATATCACGTGCACTTTGTATCCTGCCTTTGCCAGGTTATAGCTTGTCGACTTGACACAGCCTGTTGCATCGGCACCGGTGATATAAAACTCTGCTATTTTGTTTTTCTCAACAAACCCCGCAAAGGCTTCACTTGTCAGCGCATTGGCTTTTGACTTTTCAAAAACATGATCTGTCACGACCTTGAGTTCGGGAACCAGTTCAGCACCTTTGGTCCCCGGCTTAAATGTTCTTGTCTTTTCGGACAGATTGTAGTGCTTGATGTAGACGATATGCATTTCATTTGCCGCTGCCCAGTCGATTGCTTCATTAACCTGTCCTATAATCTTTTTGTAATTCTTCGTAATGTCATTCTGAAGGTCTATCACAACCAACGCTGTGTTTTTCATTTCCGTTCTCCTTCATATCTTCTTGCTAATTCTGAGGTGATCTGATAAAGCATATCCCTGATCCTCTCCGGTTCCAGCACAGTCACCTTATCCCTGCATGAAAGCATCCAGGCAAGCAGACCTTCATCATCAGCATATTCATGTTCAAACAGCAGGCTTCCATCATCCATTTCCGTAAAGGAACCTGCGCCATACTCTTCAACAAGCTGCCATTTCATTGAAGGATCAAACACTGCCTTCACCCTGTCTTTTGCGGGAAAGACCTTTTTGTCTGACAGGTCCGGCATCGGAACTTCCCGATCCCCCTTAAAAGACGCTGCATGAGCGATACTGTCCATCCGATTTAGTTTAAACAGTCTGAAATCATTCCTCAAAAAGCAATAGCCGTAGACATACCAGCTTGTCCATTTGAAGATAAGATAATATGGTTCAATTTCTCTTTCTGTATCCCCTCCCGGTGAATAGTACTGAAACCTGATGGTCTTCTTTAACTCGATCGCATCCTGTATAGTCTCTATCTTCGGAGCCAGTGAATCCCGATACCATGACGACAGATCAATCAGTATCGAATCCTTGCCGCTGATAAACTCAGAGGATCCCGTCTGAATCTTCTCCATCAGCTGGCTGTAGTACCGGCTGCCGCTGACACTGTCCAGGCTGCGAAGCCCGGCGAGTATCATCTGCATATCCTTTGATGTCAGGATCGTCCTGTCCATCCGGTATCCATCCATAATGCGGATTCCTCCGTCCGGCCCGCGCAGGGTCTGAATCGGTATGCCGGCCATGCACAAAGCTTCAATATCCCGGTTGATTGTCCGCCGCGACACCTCGAATTGCTCCGCCAGTTCCGGGGCGGTTGTCTTGTCTTTCTGCAGCAGCACCGACAGGATGCCGATCAGTCTGTCTGTTTTCATCTTTCCTTCTCCATCTGTATCATAGCAGGGGTAACACGACATCTGTATGTCATGTTTATGACAAATAATTTTTTTCTGCCGGCATTCTGTCTGCAGCAGCAAAAGACAGCCGTGTTATAACGGCTGTCTCACAAACAATTTTGTACGATTCCGGTCAGAGGCTCCGCAGCAGGTCCAGGCCGGGATTCTCCACATCAAGCAGCGCGTAATTGGTGCCGATGAAAACGGCTGTCCTGTTCCGGCGGCTCAGGCCAAGCCAGGCACTGAAAGCACCTGCGCTGCCGGTATGCCAGGATATTCCGTCGTCCGTCAGCCGCCAGGCCAGGCCGCTTCTGAACCCTTTTTCCCCTTCTCCCTGGACCTGATGGCAGAGATCCAGATACGGCCTGCTGTCATCCATCTGGATGGCCGCGTATTTCAGCATGTCCGCAGCGGTTGAATTCAGGGCCCCGGCGGCCATGATGACATCGCTCTTTTCCCACTGCCAGGTGGAACAGGGATTCCCTTTCTTGTCATAACCGGTAATCTCCACATTGCCGATCATCGTTTCCGGCAGGCCCAGATCATCCCGGATATAATCATTCATCAGGTCCCAGTAATTGTTTTCCCCGATCACACCGAGAATATACCCGAGGATCCCGTAGCCGAGATTGGAGTAGGCAAATTTATATTCCCTGTCCTTCAGCTTCGTTTCGGCAATCAGTTTCCGCATGGCAGCCTCGTCAACAGTGCCGCGGAACGGGTTGACATGCAGGAGGCCGTCCGGTTTATTCATATTCGCAAGCCGGATCAGCGTTTCCAGGGTGCCGAAGGGCTTCCCGCCGTAGCCGGACGCA
Source organism: Solobacterium sp. (assembly GCA_017433125.1). Taxonomy (GTDB): domain Bacteria; phylum Bacillota_I; class Bacilli_A; order Erysipelotrichales; family Erysipelotrichaceae; genus Bulleidia. The sequence continues at coordinate 9,575 of JAFRHT010000041.1, forward strand.
TGTACAGCCAGTCTGCGCAGGGAAGGATAGTACTGCTCCGGAAGGCCGTTGATATATTCGGAAAGCGGCGCGTTGAGGTCTGCTTTCCCTTCCTGGACATACTTCGCGAGCAGTGAAGCGGTAAAGGTCTTACAGATGGAACCGACCGGATACAAAAGGGGCTCAGCGGATTCGTTCTGCTCAGGATCAAGATGAAGAACCTGGGCCTCCCCGTCCCGGAGAATACCGATGGTCATTTCCATGTGTGATGTTTTCGGATACAGTTTCTGGATGACCGGAGCGGCAGCTTCTCTGATATCCATAATGATCTCCTTTATCTATATTTTCCGGTTTGCATATACTGCTGTCTTTGTCCCCGTTACGGCGGTCAAACGGAATAATATCACTTCAGTCCGCCGTCTGACTTCCATGTATTGCCAATGAAATAAAGATCGATAAAACCCGATTTGTATTTCCCGGTTTTTTTTGAATGACAGCGTGCTCTTTCAGGATTCATTTCTTCCCGGCAGTTTCGAGCCTGCCCAGGGCATCGGGATTGTTTCTGATAATCGCCCCGACTTTTTCGCACGACTTCATTTCCGGGCAGCTGCCGCACGTTTCCATCTTCCTGGCCGCAGCGCATTGCCTGATCGGACATAAAGAATCACAGTACACAGTCTTTACTCCCGGAATCCGGCAGCCGGAACAGTTGATCATTTCCGGGGTGATTTCCGCGGCGTTAAGTATTGACCATTCCTTGGCGACTTTTATCCGCAGGTCATTATCGTTGTTTACTGTTGCCAGACGCGCTTCACAGACCTCACAGTCCAGGCCGCAGTATGCAGTATAAGCATTCATAACCATAGCCCTCTTCCCTTCATTTTACGCTTCTATGTTTTCATAATATAAATTGAAAAGAAGCTTATGTGCCTTTACATGATATTGATCCAGATAATCTGCATTTTCATGTGCAGGTCATCTTCCTTTTTTACGTGATGGTACTGAAATTGTTGATCTGCTTACTCTTTTCTCTTCACCGGTACCCAGACCGCGCTATGGTAGTCGGGGTCAGTTTTCTCGCCGTTTACGCAATCATACCATTCAACATTGGCGTTACCGCAGAGCTCATACTCCGGGTTGCCCGGCACCCATTCCTGGAAGATTCGAGTGTTAACGCTCTGCAGAGCCTCCGGAATCGGACCAATGCAGTTGAACACCGCCCAGTCGCTCCGGGGAAATTCATAGACAACCATGCCTTCCGGTACATCGCCGCCCGTGTATTTACCGGCAACGAGATACCGGAACTTTCCGCCGCCGATGTCATCGATACAGACGCCATATTCCCCGATGCAGTTATCTATCAGAGCCTGCTCATAGGGATTCGCAGGAGCATTTCCGGCATATACGTTGTAAGCAAACTTTTCACAGATCTCATCCCAGAATTTCGGGATCTCCGTGTAAGCGGTTTCATTGTCAAACACTTTCTGAAAGCCGATGACTTTAAACGGAAACATCGGGGTGATTTTGTAGTCCATCTGATTACCTCCCTGAATGGATAGTTTGATTGTCAAGGGAAGAAATGTGTTGATTGCCGCTCCACCGCGCACCTGTGATGGCGTTGCGCCATGGAACCGGGAGAAAGCCTTCGTAAAGCTTTCCGGCGTTTCATACCCGTACCGAAATGCAATTTCGATCACTTTATCATCCGTCTCCTTCAGATCCAACGCCGCCCGGTACAGCCTTCGGTTCCTGATATACTCCCCGATACCGTATCCGGTCATCAGAGAGAATCCCTTCTGAAGAAAGAACGGAGAAAGATATCCCCGATCTGCCACATCCTGCGCACTGATGTTGTCAGTCAGATGCTCTTCCATATAATAGATTGCCGTTCGGATGCTGGTAAGCCACTCCATCGACTGTCCTCCTTTCCTTGACGGGATTATTGTATCTGATGAAGCGAAAATCGTCCTGTCATTTCCTGCTCAGATCTGTCCTTCAACTATCCAAGAGGAAAACCGGGCTGAAACTTTTATGCCTTCCGGTAAAACGAGTAATACTGCACTTTTTCAAAACCGAGATTCTCATAAAACGGAAGATCAGAAATAACATAAGCCGCCTTTGCACCCAGCGCTTTAGCACGGGAAAAGGCTTCTGAAAGAAGCGCGGAGGCAATGCCTTTCCTGCGGTAACCCGGAATTGTGCAGACCGGCTCGACATAGGCGTAGTCCGTATCAGGATGAAACCAGAGGGAGCAGTGCGATACCGGCTCTCCGGAAGGAGCAGCGGCGGAAAGACATAAGGCTTTGTTGAAATGCCTTCGGACATGCGGAACATGATCCAGCGAACGTTCAAACGCTTCCCGGTCGTCCCCATGATCAAAGCCCTGCCAG
>JAFRHT010000042.1 GCA_017433125.1 Solobacterium sp.
CACTGTCTTTCAGACCGATGACAGACGTGATAGAATCACTCATAGGCAAAAGCCTCCTTTCTACTTTGGGATACGCTCATATCCATTGTATGAAAGGAGGCTTATTTTTACTGTCCTTGAGACACCCTACGTTTATTTACATTGCCTTTATTTTTCTGTGGAAATCTATCTGCTGATAGGGTTGTGGTTAAGGGTTTACGGGTTTTAATCAAGAGCCAGTAATATTTAGAACGATTTCTAAATATTCCTTGACTGTATAATGCGGAAGGGATATATTCTATTTAGAAATCTATCTAAATAACGTTTGGGAAGAAGGATCAGAGATGAAAGATCATATAAAAAATAACTGGAAGTTTCTGCTGTTTGTTTTAGGCACCGGATTGATCGGGGGATACTGTACAGGATTATATATCCCTGAAATGTATTCACAGGAGATGCTGATGCAATTACAGGAGCAGGGCATGACCACTGAAATGCTGGCGCTCAGCGGTGCGGTCCAATACGGCATCTTATATGGTGCTATACTTGGTGCGATCGGCCTGGTCATTTCAAAGAAAGTCGGTTTATGGAAAGAATTCCGATTTGATAAAAACGCTGTCGTGCCGACAGCGATCATCACGATCATAGCCGCATTATGTTTATTCCCTGGTGACAAACTGATATTCGGCTCGTTCAGCAGCTGGGTAAATGATGTGTATAAAGTATCTCCTGGATTGCCGAAAATCATTGCCGGCCTGCTGGCTGGCGGAGTTATTGAAGAAGTCATGATGAGACTGTTCTTCATGTCTTTGCTGGTGCTCATTATTTCGAAACTGTTTTGCAAAAACGAAAAAGAAATATCGGTGCGGGTGCTCGCTGCAGCCAATATTATTTCTGCGTTGTTGTTTGCGGCAGGGCATCTTCCCGGTACGATGGCCATGACGACATTAACTCCGGTACTGCTGTTCAGATGCTTTCTGTTCAACGGCGGACTGGGTCTGTGCTTTGGCTATCTGTATCGAAAATACGGGATCGGTTATGCGATGATCGCCCATGGCTTTGCACATCTGATTTCAGATTTGCTGATGATCATGTTTTTATAAATACTGTTTCGGGTTTTCCGGACAGTTTTCACATTCAAAAGGAAGGAAACGATAATGAACAGATATTTTGCTTACTGCGGACTGAACTGTGAAACCTGTGATGCCAGGATCGCAACGGTCAATCATGATGATAATCTGCGGAAAAAAGTCGCTGCGCTCTGGTCAGAATTAAACGGCGTGGAAATCACGCCGGAGATGATCAACTGTGTCGGATGCAGAATCGATGGTGTGAAGACGCCATTCTGCGAATCACTGTGCCGGATACGGCAGTGTGCCCTGGAAAAAAGCGTTGAGACCTGCGGTGCCTGCTCTGACGCAATGGTCTGTGAAAAGGTCTGGATGATTCTGAAAAACAACAAGGATGCCCAGGTTAACCTGGGATTGAATATCGCCGAACTGGGAGAATAATAAAAAATGACACCGGAAGAATTATGGAGAGAATCCGGCCTGACCGGAACATATCAGGCATGGCCGTTCGGGGAAGCCCCCGACAAGCTGGCGGAACTGGTCCGGCAGGGGATTAAGACCGCAACCTGTTCCGCATACGACCTGTATCAGGCCGGTAATGAGCCACTGCCGCAGGCGGGTGATTACAGTATTATCCTGAATTCGAAGAATGAAGCTGTTTGTATCATTCAAACAACAAAAGTATATGTGACAGAATTCAATCAGGTTTCCGCAGAACATGCTTTTAAAGAAGGGGAAGGTGACCGCTCTCTTGCTTACTGGCGTAAGGTACATGAAAATTTTCTGACCAACGAACTTTCTTCTGTGCATAAAGCGTTTGATGAGAATACCAAAGTGGTCTGTGAAGAATTCGAAGTAGTAAATCAATAAGCTTGTATAAAAAATCTATCAGGCCGGGTTCTGCGGGAGGCGTGGGAACTGACAGAGGGCAGGATAAAAACTGATACTGCAGAACTGAGAGAGGAACCCGCTCAGGAATATGAGAATTAATCTCAGATCCAGTTATGCAGATATGTGCTGAAGCTGGCCGAACATGTACTTGACCTGATACAGTACGCAGGCCCGGGAGATAACATCATCAGAGAGGGCTTTCTGGTCAATAAACGGTGGCAGAATGGCACTGCCCGGATGGATGATGTCCGCCAGACCAGTTTCAAGATTCACCGGCTGACGAAAGCAAGCGAAGATATTGTGGTCAGTTCGGCACTGCGGGCCGCCGGTCACGCGGTCGCGGCCGGGCACATGAGACAGCATGCCATGGTTGCTTCTGATTATGCGGTCAAGGTTATCAACTTGCTTTATCCGGATAATATGGATGCAGTCAGGCAGGAACGCCTGTGGCAGATCAACAAGTTAAAAGAAATCAGAAAAGCCGATTAACGGACTTTCGTTCAGAATAAAAAAAGGACACGGTTCCTCATTGGCGGCATATATGCCTGCGGTGAGGAACTTTTTTACTGATTGATGTTTTAGAGGTTATAAAGTATGATTTGTATAACAAATCATACTTAAGGGGGACGTGATATGGCGGCACTTGAAGGAAAATATGCCTGGACTGCTACAGTCGGGGAGAAAGGACAGATTGTGATTCCCAAACAGGCAAGAGATATTTTCGGCATCAAGCCGGGAGATACGCTGCTGCTTCTGGGTGATGAAAAGCGGGGAATCGCCATTCCCACCCATGGCGCTTTCAGCAACCTGTTTACAGCAGCTTTTGACCAGGGGAATGAAGGTGAATAGGAATGAAGATCGCATGGTTCTGCATACCGGCACATGGCCATACCAATCCTACACTGGGCATAGTAAAAGAACTGGTTTCTGCCGGGCATCAGGTTTATTATTTTTCATTTGAAATGTTCCGGGAGAAAATCGAGCAGGCCGGTGCTGAATTCATTGCATGTGACGGCTACGACTTTGAAATGGAGGATAAGGAGAACGCTGACCGGGTCGGAAAGGACAAAGCGTTCGCAACAGAACTGCTCGTATCTTCCACACTTGCGCTGGATGAAATGACAACACAGAAAGTCAAAGAGATCAAGCCCGATGTCATCGTTTCCGATTCGGTGGCCTTCTGGGGTAAACTTGTTGCCATGAAGCACGGACTCCCGTATGTCTCCTCCACAACCACATTTGCCTTTAATCAGCACTCGGCAAAATATATGAAGGAAACACCATGGGATATCGCAAAGATGCTTTTTACCATGCCGAAGATCAATAAGCACATCAGCCGGCTGCGGGAAAAAGGCTATCCGGTCAAAAGCATACTTGATATTGTACAGAACGATAATGAGACAAATACAATTGTCTATACATCGAAGTATTTCCAGCCATGTTCTGATACGTTCTCGGACAAATATCATTTTATTGGCCCCTCGATCCGTCCGGTAAAAGAGCCGATGGAGAAAACCGCGGAAAAAACCGTATATGTCTCCATGGGGACGGTTAATCAGAACAGGGAGTTTTATCGGAACTGTATCCGGGCCCTTGGCCGGACGGACTGGCAGGTTATTGTGTCGATGGGGACAAATCCGGATCATTTTGATCATGTTCCGGCGAATATACAGATCTATGAGTATGTGGACCAGATGGCTGTTCTTTCCATTACCGACGCATTTATTACACACTGCGGGATGAACTCGGCTTCCGAAGGATTGTATTTTCAGGTACCGCTTGTACTGTTTCCGCAGACCCCGGAGCAGGGGGCTGTCGCAAAGCGGGTGGAAGAACTCGGTGCCGGTGTCAGACTGAATTCTATCTCGGAGGAAGACATCCTGCAGGCATTGCAGAAGGTTCTCTTTGAAACAGAATACAGGGAAAACGCCGTCAGGATATCTGACAGTTTCAAAGTCTGCGGCGGGGCGGAAGAAGCCAGATTATTTCTGGAAGATATAGCCAGAAAATAAACTTGTAATACTTATATAGTCATTAACAGCGGGCGGAAAGGAAACGGAGCATGATGGACGCGGTTGTATATATTCACGGCAAGGGCGGCACTGCAGAAGAGGCAGAACATTACAGACAGCTGTTTCCGGCATGCGATGTCATCGGCCTTGCGTACAGGAAGCAGCCACCCTGGGCTGCCGGCAAAGAAATACATGAAGCTGTTTTCAAACTGAAGGCCGGTTATGAACGTATTATTCTGATCGCCAACAGTATCGGGGCATATTTCTCCATGAACGCGGACATCGGGGATGACATTGCGCACGCATATTTTGTTTCTCCGATTGTGAATATGGAAAAACTGATCACAGATATGATGGGATGGGCCGGTGTTACAGAACAGGAACTGCAGGAAAAGGGCATCATACATACAGATTTCAATGAAGATCTGTCATGGGAATATCTTAGTTATGTCAGGACGCATCCCATTATCTGGAATGTTCCAACTGATATCCTTTACGGCAGTGAAGACAACCTGACATCAATTGAAACCATGACGGCTTTTGCGGAGACTCACAATGCGTCTCTTACGGTTATGGCCGGCGGTGAGCACTGGTTCCACACGGATGAACAAATGCTGTTTCTCGATCACTGGATCAGAAATAGAGCGGCCGGGTAATTCTGCCTGGCGGGGGTATACTTAATGATTTTGGAAACAGAAAGAGTGATTATGCGTCCCTGGCAGGAAACAGACGCGGAAGAATGCTATAAATATGCAAGGGACAGACTTGTCGGTCCGATTGCCGGCTGGCCTGTGCATGACAGTGTTGAAAACAGCAGGCATATTATCCGTGATATTTTAATGGTTCCGGAGACCTATGCCATCGTTCTGAAAGAGATGGGCCTGCCCATCGGCAGTATCAGCCTGCACCATAATGATCTTGCTGAAAAGGAAGATGAAGCGGAACTGGGCTACTGGCTGGGCGTACCGTACTGGGGCCAGGGTATTATGACCGAAGCGGCAGGGGAACTGCTGCGGCATGCCTTTGAAGACCTGCATCTTGCCCGCATCTGGTGCGGCTACTACGAAGGGAACGAAAAATCAAAACGGGTTCAGGAGAAACTCGGTTTTCGGTACCAATGGACATCGGACGTAGCGGTGCCGCAGATGAGTGAAATACGGAAGGGCCATGCCAGCCTGCTGACAGAAGAGGACTGGCGAAAGATGATGCGGAAGTAACCGGATTTGCCGAAAGTCGGAACGCATCGTAAGTGATTCGGAAAAAGAACAGGCAAAAAATATTGCAATTGCTCTTTTTCTTATCTTACTGTGTTGGTAAGTATACTGACGGAAAGGAACTGTGCATGACCCTGGACGAAGCGAAAGAATTCTATTTTCAGTATTACGGTTTTTCATTTCACATGGGCCGTGAAGAGCCAGCCAGATACAACACTTTCATGATGCTTGAACTCAGCCCGGATACGTTAAGACAATGGGATGAGGAACTGCTGGAAGAGCTGTTCCGGCATTTAGAGGATGATCCCGGCCGGATCTGGGCCAGGCATGGAACAATCATAAAGATCATTGGCCGGAACCGCTGTGACAGCCTGCAGTATATGATCCGTCTGCTGGATGAGATGGCGGCAATGGACAGCCTTGATCTGCTGAATGCGACCCTGATTATCGAAAACATGGCCGGACGGACAGCAGACATGAAAGACGGCGGGGCTGCGGTCTTTTTCCGGCTTGGCGGACCGGTCAGCAGGATGAATGAAATCATGGAACATATGATCGAAACCTTCAAAGAAAACAATGAAACAGATCAGCGGTTTGCCGGGGCGGTGCGCCGGTACAGGCAGGCATACCGGAAAGGGTTAAGCAAATGATTATTGATGACATCCGTAAAGAATTGTTCCGGCATCAGGATATCAAATACCGTGATTTTCAATACAGCCTGATCCCGACAGTAAATCCGGAAAGCATAATCGGTGTGCGGACACCTGTGCTGAAGGACCTGGCAAAACAGTTCGCAAGGCATGAAGATATAGGATTATTCCTTGATGATCTGCCGCACCGGTATTTTGACGAAAACCAGCTCCATGCCTTTATTATCTCCGGCATCAGGGATTATGAACTGTGCATGGCAGAGGTGATCAGGTTTCTGCCGTATATTGATAACTGGGCCACATGTGACCAGCTGTCACCGAAGGTGTTCCGGAAGCACCGGCCTGAACTGGCGGAACAGATCCGCCTGTGGATCGATTCTGATCAAATGTATACGGTCAGATTCGGGATCGGGATGCTGATGCAGCATTTTCTGGATGAGGATTTTGATCCGGCATATCCGGAGATGGCTGCTGGGATCAGATCAGATGAATACTATATCAACATGATGATTTCCTGGTATTTTGCGACAGCTCTGGCGAAACAGTATGACGCTGTTCTTCCCTATATTGAAAACAGACAGCTGGATGTCTGGACACATAACAAGACCATACAGAAAGCAGTTGAAAGTTACAGGATCACGCCGGACCATAAACAGCATCTGAAGACCCTCAGAATCAAAGCGCCGAAAAGAGGATACTGAAATGACGTGGAAGTGTCCGAAATGCGGCCGTGTTTTCAGATGCCGGGATCAGGCCCATTACTGTGTAAAGCCGCAGACAGTGGATGAATACATCAATGCGCAGGAAGAAGCCGTACAGCCGCGTCTGCGGGAACTGCAGGCAATCATACAAAAAGCCCTGCCGGATGCGGAGGAATGCATCGCCTGGTCGATGCCGACCTATCGGAAAGGGAACAATCTGATTCATTTTGCCGCGGCGAAACATCATATCGGTGTTTATACAGGCGAAGAAGCGGTTAACGTATTCGCGGAAGAACTGGATGGATATGATGTCAGAAAAGGAACCATCCGGCTGCCGTATGACAGTGCTCTGCCTGCCGGACTGCTGATGCGGATCGCGGTATGGTGCCGGAATGCGTACGGCAGATAATTATCATCCCGGTAACGGGAGTTGTCTGATTGCAACCAGTAACAGGTCTGATAGACTTAAGTTAGAAATATAAACAAAAAGAAAAGGAAAACCGGCAGGTATGGATAATCAGACAACGCAGTATACAATCTACATCGGCCTGAATGATGCGGAAACAGGAACCCAGAAATTCGATACGGAAAAGTATGTATCGATTCTCCGCAATGTATGCCGGAATTATCAGGTTGCTTTTTCATTTCATATGATCAACGGCGGTTATTTTCACGAAGACGGGCGGTATACGGAAGAGAATACGCTTGTACTTATACTGATCGATACACCGGAAAAGACAGTGATGGAAATAGCAAAGGATCTGTGTGCCTTCTTCCATCAGGAAAGTGTCATGGTGACAGGGGACACATGCTCGGTTGTTTTTGTACAGGAAGGGCTTGACGTTGAATCGGTACAGGAAAATTGAATTTGATTTTATGGACTGATGTTGATTGAGGGGACAGCGGTGATGATAAAAAACGGCAGTATTGCGATTGGTGATACGGAAATGTATTACGCAGCCTTCGGGCAGGGAAAAAAGAACCTGATTGTGCTTCCGGGTCTTTCAGACGGCCTGGCCACCGTCAAGGGAAAAGCACTTATGCTGTCAGCGCCGTACAGGGCTTTTTTCAAAGACTATACGGTATATATGTTCAGCCGCAAAAATAATATGCCGGAGGGTTACTCGATCCGTGATATGGCGTCAGACCAGATTACAGCCATGCGGCAGCTGGGCATGAAGGAGGCCTGTGTGCTAGGTGTATCGCAGGGCGGCATGATTGCCCAGTACATGGCGATTGATTACCCGGAAATGGTTTCAAAGCTGATCCTGGCTGTGACGGCACCGTATGCCGATGACAGTGTACAGGCTGTCGTAAAAGACTGGATTGCCATGGCCAGACGCGGTGATCACAAAGCCCTGATGATGGATACAGCTGAAAAGATGTATTCTGATAAATACCTTGCCGCAAACCGGAAGTATTTCCCGCTGCTGGCAAAACTGACAAAACCGAAAAGTTATGAGCGGTTTTACCGCAATGCCGAGGCAATCCTGCAGTTTGATGCCAGGGCAGAAGCTTCAGCCATCCGCTGCCCGGTGCTGATCCTGGCCGGCAGTGAAGACCATACGGTCGGCAGTGAGGCCGCCAGTGAACTGAAGAAGTATATACCGGAAGCGGAACTATATGTTTACGAAGGTCTGGGTCATGGGGCATATGAAGAAGGGAAAGATTTCTATGACCGGGTGCTGGCCTTCTGCAGCAAAGGGGAATCCTATGATTGAGAAAACGTATACAACACCCAATGGAACAATCCATTACTGGATCAGTGAAGTGCCGGCAGGGATCGGCCCGGATCTGGTTTTTCTGCCGGGTCTGACAGCGGATCACCGGCTGTTTGACAAACAGATTGAGTATTTTGCGCCGTCTTACCGGGTGATGGTCTGGGACGCCCCGGAACATGCGGCATCATGGCCGTTTGCCCCGGATTTCGATCTGGAAGACAAAGCCGTCTGGCTGGATGAAATCCTGCAGCAGGAAAAGATTGACCGGCCTGTTATCGTCGGCCAGTCCATGGGCGGTTACGTCGGCCAGATGTATGCCCAGCTCTTCCCGGAAAAACTGAAGGGTTTTGTATCAATTGATTCTGCCCCGCTGCAGCGGGAATACATGACAGCTGCCGAGATTTTCCTGCTCAAGCATATGGAGCCGGTTTACCGTTATTACCCGTGGAAAGCCCTGCTGAAAACCGGTTCAGAAGGGGTGGCGGTGACAGATTATGGCCGGCAGCTGATGCGCAGAATCATGATGACCTACAACGGTGACCAGGAACGCTATGCCAGAATTTCCGGGCATGGCTTCCGTATACTGGCAGAAGCCATAGAGAAAGATCTGCCTTATGAAATCCGCTGTCCTGCCATTCTGATCTGCGGGGATCATGATCAGGCCGGTTTCTGTATCCGTTACAATAAAGACTGGCACAGAAAAACGGGTATTCCGCTGTACTGGATCAAAGATGCCGGGCACAATTCAAATACAGATCAGCCGGGCGTGGTGAATCACCTGATTGAGGAGCTAGTCAGAACTGTTGAAGAAACAATCACAGAATAATCCGCACGGAATCACGTTCCCGTTCAGTTTATCTTTTGACGAAATCAGCGCACTCTGTTACGATTAAAATATAACAGCAAGGAGCTGATAATATGGCTGACAAGAAAAAAGAAATGCTGCCGTTCTTTGGTCTGATGGCAGCTGCTGTAATTCTTGGTTTGACAACCAAACCGGCAACTCCGGTTTCTTTAAACAGACCGAGTCCGCTGGAACTGGGCAGTGTATCCGACAATGTTGTGGCGCTGGCGGCGGAAGAAGGGACCGGGGTAAAACTGATCCGCTCGGATGAATGGGCTGAACAGTATCCGAATGAATACCGGACCTACATGATGAATAACGATAATGACGAGGTGACGGATTATATCGAAGAGAATCCGTATATAAAGACACTTTATGAAGGCTATGGCTTTGCAATTTCCTACGGCAGTGCCCGTGGTCATACGTATGTCTTTGAAGATGTTACCAGTACCGGCCGCCCGCATAAACTGGCAAACTGCTTCACCTGCAAGACTTCCGATTTCACTGCCAAAGTGCTGAATGACGGTCCGTCGCCTTATGCCATGGATTTCGCGGACATGGAAGTACAGGTTACCGATGCTTTCGGGTGCTTCCACTGCCACAGCAATGAACCGGGCGTGCTTTATGTAACTCATCCGTATGTAACAGCGGCTCTCGGCGAAGACTTTGAAAAGGTGCCGGCCGCCAACCTGAGCTGTGCCCAGTGTCATACGGAATACTATTTTGATCCGGCCACCAAGGCGACGATGGTAAGCTACCATGGTCTTGCGCAGATGTCACCGGATGATTCACTGTCTTATGAAAACAGCCTGCTTGACGCAGAAGGAAACATGTTCTGCGACTGGGTTGATGCCGATACGGGCGTCCGCAAACTGAAAGTACAGCATCCGGAATTTGAAACGTATATGGGTGAAGGCAGTGTGCATAAAGGACAGTTCACCTGTGCTGACTGCCATATGGCCAAGACGACAGCCGAAGACGGCACCGTGTTTACAAACCACTACTGGGTCAGCCCGCTTCAGAATGAAGAACTGATGGCGAGCACATGCAGCCAATGCCATACGGACCTGGCGGCTGATGTAGCGCGGATCCAGACAGCGACAAGAGAACGTGAAAATGAACTCGGTTATGCCCTGGAACAGCTTGACCGTGATCTGGCCGCGGCAGTGGAAGCCGGCACACTTTCGGAAGAAAATCTGGAGGCGGCCCGCATGGCCAGCCGAAACGCGCAGTTCTACTGGGATTATGTATTTGTTGAAAACAGCGAAGGCGCGCATAACTCACGGCTGACGAACTACTGTCTGGACAAGGCAAAGGAATTCCTCGACGAAGCCAATACAGCCATTCAGCAGTAACGAAAGAGAATGACCGCCGCAAGGCGGTCATTATGGTCTTATATGAAAAAACTGACTTCATTTCTGAAATCAATGACATTCGGAGTAATACTGCTCGGACTGGTGATCGCGGTATCTGTGATCGGCAGTGTGATTCCCCAGCAGCGGGAAGCGATGTACTATGTCCGGCAGTATCCTTCCACTTATCAGCTGATTCTGCAGCTCGGCCTGGACCGGGTATTTACCAGCTGGTATTTTATTGTAATTATCATTCTTCTGTGCCTTAATCTGATTCTCTGTTCACTGCTGCGGTGGCGTTTTCTGCAGAAGGCTGATCCTGCCGGGGCTGTGCTGGGCCGGGCGTCAGATGTAAAGCTGCCTTTGGCGAAGCGGCAGGCAGTGGAAACATATCTTGAAAAAATACTGCGATGCAGAAAGGTTGATGCCGGAAAGAAGAAAATATACCTGAAATATCAGTTCGGCCGCTACGGGACATTCATTACACATCTGGGAATTTTGCTGACTGTGATTTTCTTTGCGGCCGGCATGGCGCTGCCGAAGCTGCATGATACCTCCTGCTATCCTGGAGAAAGCATCATTCTGGATGACGGTACGGAAATCATGATAGAATCCTTTTCAATAGAAGACGATACCGGCCGGCTGGATTACCGCAGTGTAATTAATGTGACAATGCCGGACGGCAGAAGCACCGGTCCAAGTGATCTTTCTGTTAATCACCCGGTCAGTATAGGCAGCCTGAAGGTATATCAGCAGACCTACGGCACCGTCGGACAGATATCGGTGACGGACAATGCCGGGCATAAAGACAGTTTCTTTGTTGAAAGCAACGATTTCCTGTCCGCAGACGGAAAGAACGGAATATTGATTGATAATCTGTATCCAGGACTAGAAGAAACGGAAGAGGGAACCAAACTGATCATGTCTACCTCCGGGCGGTATAAAAACCCGGTATATCTGTTCATGGTCATGCAGGAAGGTACCCAGGAAGCGATGCTGGCATTCCCTGGCGATGAAATAGAGGTTGGCGGATATACATACCGGTTTGAAGCACCGGTGGAATATCCCGGTCTGCGGATCAAAAAAGCACCCGCTTACGCGAATATCTGCCTGCTGATCTCTGTGATGATTCTGACTGCCGGGCTTTTTATCACGTTCTTATTGTCACCGGTTACGGTCCTCATCGATGAAGAAGGATATCTGCTGCCGGGAGGAAGGCCGGAAGGGGTCCGGCTGAAACTGAAGGCAATTGCTGACGGGAAAGGGGAAACACATGCTTGACATTCTGTTTTTTGCCGGTCTGGGTTTATACTTTGCGTCTATGCTGCTGCGGTTTTTCGGTCAGGTATGGCAGAAGGATACGGTCAGTACACTTTCCTGGCGGATCTTCATGGCTGGATTTGCCGCTCAGACGGCATATATTATCATGCGCGGTCTTGAAGCCGGCCGTATTCCGATGGCCAACCAGTTTGAATTTGCCGTCATGTTCTCATGGGGCATCGCAGTAATTCTGGTTGTTCTGCATTATCGGCTGAATCTCAACTGGATTACGACAATTGCCATTATCATGACCTGGGGAATCTATCTCTATGCAGCTTTGCTGCCGCGGCAGATCAATGAACTGATGCCGGCCCTGCGCAGTGTCTGGTTTGTCTCCCATATAGGCTCGGCCGCCTTCAGTTATGCAGCCTTCATGCTGGCCGGGGCATCCGGGATCCGTTATCTGCTGATCCACGGGAAGAATCCGGCAGATGAGCGTTTGGAAGAGATTGATTACTTCATTTACCGGCTGATTGCAATCGGCCTGCTCCTGCTAACAGTAACCATAGTCATCGGGGCCATCTGGGCGGAAGAGGCCTGGTCCTCGTTCTGGACATGGGACCCGAAGGAAGTCTGGGCCCTGATCACCTGGATCCTGTACGCAATCGGTCTGCACCTGCGGCTGGGGCAGAAGAAAAAAGGGGTGTTCATGGCCTGGTATGCGGTGATTGCTGTACCGGTAGTGCTGTTCACATTCATCGGTGTCAATACGCTGATGTCCGGACTGCATTCCTATGGTGCTGCCGTGAAAATGCTTCTGTAAACCGGGCTTGACGGATATTCGGATTGTGCTAAGATAATTTCTGTTGCGCGGAGGCGATTCATTCAATGAAATGATGAGCCGGATAAGGCACAGGCTGAAATGCCTGACCTGTCCGGCTTATTTTTATTCAGAACAGGAGGATATGGAAATGAGAGAAGGAAATTTTACCGAAGGAAATATTTTCCTGCCATTACTCAAGTTTACCTTACCGGCCGCCGCGGCCTTGCTTCTGCAGTCACTTTATGGTGCGGCAGATCTGTTGGTCGTCGGACGATATGCCAGCAGTGCTGATGTTTCTGCAGTCTCAACAGGCGCACAGTTCATGCAGACAACCGTATCACTGATTTCCGGGCTGGCAATGGGAACAACGATTCTGCTGGGACAGAGAATCGGAGAAAAGCGGATTGACGAAGCCGGGAAGACCGTTGGCACGGCGATTGTTTTCTTTGCTTTATCAGCATTGATTCTTTCCGTGATTATGATATGCGGTACATCTTTCTTTGCCAGACTGATGAATGCTCCTGCAGAAGCGTATGATATGACCTGCCGTTATATACGGATCTGTTCAGCCGGTTTGCTGTTTATTACGGCATATAATCTGCTCGGCAGTCTGTTCCGGGGAATCGGCAATTCCACTTTGCCGCTGCTGTCGGTAGCTGTTGCTGCTGTCATGAATGTCGGGCTGGATCTGCTTCTGGTCCGGTCAATGGGCATGGGAGCGGCAGGTGCTGCATATGCAACTGTGGCCTCACAGTTTGCCAGCGTGCTGATCTCGCTGTTCTTCATCCGGCGTATGGATCTGCCGTTTTCCGTAAAGAAGGATGATCTGCGGATTGACCGGCCAATCCTGAAACGCATACTGGGTTTTGGCATACCGATTGCGTTCATGGATCTTTTGGTTGGCATCAGTTTCCTGGTAATTCTCGCAATCGTCAATTCACTTGGTCTCTTGGCCAGTGCCGGAGTGGGTGTGGCGGAAAAAGTATGCGCTTTTATCATGCTGGTGCCATCAGCATTTGGCCAGTCGATGGCATCTTTTACTTCTCAGAATTACGGTGCAGGAAAGATGGACAGGGCATATCGTGGCCTGTTCTGCGGAATTGCCACCAGCCTGTTTTTCGGAGTTATTACAGCGTATCTGTCGTTCTTCCACGGTGATCTTCTGTGCGGTATTTTTTCCCGCGATGCAGCTGTAACAGCCATGGGCTGGGAATATATGAAAGCTTATGCGATTGACTGTCTGCTTGTTTCCGTATTCTTCTGCATGACTGGTTTCTTCAATGGCTGCGGATATACACGGTTTGTCATGCTGCAGGGAATAGCCGGTGCTTTTCTGATCCGGATACCTGTCTCCTGGATGATGTCCAGACGGGTGCCGGTTTCACTGTTTCATGTCGGCCTGGCAACCCCGGCATCTTCATTTGTCCAATGTGTCTTATGTGTACTTTATTATCTGATGACGAAGAACAGACTGAATCGTCACGGAACCGGACAATAAAAGCGGAATATGTATCACTCCGCTGTGTTTATTCGTACGCTTCAATCAGCCGTTCGAGTTCTTTCCAGGTTACCGGCACCGCGCTGCAGTGTGCCGGGTCTTCCAGAGGAATCATCGTATCGGCTGTTTTTGTTTCCTGATAAGGACCGTTCCAGAGATCCTGGGTATACAGGGACTTGAACTGGAAGCGGGTGTAGTCATCGTATACCAGGAAGTAGCCTGATACATACAGATCTTTCATGACCATGGGGCCCTCGCTCTGATGACCACTCAGCGGACTGCCGAATTCCGTGAAATTCTGCCAGCCGTTGCGGGACCGGCCGAGAAAGAGCCGGGAATACTGTTCCATCGGCTGCCGCTCATCCTTGAGCACGATCAGGCAGTCAGCGCCCTGTTTAACAATCGTGCCGTCAATGACCGGGAATCCGCAGTCGAGCAGGGGCACCGGATCATCAACACTGCGGAAGTCGGTTGTCAGGTTGCGGAACATGCCTTTGTCCTTGACGCTGCTCCAGTAGATTACATACTGATCCAGCATGCGGTCATAGAAACCTTCCGGGGCCCAGGCCTGTTCCCCGCTCATCGTATTGACTTTCAGCAACCGCTCATTAGTAAAAGAAAGAAGATCCGGACTGTCGAAGACGTAAATAGAATCCGTGTTATACCCTTGTGTGGCCAGAACAGTAAATGTACCGTCCTTGTTGCGCAGGATCGCCGGGTCACGCAGTCGGCCCGTACCGGTTTCTGCCCGCAGGACTGCATGGTCGTTGTTGAACTTGTACCAGTAACTGCCGTTATAGGTATATGCAAGTTTCATGGTTTCCTTTTCATCACCGTTTTCGCTGAAATAGCTGATCACATAGGCAACATAAGGATCCAGCAGGAGGATCCGGTCATAGCGGACCGTACTGCCGTCAGCCAGCCGGGCTGATAAAGCAACCGGTTCATATTCGTCCGCCTGCCCGGTTTTATACAGGCAGCCTTCCCTGATTTCCGCATCACCGTCAGATATTGTCCAGGAAACAGGCTGTCCGTTCTGATCGCTCTCAGGAAGGGCATAGCCGTCATTGACAAACGGGTCCAGCCAGAGGTTCAGCCATGTTTCCGGCGTGACCTCTTCCGGCAGCGGTGTTTCCGTCGGGGCCGGTGCCGCAGTCTGGCTGCAGCCGCACATGGCAGCTGTGAGAATTGTCAGAAGTATTCTCTTTCTCATATGACACTATTATAATCAAAACAGAAGCACTGTTGAAACAGGACGGAAAGGACATTGTCATGAACAGCATCCGATACAGAGAAGCATTGCCGGAAGATACCGGAAGAATCCTTGAAATCCAGGATATTGTATTCCATGGAGAACAGCATATTCCGTCTGAACTGCTTGATATTCCCGAAACAAAAAAACCGCGCTGGTTTGTGGCGGAAGAGGAAGGACGCGTCATCGGCACCTGTGCTGCCTGGAAAGAAGGGGAAGACACACATTTCGGAAGATTTGCGCTGGATCCGGACAAGCGCGGGCACCATATCGGTACAAAGCTGCTGAAATATGCCTATGATCAGCTGTTTGCGGCCGGGGAGGAAGTCCTGGTCATGGAGTGCCGGGATGTCAGCGTGCATGTGATCAGCCGCATGGGCGGCGAGATTACCGGGGAACCGTTCGATCTGTTCGGTGATCCTGTAACCCCGATGATCCTGCGGAAGGAAAAATACCATAAATAAAAAAAACACCCGGTGCCGTCAGTGTACCGGGTGCATGTCTTCCAGGTGGGCCAGATCGTATTCTTTCTGGGTGATGTAGTGATTTTCGAGCATATCCCTGAGAACCCGTCTCCAGCGCGATTCCGCCAGTTCATAACCGGTGGACAACTGGTAGGCTGAGGGGGCATTGGGAATGCCCGCCAGCATCGCAGCCTGGGCAATGGTCAGATCGTTGGAAGGAACACCATAGTAACCCATGGAAGCCTCTGCCAGGCCCCAGTAGCCGTCACCGTAGTAATTCATGCTGGCATACAGGGCCAGCAGTTCTTCCTTGCTGTACAGATCCTCAAGATCATGCATGATAAAGATTTCCGCGGTCTTCTCCGGCAGGCCGCGGCTTTTCCCGTGGCCGATAAAATACAGATTCTTGGCAATCTGCTGGGGGATGGTGCTGCCGCCTTCCACCGGCCGTCCGGCCAGCAGGTTGTTGATAATTGCCCGGCACATGGCGATCCAGTCGATGCCTTCCCGGACAAAATACCGTTTATCCTCCACCGCGACAACCGCATGGACAAAGTCAGTATCGATTTCATCATAAGTCACACTTCCCGGCAGGTCCGCATAGGCTTCAACAGCTTCCGGAATACTGCGTTCCGCAACCGCGGTCCGGTAGCATCTGTAACCGCTGAAGGCCAGGGCAGAACCGGCAAGAATAATCACAGCGGCAGCCAGGACAATAAGATTTCGCAGCAGGCGTTTCATGGCTCTATTATAGCGGATCACCGGAACGGTGAACCTTAAGCGTTGATTAATTATTTATAAAGATACATGAAATGAAACAAATGAAAGAAATATTTTGAATTATGAAAGAAATGTCATTTTTATCGGGTACTCAATATTGTTTTGTGTCTGAATTCAAATTAAAATCAAAGCATATAACAGGAGGATAATTGTATGACGACAATCCGTGAAAAAGCTCATGAGATTATGCCGTATCTTGTTGAACTCCGGCGTGAGAACCACCGGCATCCGGAGCCTTCTTTCAAGGAATTTGAAACTACGAACAGACTGGCGGCTGAACTGGATAAGCTCGGTATACCGTACAAGCGCATGGAGCCGACCGGCCTCATGGCAGAGATCAAAGGCGGCAAACCCGGCAAGACCGTTCTGCTGCGGGCGGATATTGATGCACTGGAAATACTTGAGAAGACGGATGTGCCGTTCCGTTCGGAAAACGAAGGCATCATGCACGCCTGCGGTCATGATACCCACATGACCAATCTGATGGGTGCGGCCCGGATTCTCAATGATATGAAAGATGAACTGAACGGCAATGTCAGGCTGATCTGGCAGCCGGGTGAAGAGATCGCCAAGGGCGCCTATGCGTTCATTGACCAGAAGGTGCTTGAGGGTGTCGATGGTGTTTACGGGCAGCATATCTGGCCGCTGTTCCCGTGCGGTACGGTTGCGTACCGCAGCGGCGGTGCCTGGGCAAGCTGTGACGGCTTTACCCTGAAGGTCATCGGCAAGGCCACGCATGGAAGTGCACCTGAAAACGGCGTTGACGCGACCGTATGTGCTTCGGCCATTGTCATGAACCTGCAGACAATCGTCAGCCGGGAAGTGGCGGCGATGAAGCCGCTGGTAGTCACCGTCGGCAGCCTGCATTCCGGCACCCGGTTCAACATCTGCTCCGGTGAAGCGGAACTGACCGGCACCTGCCGGTGTTTCGATGTCGAGCTCCATCACCA
>JAFRHT010000043.1 GCA_017433125.1 Solobacterium sp.
CCATGGGGCAACCGTGCTTTTCGGGTATAACTACGCGCTGGAAAAAGGGGCGGATTATATCTTCCAGACCGATTCGGACGGGCAGACCCTGCCGTCGGAGTTTGAGCCGTTCTGGGATGAACGGGAGAACTGGGACATGGTGATCGGCTGGCGGAACAACCGGCAGGACGGATCCTCCCGGGTCTTTGTGACCAGGACGCTGAAAGCCGTTATCAGGCTGAAATTCGGTGTTACCGTCACCGATGCCAACACCCCGTACCGGCTGATGAAGGCGGAAACACTGCGGAAATATATAAACCTCGTGCCGGAGAATTTCAATCTGTCGAATGTTGTCATCACCGTGATTCTGACCAAGAAGCACTGCAAAGTGAAGTACATCCCGATTACCTTCCGGCCGCGTCAGGGCGGTGTCAATTCCATCAATCTGAAGAAGATCTTCAAGATCGGGCAGAAAGCACTGTCGGATTTTGCGGAAATCAATAAAATCATAGACAAAGCTTGACAATATATGAAAAAACCTGCTGAAAAACTGACACCGAAGAATCTGTTTATAATAATCTGCCTGATTGAACTTTTTGGCTTTTTCGTTTATGCATATATGACCGGAGAAGAGGCATGGCGCTGGTTTACGTTCAAAAGCGGTCTGGATAATATCGGTACGGATTATTTCCGTCATCTCAGTTTCAGCATGGCCGGAGACCAGTTGTATGAAACGGCCGGTAATCAAGGCTTTTTCCCGCCGCTTTCCTATATGTTTTATTATTTTTTTTACCGGTTATCAGCCAAAGGCATGGCCGGTCCGAACTGGCTGCTGTTTGATAATACGGGGACTTATAACTATGTTTTCATCGTATATCTTCTTGTTTCGGTCTGGTGTATTTATCTGGCGGTGGTACATTTTATGCGCGGCGAGTCTGCGAAAGCGCTGTTTATCTGTATCATTACCAGTGCAGCATTCCTGGGCAGCGGCCTAATAGTCGGGAATACCGTTATTGTTGTATTTCCATTGATCCTGCTGGCGCTGGACTGGAAGAACAGTGCGGCAAAATGGAAAAGAGAGCTGGCCCTGATCTTTATTGCGGTCTCTGCCGCATTTAAAATCTATCCAGCGATATTCGGCTTTCTGTATGTAAAGGAACGGCGATGGGGTGAAACTCTCCGTTTGATCTTCTACGGATTTTTCTTCTTCTTTGCGCCATTTGTCTTCTTCGGCGGGGTTGAAGGGGCCAAGGTTATGGTCAACCATATCTTCACGGCAATGTACTACATTGAACTGGGAAGGCCTCAGTATATCCGCGGGGTCGCGGTGCATATCACGACCCTGATTACCGGTGATGTGAATTCGTACCTGGTCAACCGGGCTGCTTTGTACTCCCCGATGATCTTCCTGATTGTAATGTTTGTGCTGACGATGCTTTCCAGAAGCCGGATCAGGGAAATATTCTTTTTCACTTGCGCGATGATTTTCTTCCCGACCAATGCATACCGGTATTCCTTGGCGTTGTTAGGTATTCCGCTGCTGTTCTGGATCCGTGAGGAAGCTGACAGGTCCACCCGGGAAAACTGGGTAACAGCCCTGCTGTATGCGGGTCTGTTTGGCATTCCAATGCTGTTTGGCCTGTGTTCAGGGTTCGGTGGAGTTTTGGAATATGACACACTGTCCTATGTGGAATACTGGCTTTACAGTTGTGCATACGTGCTGGTTCTGTTTGAGTGTGGTATTGAGATCAGAGACCTTTGCCGGCGGGTTGCGCGAGGAAATAAAGTGTCTGATGAAAGACAGAGTGAATTCTGATGCATAACAGTTTGAATACAGCAAAAAAAGAAAGAATTTCTGCTGTCTTGCTCATCTGTCTTGTGGTTCTGTGTCTGCTGTGGAAGACGGTAACCGGATTTGATGCCGATGAACAGTGTGCCATTGTGACAGCGCACCGTTTTATTATGGGTGACAGGTACATGCTTGACATGTTTGACGCCTATCAGTTTTCAGCCCTGTTTGCATCGCCGTTTTGGTATGTCAGCCTGTCTCTTTTTCCTGCTTATCCGGTTATTGCCTTCCGCCTGGTCAGCATTGTCATATATGCCTTCGGCAGTATTCCGGTATATCGCTGGCTTGCCCGGCGGACAGAGTCTTCATATATTGGATTACTTTCCGCACTGGTCTGGATTACAGCGCTTCCTAAGAGCATTCTTTCGCTGGACCATTCCAATCTGGCAATGATGTTTATCACGTATATTGTGCTGCTTCTGGACAGTTGGGACAAACAACATCCTCGTCCTGTATTGATGGGTGTGCTGGTATCCGCTCTGGCACTATGTTATCCGCCGATGGTTATCACAGCTGTTTTCGTTTTTCTGTTCATGGCGTTTAAAGGGCAGCTTATGGAGGCGTTGAAATATACAGTTATCTGCTTTGTACTGGCCGGAATTGTTTTTGCTCCGGTAATCATGAATGCTGGCATCAGTGGACTGCTGCATGGGGTTCACATGATCCTGCTGGATGGTTCCCACAGCCTGCCGCCTGCCGTCAAAATAGCCGCCATGAAAGCTGACGGGAATGCCTTTGCGCATTATGCGGTGCGGATGTGCATGTATGCCGCGGCAGCAGCCGGCCTCGTGACGGCTACAGAAGTAATCATGAAAAAAACGGATCTCAAACCGGTCCGGTATCTGATGATTGCGGCGTCGATTCCGTTCTGCCACATTATCGCCATACTGACTTTGCGGGGAGGCTCACCCATTGATTATTATGACAGGTACCTGCTTGTTCTTATCCTGACTATTCTTGCGGCTATCGCTCATCGCGATGGCCGGGGACTCATCAGCTGTCTCTATCTGGTGACTGCCTGGATCATTGCAATAGCCTTTACGAACAACGGCTTCTTCGCTGCTGATGCTTATGTAATGATCAGCGTGCTGCTGCTGGCAGCAGTAGCCGCAGCCAGTGTGAAAAAGAAAGAAATATCTGCGTTCTTAACCATGGTGTTAGTCAGTCAGTGTGCCTGCCTGTTTCTGTGTGCTAGGTTGACCGGGACAATGCCAAATTCCGTTTTCCATGAAGAGTTTATCGGATCGGGCGAATTTCCTTTCATGAAACTGGAAAAGCAGTCGGCGGATTTCTTTGCCTATGCCTGCTCTTCTGAAGAGTTGATGGAAAGTGATAATCTTGTTGTCAGCGGCTATGATGAATATGCTTATGTCATATTGGATAAGAATATTCTTGCACCGGTGACGATTTCCACCATCTCATATGGACCGCAGTGGGAAGAATACTATGCCGGAAAAATGCCTCATGATATCAATGTTCTGGCTCAGAATGATGATAATAAAGCATCTGAACTGTTGAAGATTCTTTCCCGATGGTATACCGTAATGGAAGTGTCCGACGGGAATGAAAAATATGATCTGTATTATCTGAAAAAGCAATAACTCTTTATGAAGATACGAACGAATGACACAACTACTTGGAAAATAGGAGAAAAAATATGATTAAGAAAAGAATACTGGTAACCGGAGGGGCAGGTTTTCTGGGATCTCACCTCTGTGACCGTCTGGTCAGAGAAGGCAATGATGTTATCTGTGTAGACAATCTGTTTACAGGAAGTAAGGATAACATCCGGCACCTGCTGGAAAATCCGTACTTTGAATTCATTCGGCATGACGTCATCATGCCGATCTATGTCGAGTGTGATCAGATCTATAATCTGGCTTGCCCGGCCAGCCCAATCCAGTATCAGCGGGACCCGATCTACACAACCAAGACTTCCATGTATGGTGCCATGAATGCACTGGGCCTGGCCAAGCGGACCGGGGCAAGAATCCTGCAGGCATCCACATCGGAAATCTACGGCGATCCGGAAATCAGCCCGCAGGTAGAATCGTACCGGGGAAGAGTTAATACCATAGGGCCGCGCGCATGCTATGACGAGGGCAAGCGGGTTGCTGAAACACTATTCTTTGATTACCACCGCCAGCACAACGTTGATATCAAGGTCATGCGGATTTTCAACACCTATGGTCCCAACATGGATATCGGTGACGGCCGGGTTGTATCTAATTTCATTGTTCAGGCGCTGAAGGGCGAGGATGTCACGATTTATGGTGACGGCAGCCAGACCCGGAGCTTCTGCTATGTGGATGACCTGATTGATGGCATGATCCGGCTGATGAACAGCAGAGACGGCTTTACCGGCCCGGTCAATATCGGCAATCCGGGTGAGTTTACGATCCGCCAGCTGGCTGAGAAGGTTATTGAATTGATCGGTTCGAAATCCAGGATTATCTATCAGGAACTACCGAAAGACGATCCTGTTCAGAGAAAACCGGATATTACACTTGCCCGGGAGGAACTGGGCTGGGAGCCAACCATCCAGCTGGAAGAAGGCTTGAAGAAAACAATCACTTACTTTGAAGCGCTGCTGAAAGAGAAGGGCGAATTATGAAAATAGCTGTTGCCGGAACCGGTTACGTTGGTCTTTCCCTGGCTGTCCTGCTATCCCAGCGCAATGATGTTACGGCTGTGGATATTGTCGAAGCCAAAGTCGAAAAGATAAACAAACGTATCTCACCGATTCAGGATGAAGGAATTACTGAATTCTTCCGGGAGAAAGAACTCCGTTTGCAGGCCACACTGGATGGTGAAAGTGCCTATCGGGAGGCAGAACTGGTGATTGTGGCGACACCCACGAATTATGATCCGCAGAAAAACTTCTTTGACACCAGTGCCGTTGAGTCTGTGATTGAGCAGGTTCTTTCGGTTAACCGGGAGGCGATGATTGTCATCAAGTCAACGATTCCAGTCGGATATACGGAAACCCTCCACACAAAATATGAAACGACGAATATTCTATTTAGTCCGGAATTCTTGCGAGAAGGGAAAGCTTTGTATGATAACCTGTATCCTTCCCGTATTATCGTCGGTTGCGCTCTTGCTGAAAAAGAAAAAGCAGGGCAGTTTGCGGAGTTGCTGAAAGTATGCAGCATGAAAGAAGACACACCAGTTCTGCTGATGGGAACGACAGAGGCTGAAGCGGTAAAACTGTTTGCCAACACATATCTGGCTTTACGGGTATCTTATTTCAATGAGTTGGACAGCTATGCTGAGGCTAAAGGACTGGATACCAGATCAATCATTGATGGTGTCTGTCTGGATCCGCGGATCGGGTCGCATTATAATAATCCGTCATTCGGTTATGGGGGTTACTGTCTGCCAAAGGATACCAAGCAGCTGCTGGCAAACTATGAAGATGTACCGGAAAACCTAATTGAAGCGATTGTCCAGTCCAACCGTACCCGCAAGGATTTCATCGCTGACCGTGTTCTGAAAAAAGCGGGGTATTACAGTTACCAGGATGCCAACAATTATGATGCCGCCAGTGAGAAACATGTGATTATTGGTGTGTATCGGCTGACCATGAAGGCAAACAGCGATAACTTCCGGCAGAGTTCCATCCAGGGGATTATGAAAAGAATCAAAGCCAAGGGAGCAACGGTCATAGTATATGAACCGACACTGGAAGACGGCAGGACCTTCTTCGGCAGCCTGATTGTCAATGATCTGGCATCATTTAAAGCACAGTCTGACTGCATCATTGCAAACCGTTACAACCATGATCTGGATGATGTTATTGATAAGGTTTACACGCGAGACCTGTTTTTCCGGGATTGACGATAAATATGTAAATTGATCATTATCATGTATTGTGATTTGTGTTTCAAGGTGAGAGATGAAAAAATACCTACGAATAATGCGTGTAGATCACTGGATTAAGCAATTGTTTATTTTTCCTGGTTTGATTTTCGCACTTTTACTAACAAATGATTCTATGAGAATGGAATCGGGTTTCAAATTACTGTTAATCAGAATAATGATTGGCTTCTTTTCAACTTGTTTTATTGCATCTGCCAATTATGTAATTAATGAATGGCTGGATGCTGAGTTCGATAAATTTCATCCTGTTAAAAAGTATAGAGCAGTTGTGCAGGGTGGTATTCAAGGCAGGTATGTATATCTTTTATATGCTGTTTTGACTTTTCTGGGCTTGCTTCTGGCATTCCGGGTTAATTGGATGTTTTTCTTGATGGAAATATGGCTTTGGGTAATGGGGATTCTGTACAATGTCAGACCTTTCAGAACCAAAGATGTTTTTATTTTGGATGTATTATCTGAATCCGTTAACAATGCCATCAGATTGCTGATCGGTTGGTTTATTGTTATCGATAATTATTTGCCGCCCGTCAGTATTGTTATCGGGTATTGGTTTGCGGGTGCATTTCTGATGGATGTAAAAAGATTTGCTGAGTATCGAATGATAAATGATAAATCAACCGCAGCACTATACCGCAAATCATTCCAATATTATTCAGAGCATACACTGCTTTCGTTGGCATTATTTTATGCAATGATCTCTATTTTCTTTGTGGGCGTTTTCTTGGTCAAATACCGTGTTGAGTACGTTCTGCTGGTGCCATTTTTAGTTACTTTATTTGTTTATTATCTTAATATGAGTTTCAAACGGGATTCTGCTGCCCAGGCTCCCGAAAAACTATACAAAGAAAAAGGCTTAATGATAGTAGTTGGCATTGTTATTGCTGCTTTTGTATTGCTGACACGGATTGATATTCCGCAGCTATACACATTATTAAGTACTGAACTAATTAAATTGAGATGATGAAAAAGTCCCTTGCACTGATTGACTTTGATAAAACTATTATTTCAGTTGATTCTTTCATATATATTTTAAAAAAAGAACGATGGTTTTTTAATATAAGAATTATATGGAAAGTTATAGAGATACTGATTGCCAAATTAAACCACAAAGATGAGTTGGAAAAACGAAGCAGTCTTAAATATATATTATTGTCAAAATATCAATTTCTTCCAGAAGAGGAGAAACAGAAGATTGTCTGTCAGATGAAGCAGAAAATTAATGTTGATGTGATTATGAGTATTCGCAATATGCATCCTGATCTGATCGTGATTGCTTCTGCTTCGGAAACATCTTTAATTGATGCGGTTACAAAGGATGTACTGAATGTTAATTATATAATTGCAAATGATTATATTGCAGATGGTGCATCATTCAGAACGTGCTACGGCGAAGAAAAAGCAAAGCGTTTTAAAGAGGCAATAACCGACTATCAGGATTATGATATTTATGTTTGGACAGATTCTCTTTCAGATAAACCGATTATTGATTTGGCCAAAGAGTATCATCATGTAAGATAGGGGATTGTATGACTCACATTTCGCATAAACCAAAAAAGTTAAAGCACATAAAGCTAATTGATGTTTTTATTATTCTGTTGTTTCTCAATACATTCTTATTTTTATTGTATGCCTGCAGGACTGGAGTGAATGCTCAAAAATGGTTGGCAATGTGGAATTTTGATGATAATTCATTTGATTTTAAGATACATGTTGTTTATGCTGCTGATCCAGAAAATCTCTACTATAATGCTACCGGAATAATGGGATGTTTTCCTCCGTTTGCGTATCTGTTTTATAGATTTATATACAATCTGGTGAGAATCCCTGGTGTTACTCTGGATACCTTAGCGCAATTAAATACATACGAATTCATAAATATCATTGTTTCTTACTACAACATTTTCGTTTGTCTGCTGTTTCTGTATGCTGTCAATCTGTTCGCGGAAATAGAGAAACAAAAAAGATGTTTATTGTTTATTGGCTTATTATTCACAGTCCCTTTGTATGAATGCATATTGATTGGCAATTCTGTATTTCCTGTACTTTCTTTCATATTAATCGCACTTAAATACAGAAAGTCTGAATCCCCTGTTAAAAGAGAAATTGCCTTGTTGTTAATTGCAGTATCTGCCGGATTCAAAATGTATCCGGCGATATTCGGCTTCTTATATATTTTTGAAAAAAGATATGCAGAAGGATTTCGCCTGTTGCTTTATGGGCTTCTTATTTTCTTCGTTCCCTTTGCATTCTTCGGTGGAATGAATGGTTTTGCCGGCTGGTTGAATAATGCGAATGAGTCCATGTCGTTGCTGATTTTTGGCAGAATCCAGTCAATAAGATCAATCATTTACACATTTCTGAAATTGGCGTTTGATCTGGAGTTTGGGACAGCATTTTATTCAATCATAGCTTATGTGTTTCTGGTTATCATGCTGATACTTTCATGGCTTAGTAAGACTGAATATTACCGTTTGCTATTTTTATCATCAGCGATGATATTTTTTCCAACATATCAGCATCGATACACACTTATTTACTTCATAATTCCCCTGATGTTTTATTTCGATCAAGAAAAAAAATCAGAATCTGATGCGGCTGATTACTTATTTGTTTTATTGCAGGCAGGTGTCTTTACAATACCCATGATATATGGATATTTCACAAAGTTCTATATGACATTCAGTTACGATATGCTCACTTTTGTAGAATTACGAATCTTTATTTTTGCGTATTTGCTGCTTGTTTATGCTGTTGGCCATGAACTTTTTGCCATCATCAGGCGCTGATGAAAAACTCTTAAAATAATTTAATAAATGAAGGTGAAAAAGCGATAATTATTTATTTGATTTCTCGCCTAACATTCTCCTGTACAGATCCACATATTGAGCCAGAACAACTTGTTTATCGAATTGTCTGGAGAAGGCAAGACTCGCTTCCGCTGTGTATAGTCCTGACTCCCGGATTTTTATTATATCTTCCACATCATGGGAATCATCTGAAAGGATACCACAGGTAGAGTCAATGGTTTCCTCAGCTCCGCCAGAGCCCTTGTAGACAATTACAGGAAGACCGCATGAGAGCGCTTCAATGTTGACAATGCCAAATGCTTCAAGATAGCTGGCACAGACAAACAGGTCACAGGCTGAATAAATTTTAGCCAGTTCAATCTGATCGGTTGTTCTGCCGATACAGGTAATCCGCGGATGTGTAATATCTGTTCTGCCGACAATAACAATGTGATAGGAGTCATCCAACTGATCGGCAATCCGGATCAGGCGGTCAGCACCTTTGCGCTGATCAAAGGGAAAGGCAACAGACAGAACCAGATATTTATCCTGGAGATGGTATTTTTCCCGGAAATCACTTTCCCGGGGCTTGAAGATTGTCTGATCAACAAAGTTTGGTATGACTTCTGCCCGGTATTCTTTCAGAAATGATTCGGCCGCGAGCCCTTTCATCCATTCCGTGGGGGCCGCCAGAACATTATTCGGAAGACCTGTGAAGAGCCGTTTTTTCTTTTCATACAGTTTCTTTGATTTGTCAATCCTGGCTTTCGGATACTCCCTGTACAGCGGGCATTCGTAGCATCCGGTCTTCCATTTTTCACAGCCGATGATGGAGAAATAAGGGCAGTGCCCGGTAAAAGACCAGCAGTCCTGCATAGTCCAGACGGTGGATATGCCTTTCTCTTTGATATAGGTGAAGAGAAGTTCAAGATTAACGAAGTTTGAATGCAGATTATGCAGATGAATAATCTCCGGCTGAATTTCATCCAGACGCTTCAGAAGTTTTCTCGTACCGAGAATATTCAGTGAACCCTGATTGCCTGTCTGTGTATTGATAAAATCACTGATCCGTATTTCCTGCCAGGAACCGATAAACTCATGACCGGGAACGCCTTTTTTCTGGGCATGTCCGTCTTCGGCAAACGTTGTATACGCATAGCCGTGATCGCGGGCATACTCGGCAATATTCACCATGATATTGCCGGTACTGCCATAATTGACAGTATTGATTGCAACTATTCTGTTCATGGCATTATCTTAACACAATTATTGATTTGATGACTGCGGCAAACGATGCTATGGCAACATAATGGCCAAGTATGCTAAACTGAATCAGAATTATGCGCGTACTATGGGTTGTCAACAAGCCTATCCCGGCTATATCCGAAGCTACCGGCCTGCCTGTCATTCAGAGCATCGGCTGGCTTGTGCAGATGGGGGAAAGGCTGTCAGAAAACGCTGAATTAACGGTTATTTTTCCGGCAGATTCTGCTCAGCTTCCATTACAGGGAGAGGCCGGAAGGATTCATTATGTTGCCATTAAAGCGATTACGCTGCCGGAACAGCTCAATCAGAATAGTATAGATTCCATTAAAGCAATCATATCATCCATATCACCGGATATTATCCAGATCTGGGGAACAGAATACCTGCATTCACTGGCGGTTTTTCGTGCCGTTCAGGAACTGGGTATGGCGGACCGTACACTCGTATATCTACAGGGTATTCTTTCGGTAATCAAGGACTATTATTGGGCATATATTACTGATCCATCGATTCGCCGTCCGACTTTGAAAGACAGAATTCGTAAAACCGGTCCGAATCTTGAATATCAGGATTTTCTCATTCGGAGCCGATACGAGGAAGAACTTCTCAAGCAGGCAGTGCATGTCATCGGCCGGACTGCGTGGGATCGGGAAAGTGTCCTGAAGCTCAATCCGAATGTTCATTATCATCTGTGCAATGAGACACTGCGGCCGACGTTTTATCAAGGTGGATGGGATCTGACTTTATGTGAGCAGCACCGTGTTTTTGTCAGCCAGGGATACTATCCGCTCAAAGGATTGCATCTGGCGCTGAAAGGAATCAGTCTTCTGCGTGATCAGTATCCGGATATCAGGCTGTACTGCACCGGGAAAGATCTGACTTCACACACCCTGCATGATATGATCCGCGAAACAAGATATGAACGCTATATCAGGCAGTTGATAGACAGATATCAGCTTAAGGATCACGTTGTATTTACCGGTAATCTGGATGCGGAGCAGATGAAGGAACAGTATCTGAAGGCACATGTTTTTCTCTCAGCCTCTTCAATTGAGAACTCACCCAATTCGATCGGTGAGGCAATGATCCTGGGCACGCCGGTTGTCGCCTCGGATGTCGGCGGTGTCAGCAGCATGCTGTCTAATGAAAAGGAAGGTCTGCTGTATCAGGCCGACCGGGTGGAAGATATGGCGGCGGACATTGACCGTCTGTTCAGGGATAATGTCCTGGCCAGAAGACTGTCAGCCGGTGCTCGGGAGCGGGCAAGAATAACCCATGATCCCGAAACGAATTATCGGCAGCTGATCAGTATTTATGAAGAAATTGCCAGAGGTACGCGATGAAAAAGCGGTCACTTCGGGTAAATGCTGTCTTATACTCCGTCCGGACTGTGATGAGTTTTCTGTTCCCGTTCATCACCTTTCCATATGTATCACGGGTTCTGGGCGTAGATAATATAGGCAAGGTAACAACTTCTGCCAATCTCGTCAGCTATTTTATTTTAATTGCCCAGATGGGTATCTTTACTTATGCTTCACGGGAAGGGGCGAGAATCCGGGACGATGCAGAAAAACTCAGTCTTTTTGCCGGTGAAGTGTTTACCATCAATCTGCTTTCGACTGCCGCGGCATATATCCTGCTGGTTTTGACAGTGGCGGTTGTTCCGCATTATCATGCCTACAGTCTTTTAATACTGATTCACAGTTTCAACATCATCGGCACAACGATTGGTGTTGAGTGGCTCTGCAATATTTATGAGGACTATGGTTATATTGCTGTACGTTCCCTCGCTGTGCAGGTTTTTACAGTAATGATGCTGTTTGCTTTTGTGAAAAAACCTGCGGATTATCCGATTTACGCGGCAATTTCCGTAATCGCAAATTCCGGCGCCAACATCATGAATTTCTTTCATGTTCGCAGGTTTACACGAATCCGTCTCACCCGGGATCTGAAACTGAATACGCATCTGAAACCGCTGCTTGTCATATTCTTTTCCGCAGTCGCAACAACAATCTATGTCAACTCGGATGTGACAATGCTCAGTTTTATGTGCGGTGACTATAATGTCGGTCTGTATAATGCCTCTGTGCGGATTTACAGCATCCTGCAGGCAATGATCTCATCGATCTTCCTGGTTGCCTTGCCGCGGCTTTCCAACGACCTGGTAACAGCAACCAGAGAACAGTACATGAAAACGTTGAATGATCTTCTGGATGAGCTGTTTCTGTTCCTTCTGCCGGTGATAACGGGAGTGTATATGATTGCCGGTGAAGCAATTCGTCTCTTTTCCGGGAAGGCATTCATTGAATCTGTACCTTCTCTACAGATCCTCAGCATCACCCTGGTTTTCTCAATGTTGGCAAGTTTTCTGACAAATACGGTGCTGCTTCCGAACAAAATGGAAACGGATGCCCTGCGGGCGACAGTCTTCAGTGCAGCTGTAAATGTTATTTTGAATATCTGGCTGATTCCGAAACTCGCGCAGAATGGGGCAGCGCTGACCACACTCGCCGCCGAATTCCTGATGATGACAACGCAGTATATGGTCATCCGGAAAATGCATGTACTGCAGCCCAGCGGGAAGAATCTCGTACAGATTCTCGCTGGTTGTGTCTTAATTGTATTATGCTGTATCGTTCTGCAGTCTTTCTCGCTTGGAATGGTGGCCGGGGTCCTGCTGAAAGTGGCGGTTTCCGCAGCTGCATACATGGTCTTGCTGGGCCTCTCCGGCAACCTTGTTTTCCGGCGGATCCTGCAGGATCTACTGAGGCGTCGGAAAAGAACAGAAACAGCCTGACGGATAAACGCCGGGATGTTAAAATACTGTCGATCAAGGGACAAGGTGAATTTATATGATGAATAATATACTGATTATCGGCGCCCACTATGACGATTCTGAATTGGGGGTCGGAGGAACTGCCGCGAAGCTCGCCGCCCAGGGTAAGAATGTATACAAACTGACATTGACGGATAATGTTACATACTCTGCTCATCTGCATATTGATGTCGCATATGAAACCAGTGTCAGTGAAAGTGCCCGGGCATGTGAAGTGCTGGGTGTAAAGGAGATTACAGAATTCCAGCCGGTTGAGTGCTGTCAGCTGTTTTACAATACCGAGATCATGCAGCGGGTAGAGGACACGATCTATAAATACAATATTGATACGGTTTTCATGCATTATACGGATGATCTGAATCAGGATCATATCTCAGCCTCAAAGATCTGCCTGACAGCAGCCAGGCACTGTCCGAATATTCTGATGTATCAAAGTAATCAGTATATCCTGGCAAAGCCGTATTATCCGTCCTTGTTCTTTGATATTTCCGATTATATTGACAAGAAACGGGAAGCGCTGTACCAGTATACCGGCGATCATAACAGATATAATGCTCTGTTCGAGACAACAATTGAAAAGAACCATATCTGGGGTTATTCCAATCACTGCAGTTATGCGGAAGGATTTGTCGTGCATAAGTTCCGGTTGTAAGAAAGGATTATTCATATGGGAAATGTAGTGTTGATTGCCTGCACCAACGTCGGGCGTTCCATGATCGAAGCGATCATGAATGACAGCAGCCTGAAAGATGTCCATCTGACGGGTATTGTTAATCTGAAGCCGGAAACTGCAACCGGCAAGGCAAATTATGATTCATATGTGGATCTGGCCGGAAAGTACGGACTGAATATCTATTACTGTGAAAATGTCAACGAGCCTTCCTGTGTCAGTTTCCTTAAGGAATGCCGTCCGGATATCATCATTCAGTCCGGCTGGTCGCAGAAGTTCAGGCAGGAGATTCTGGATATCCCGACATATGCATGTATCGGTGAACATCCTGCACCGCTGCCGAAAGGAAGAGGTGCCGCGTGTGTCAACTGGGCGATCCTGACCGGTGAGCATGAGTGGGGAGATACATTCTTTCAGATGGAGATGCAGTATGATACCGGACTTATCTATGCACAAGAGTTTTTCAATATCGAACTGTATGATGATGTGAAAACAGTATATGACAAGGTAGCTTTGTGTGCCGTCAGGACAATCCGGAAGCACCTTCCGGCCTGGACAGCCGGAAAACTGGATGGTGTCAGACAGGATGACACTAAAGCAACACATTATCCACGGCGCCGGCCGACTGACGGAGAGTTTGCTTTTGCGGATAAGCCGGCTCTGGAACTCTACAATTTCATTCGTGCCCAGGCAAAGCCCTATCCCGGCGCGTATTTCATACACAAGGGGAAAAAGGTGTATGTCTGGCAGGCCCGTCTTAGTGATGATCTGCGTCCGGAAGAACATGCGGTAATATGCGGCGATGGCAAATCGCTAATTCTGTGCCGGGTGCAGCAGGAAGGTGAGCCGGAGATGTGGGCGGCAGACTATTTTGCCGGACATGATATAAATCAGAGGGCAGTATGATTAGTCTTCTGGTTGTTGATCTGAATTATTCCAATACCGGCAACGCCAACAGCGCGATACTTCACCGGCTGTTTTCAGGCCAGGATGATATCGATGTTACGGTTTTGACGGAAAATATTAATTCGCTGGCTGAAGAAACGGTGGATGGTTTTCATATTATTCGGAAGAAGATTCATTCCAGACGTTCGAACAGCGCCTTCAGTCTGCATGATGCCGGTGTATATCCGCGGCTGCTGAGGGCAAAGCGGTATATGAAGGAAGTACAGGACGATGTTGACTATAAGCGGGTGGAGGATTTTCTGTATCATGCCGAGCGTCTTGTTGATATTCCGTCATTTGATGTGATACTCAGCTGCTCTTTTCCGTTTGAATCTCATGTCTGTGCCGGCCGTCTTGCTGAAAAGTACGGGAAAAAGTGGATTGCATATTATCTTGATCCGTTTGCCACGAATCCGCTTTTCCCGGATGCTCATATGACTGCAAGAATCCGTACTGAAGAAGAAGTACTCAGAAAATGTGATGCGGTTCTGCTGACATATCCGGCAATGGACGTATATCAGCAGAACGGTGTTGCGATTGATGTCGAAAAAACAGTACAGGTTTATCTTCCAGGCATCCGTCCAATCATCAGAAAGGATGTGAATCTCTGGCAGGACAATGTAAAAAACCGAAGTGTGTTTGTCGGCAATCTGTATTGGGATATACGGGATCCGATGCATGTCATAGAATGTTACCGTGAGTTAGGAGAAGCGTATCATATTTATTTTATCGGCGGGGTTGGAGGAGAAGACCGGGAAGCGATTCTGCTTGAGAAAGGAATCAGCGGGATACCGAATGTTCATTTTATAGAGCCTGTTTCCCGAGAACTGGCTGAACAGTATCTGCTGCAGGCAGATGTTCTGGTCAATATCGGAAACCTGCTCGACAATTTGATTCCCAGCAAAGTACTGGATTATCTGAGCAGCGGGAAACCTGTTCTCAATTTCTATAAGCGAGAAGACTGTACTTCTACTGCTTTTTTCCGTAGTTATCCAAATGCTGCCAGCTTTGATGACCGGAATATTCCCTATGCCGGGGTAAAGAACTTTCTGGAGCATGCACAGCATATGAGGACATTGGACTATGATGAGATCCGCCGATTATATCCGGATTACTCTGTATCGAATGTCCGGGAAATTATAATGAAGACAATCAGAGGTGTTTTGAATGACTGATGGAATGGACAGAAAAGCAGGCTGTAAAAATGTGCTGTTGGTGACGGATCGGTATTATCCTGAGCCATACGCAAACGGTATCTGTGTGCATTATGTTGCCCGTTCCCTGGTACAGGCAGGGCATACAGCACATATTCTGGCATATGATATTCCGGGAAAGATACTTCCCGAAGAAAAGGACGGAGTCAGAGTATTCGGAGTTCAACCGGATTTGATGAATCGGATGATTTTTGCCGGCCAGAACCAGATTTCATCATTGCCCGGGAAGCTGCTGAAAACAACCGGTATCATTCTGCTGCGACTTAATAAGATCCGGCTGATTTCCCGGTTTCCTCTCGCCTCGGAAAGTTTCCACAGAAATCTGGTGAAGCAGATAGCTGCACTGGATCAGCAGTATCATTATGATGCGGTTATAGGCGCTTACAACCCGCTTGATACTGTCTTGGCAGCGGCAGAATACAAACAGTTCAGACCGGATATCAAAATGGCGGTATACAATCTGGATTACATGCCGGAATCAATCAAGAACCACGTTTCCGCGGAAAAGATGAAGAAATCCTGTGATTATTGGCAGGATGTGATCTATACGCAGGCAGACATGATTCTGGATATGGAAACCAATTACCGGCGCTGGGGTCAGGAATATCAGGAAAAATGGCAGGATCGCATCGCTTTGACAGGTCTGCCTCTGTTTGTCAGTGAAGAGGTTAAGCCGGCGGGCGTCTTTGATCATTCTTTTGAAAACTGGGTTTATGCCGGGGCTTTGGATACAGCATATTACCAGATTGAAGAGGCCATGAAGATTTTTTGTGCGCTTCCTGATCAGGAAAAGCGGGTGCTGCATATTTACGGTCGGGGAACTGGTTATGAACTGTGCCGGAAATATGCGGCTGCGTATCCAGGCAGAATCATCATGCACGGCTTTGTTTCGCATGAAGAACTGAAAGGAATTCTGAAGGAAGCCGATATTCTCCTCTCGATGAAGAAAACGAATCTGATATCTGGCAAGACTTTTGAGTATATGGCAACAGGCAATACTGTTGTTCACCTTCAGGGGAGCGAGCAGGATCCCAACTCAGATTATCTGCGTCAATACAACCGGAGTGTGATTGTTCGGTCTGACAACCAGACGAGTGAAGAAGCCGCCGTGAATCTGGCCCGGAAACTGGGTGAACTGGCGGCAGAAACAGGCAGAGCAGACAATCAGGAAGCTTTTAGGAAAAACACACCGGAATATACCCGGGATTTGATCCTGAACATGCTGAAGTGATAGGATTAATTCATATGAATCTGTTTGTCATATTCTTCATATTCAGTGCCTGGTTCTGTTTTTTAGCCTGGAAACCGGAACTGGGCAGCCGGAAGATTAGTCTGGCCGTCATGGCATTTCTGACAGCAGGGCTGATTTTTGACTTTAAAGTCGGGGTAGATACCGGTTCATATATATGGCTGTATCGTTCCATTATGCAGAATGCAATTGATTACCGGAACATGGGGTATGTATATCTGATCAGAGGCGTGCAACTGTTTTCAGATCGTTATACAGTTTCAGTACTGACGGTGAATATCATCTGCATTGGGCTGTGTATTTATACGATTTTCCGGTATAGCCGGGACTGGCTGATGTCTTATTTTCTGTTTTTTTCTTCCGGTCTTTTCCTGATGTATTATTCGAGCGGGATCCGGCAGATGCTGTCAATGGCTGTGTTTTTATTTGCGTTTTATGAATACCTGCCGCAGAAAAAGTATCTTCAATACTATGTATGCTGTCTGCTGTCAATGTCCTTCCATGAAGCCGGGATAATTTCGTTTGCGGTTCCGCTGGTGTTTTTGTTTCAGCGCTATTACCGGCAGAATCCTGTAAGGGCCGCCGGTTGTGCCGTTATCGGGATCCTGGGTGTTTTCGGGATCATATCATTTCTTATTCCTTGGATAGTAAAATACTATTGGTGGGTGCCGGCGATCCGCCATTTCGTGATGTATGTGGATAATGCGTCCTTCAGCATACTCGGTTTGGGTATGGAACTAGTCTGGTTTGCCGTTGTACTGCTGCTATATTATCTTTCCGGTGGGAAAAACCATTCGGAATGGGAACAGTTTCAGATGCTTGTCTGGGGCTTCTCCCTGGCGGTTTATCTCTGCATGGTAAGATACCCGCAGACATCCCGTATCTGTGACTATCTGCAGACAATCATGCTTATATTTGTACCGAATCTTCTGAATGAAATTCCAGATATGAAACGAAAACTGGCGGGTCTGATTCCGCTGATCGGGCTGAGTTTTATCCTAATGTACGGAGATCTAAGTTTTGTTGTTTCGAGAGTTCGCAGTACGTATTCGGAAATTGAAATATCCATGACACATTATCCGTATGTGTCCGTATTTGATGAAATGACCATTGAGCAGTACTATGGCAGTTATTTTGTTGAGTGAGAGGAAAAGACATGACAGGAGACAGGCGGTTGAGCAAGCAGAATATCCGGATCAGTCCTGACAGGCTTTTCTTTCTGATCAGTCTTGCGGGTATTGCCGGCTTTTTCCTGTTGGCAATTATGAATGGACATACTGCCTGGGAGTGGATGGCTCAGGAAAATAACCCGGATATGGTCGGTGTTGATTATTTCCGGCACATTGACGGCAGTCTGCGGGGCGCCGCTCTCTATGAATCTACGAATTTCTGCTTCCCAGCGTTTGCCTATGTACTCTATTTCTATCTTTACAGACTGTCTACCTGGCCGCAGGGAGGAGTTCCCAATGGGTTACTGATCTGGGAACAGACCCGCAGATATCAACTTGTTTTTGCCGGATATCTGATTCTGACAGTCTTATTGATATTCATTGCCGTCATGATATTCTGTCGCCGGCGCGGATGCTCTGTCCGTCAGTGCGTGCTGTTGGCTGCTTCTATTATGCTTTCAGCAGCGTTTCTGGGCAGTGGGTTTCTGACTGGCAATTCTACCATGCCGGTTATCGGCATCCTGATCATTGCATTACAGCTGCGGGACAGCCGGTCATGGTTTGCCAGAGAAGCGGCATTACTTTTGATTGCTGTGGCTGCCGGTCTGAAGATGTATCCGGCGGTATTTGGTTTTCTGTATCTGAAGGAGAAGCGCTGGGGAGAAGCAGTGCGGCTGATTATTTACGGAATTATGATCATGTTTCTGCCATTTCAACGGTTCGGTGGTCTACCGGTTATCATGGACTGGCTGGACAACATCTTCAGCACAATGGGCGGTTATGAATACGGCAGGATCCAGTTTATCAACGGCATTGCATATATGGCCCTGACTAAAATCACGGGCAATCCGGAATCATCGCTTGTTATGATTGGCTGCCGGGTGATCCCTTATGTCTTTCTTCTGCTGATGATTATCCTTGGTTTCATTAGTCGCAGCAGGTACCGCACCATACTGTTTTTCACTTGCGCTATGGTATTCTTCCCATCCAATGCGTTTCGTTATACACTGGGTTACATGGCGCTTCCGCTGCTGTCCTGGTTTATCTCATGCCAGGAAACCTTCAATGGGGAAGATTGGCTTGCGTCTGTACTATTTGGCAACATTTTCACGATCCCGGTATGGATCGGAATGCTGACCGGATTTGCCATGAATCTTGGCTGGTACACGCTGACTTGGGTTGAACTGTGGATTTATGTCTCTGCTTATTTTCTTCTTTTGGCTGAAATTATTATTGAGTTGAAAGACTGGTTTTCCCGCCAGAGGGTATCCGATGGGATAAACGGTGAATACACAATACATGACAGACAGGGTATAATCAGTTAGATATTAAGGAATAAAAGTAAACATGAAAATACTGGTTGTTTCACAACACTTTTATCCGGAGCCGTTTCGTATTAATGATATTTGTTTTTCTCTTGCTGCAAGAGGGAACGATATTACAGTTCTGACTGGTCTTCCCAACTATCCTGAGGGAAGGGTGTACGAAGGTTACCGGCATGGTGAAAACCGTGATCAGACGGTAAACGGAGTCCGGATTATCCGCTGTCATCTGGTTGGCAGAGGAAAAAAAATCATCGGCTTTGGCATTAATTATGTCTGGTTTGCCATTTCCGGTATCCTGAAAGCAAATAAAATAGAAGATAATTTTGACCTGGTATACAGTTATGAAACATCACCGGTATCGATGGTATATCCGGCAATTGCCTTCAAAAACAGGAAACATATTCCTCTGATCATCAACTGTCTTGATCAGTGGCCGATCAGTGTGACGGCAGGCCCAATCTCGGATAAGAGCCTCTTTTACCGCTTCCTTTATTGGATGAGCGTAAGAATATACAGTCAGGCTGATCTCATTACTATCACTTCCAAACTCTTCCGGAAATACTTTGAGGAAGAGCTCGGGCTTCCGGCCAAAAAGTACGGTCTGGTATACTGGCCACAATATGCCGAAGATACCTATCAAAATGTCGGAAGGGTTGATAACGGTATATTTGACCTGCTGTTTGCGGGAAACATTGGACCGGCATCCAATGTGGAAATGATCATTGAAACCGCTAATGTTCTGCGGGAAGACCCGCGGCTCTTCTTTCATATTGTCGGGGATGGTATGAACCGTGAAAAGTGCGAGAAAATGGCGGAAGCATATGGCCTTACGAATGTTAGATTTTATGGCAGTCATCCGGTTACTGAGATGGGCACATATTATGAATTGGCCGATGCCATGATGATAACAATGGTTGATAATCCTGTCGTCAATTTCACTCTGCCGGCAAAAATTCAATCATATCAGGCAGCCGGTCGGCCGATTGCCGGTTCTATCAATGGAGAGTCGATGCGGGTTATCCGGGAAGCAGACTGCGGTATATGTGTTCCGGCCGGTGATGTACAGGGCTTTGCGGACGCCATTCTGCAACTGGCATCGGATCCTGCTGATACATACGGTCGGGGAGAAAAGGGAAAACAGTACTACCTGGAACACTTCAGTAAGGACAAGCTTCTGGATGAACTGGAGGATATATTTGCTGAAACAGTCAGACGGAAGGAGAAGGCGCAATGAACATACTGGTTACAGGGGCAAAGGGATTTGTCGGGAAAAACCTCGTGGAGAACCTGAAGAATATCCGGGACGGGAAAAACCGCACCCGGCAATTAACCGTCGGACAGATCTTTGAGTATGATCTGGATACGCCTGCCTCACTGCTGGAAGAAGCCTGTCAGTCAGCGGACTTTGTGTTCCATCTGGCGGGCATCAACCGGCCGCAGAAACCAGAGGAGTTCATGAGCGGCAACCGGGATGCTGCCATGGACCTGCTGGGACTGCTGCGGATGTATAACCGGAAATGCCCGGTGATGCTGTCATCGTCCATACAGGCCTCGCTCATCGGCCGCTATGCCGGCTCCGAATACGGCAAAAGCAAGCTGGCCGGCGAGGAAGTCCTGTTCGGATATGCAAAGGAAACCGGCAACAAAGTGCTGGTATACCGCTTTCCCAACCTGTTCGGCAAGTGGTGCCGGCCCAACTACAACAGTGCCGTGGCCACGTTCTGCCACAATATCGCCAACGACCTGCCGATCACCGTCAATGATCCCGCGACCGAGCTGGAGCTGGTCTATATTGATGACCTGGTGGAGGAGATGCTGGATGCCCTTGAAGGAAACGAGCACCGCTGTTCCTTTGACGGCGTGACACCAGTGCCGGATGCCAGGGGGAGATACTGTTATGTGCCTGTATCCCATAAAGTCACCCTGGGGGAAATCGTGGATCTGCTTAAAGCGTTCCATGACCAGCCGGAGACACTGATCGTGCCGGAGATTGCCGCGGGCAGCTTTGCCAGGAAACTGTATTCGACATATCTTTCCTATCTGCCGGAAGCGAAAGTGAAGTTTGCCCTGAAAATGAATCAGGACGAACGCGGTTCCTTTACGGAATTGCTGAAGACTGTTTCCGGGGGACAGTTCTCCGTCAATATCTCGAAGCCCGGCATTACCAAGGGACAGCACTGGCACAACACGAAATGGGAATTCTTCATCGTTGTTTCCGGCCATGCCCTGATCCAGGAACGCCGCATCGGTTCCGATGAAGTCATGTCGTTCGAGGTGTCCGGAAAGAAAATCGAGGCAGTGCATATGCTGCCGGGATACACCCACAACATCATCAATCTTTCTGACACAGAAGACCTGATCACCCTGATGTGGGCCAATGAACAATTCGATCCGACCAAACCGGATACATATTTTGAACAAGTACAGGTATAATAATTGTTTGAGGCAGGTGTACGTATGGAGAATGCTACCTTTAAAGATGACGGCAGACTGAAACTGATGATCATCATCGGAACCAGGCCGGAAATCATCCGGCTGTCGGAAGTAATAAAGAAATGCCGGCGCTATTTTGATACGCTGCTGGTACATACCGGGCAGAATTATGATTATACACTGAATGGAATATTCTTCCGGGATCTGC
Source organism: Solobacterium sp. (assembly GCA_017433125.1). Taxonomy (GTDB): domain Bacteria; phylum Bacillota_I; class Bacilli_A; order Erysipelotrichales; family Erysipelotrichaceae; genus Bulleidia. The sequence goes on from JAFRHT010000043.1 coordinate 21,812, forward strand.
AGCTGGATGATCCGGATATCTATCTGGATGCCGTCGGGGCGAATCTCGGGGAAACGGTCGGGAATATCATCGCGAAGAGTTATGAAGTCATGGTCCGCACAAAGCCGGACGCACTGCTGGTTCTGGGAGATACCAACAGCTGCCTGTCGGCCATCGGGGCCAAGCGGCTGCACATTCCGATTTTCCACATGGAAGCCGGCAACCGCTGCAAGGATGAATGCCTTCCGGAAGAGACGAACCGGCGGATTGTCGATATCATCAGTGATGTGAATCTGGCATATTCCGAACATGCCAGAAGATACCTTATGGAGTGCGGCCTGCCCAAGGAGAGAACCTATGTGACCGGTTCTCCCATGGCAGAAGTCCTGCATGCCAATCTTGACAAGATCAACAATTCCAAAGTACTGCAGGATCTCGGCCTGGAGAAGGGTAAGTATATCCTGCTGTCGGCCCACCGGGAAGAAAATATCGATACGGAAAGAAACTTCCTGTCACTGTTCAGTGCCATCAACAAGCTCGCGGCAAAGTATGATGTACCGATTCTCTACTCATGCCATCCGCGTTCCCGCAAGCGTCTGGCGGAAATGAACTTCACGCTGGACAGCCGGGTGATTCAGCACGAACCGCTGGGCTTCCATGATTATAACTGCCTGCAGAAAAATGCCCTGGCTGTTGTCTCGGACTCCGGTACTCTGCCGGAAGAGTCATCTTACTTTACTTCCATCGGCGAACCGTTCCCGGCAGTGTGTATCCGGACCAGCACCGAGCGTCCGGAAGCGCTGGATAAGGCCTGCTTCATTCTGGCGGGCATTGAAGAAAAACCGCTGCTGCAGGCTGTGGAGCTTGCGATTGATATGAACCGGAACGGGGATTACGGCATCCCGGTACCGGACTATATTGAAGAAAATGTTTCCACCAAAGTTGTCAAGATCATCCAGAGTTATACAGAGGTTGTTGACAAGATGGTATGGAGAAAGAAATAAGAGGGACAGAACTATGACAGCTTTTGCAAATGCGACACTGATGATCACCGGCGGTACGGGATCATTCGGCAATACGGTGCTGAAGCACTTTCTGGCAACGGACATCGGCCAGATCCGCATCTTTTCCCGGGATGAAAAGAAACAGGATGACATGCGGCACGAACTGCAGGCAAAATATCCGGATTATGCGGCCAAAGTGAAATTCTTTATCGGTGATGTCAGAAATCCGCAGTCGATCAAGGATGCGATGCATGGGGTGGATTATGTGTTCCATGCTGCCGCGCTGAAGCAGGTACCTTCCTGTGAGTTCTTCCCGATGGAGGCTGTCCGCACGAACATCATCGGAACTGACAATATGCTCCATGCCGCAATGGAATGCGGGGTCAGGCGGGTTGTCTGCCTGTCCACGGACAAGGCGGCTTACCCGATCAATGCCATGGGTATTTCCAAGGCTATGATGGAACATGTCATTTATGCCAACGCAAGAGTGTCGGCAGAGCAGGGCGGCCCGGTGATATGCTGCACCAGATACGGTAATGTCATGTGTTCGCGCGGTTCGGTCATTCCGCTGTTTGTGGAACAGATCGAAGCCGGCCAGCCGCTGACAGTTACCGATCCCAATATGACCCGGTTCCTGATGAACCTTGATGAATCCGTTGATCTTGTTAAATTCGCGTTTGAGCATGCCAATCCGGGTGATCTATTTGTACAGAAAGCAGATGCCTGCACAATCGGTGACCTGGCGGAAGCTGTACAGCAGCTGTTCGGACATACAGATGTCCGGATTATCGGCACAAGGCACGGTGAGAAGCTGTATGAAACCCTGATGACCAGTGAAGAACGGCTGCGCAGTGAGGATATGGGTGATTATTACCGGGTGGCAGCTGACAACCGGGATCTGAATTATGACAAGTTCATGGTGCACGGGGAAGTACATACCGATGCCGGCGAGTCCTATACCAGCCACAATACCAACCGTCTCGATGTTGAAGGCACTGTCAAAAAACTGCTGACAACCGAGTATATTCAGGAAAAACTGGCGGAGAAGCAAAAATAATGCTTGTTTCCGGCAAACTTGTTTCATTTTACAGAAGACATGAAAAAACTGTTCAGGCTGTCCTGGCTCTGACAGTTTTTATCATGGCTTTTTTCATGTACCGGTATGTGGAGTTTTCTTCAGATGATCTGATCTACATGAATAAATGGCACTCGACGGAACACCTTGAAACGCTGAACGATATTGTCTATTACGAACAGCAGTATTATCTAACCTGGGGCAGCCGGGTTATCACCCAGTTCTTTCTGCAGCTGATGTTCCTTCTGCCACGCACTTTGTCAGCCCTGTGCTACACCCTGGTCTTTACCGGTTCAGCCCGGCTGGTCAGCCGGATTGCCGGACAGGGGAAGGACAGCGGCCTTCTGTTTCTGCTTTCTGCCGGACTGATGTATTATCTCAATCCCAAGTTTGATGAGACGATTACATGGTATACAGGCGCCGCGACGTATATGCTGGCCCTGCTGTTTGTGCTGTCTGCCTCTGCCCCGTTTATCCGCAAGGCACTGGCTCCGGACAGTAAGATCAACGGCCTGACGTGGCTGCTGCTGCCGGTCAGTTTTATGGCCGGCTGGTCTATTGAAAACATGGCTCCGACGATGCTGCTGTTTATGGGCTATGTGATTTTCACCATGCTTCGGAACAAAGAAAAGGTACATCCTTATTACTTCTGTGCCCTGGCCTGTGCGGCGCTGGGAACAGGTGGAATGCTGCTGGCCCCCGGCAACGGTGCCAGGAGCAGTTCTTTTGCCGGCGGCCTGATGACGATTGCCTACCGCGGTCATGGCCAGGTCAACGCCTGGTGCACATGGCTGTTTCCGGCCATGGCAGTGTTTGCGGTTCTGCGCTATGTCAATTGCCGCAGGAACAGGACAGACATGCCGGGCGGGGAAAAGGCCCTGCTGGCCTGGTATGCCGTGAGCGTTCTGATCATGGTGGCGGCGCCGACGTTCCCGCAGCGGGCCGCTTACGGGCCGTTCATGATCCTTCTGATCTGCATTTTGCGTGAATATCAGGAACTGATGCATTCTGATCAGAAGACAGATGATTTCATGTCATTGCTGGCATTGATTGTCTGCGTGGCCTTTATCGGTGTCCTGCTGTCGGTTGATGTACTGTCTTTTGTCCGGGCCATGGGGGCGCAGATTCCGCACTGATTTGCCCTAACGCTGGGTGGACTATATAATTGACACATATGAAGAAACTGGTCATTATTCCTGCTTACAACGAAGAAAAAAGCATACTGGGCGTAGTCCGCAAGCTGCAGCAGGACGCACCGGATTTTGATTATATTGTCATCAATGACTGTTCCCGGGACAATACCGAACAGGTCTTGGATACCAATCAGATCAATCATGTGACCCTGCCGGTCAATCTCGGCATCGGCGGTGCTGTTCATACCGGGTATATCTACGCCATGCGGAAAGGTTACGACTGTGCCGTGCAGATTGACGGTGACGGGCAGCACGATACCGCGTATCTGCAGGAAATGGCAGCCGAACTCGAAAAAACCGGGGCGGATATGATCATCGGTTCCCGCTTCATTACTTACGAGGGGTTTCAGACTTCCTTCATGCGCCGGGTGGGCAAGACGTATCTCAGCGGACTGATCCGCCTGGTTACCGGGGAAAAGATCAGTGACCCGACGTCCGGTTACCGCATGGTGAACCGGCAGGGGATCAGGTTGTTTGCCGGGGACTATCCGCGTGATTATCCTGAACCGGAGAGCATTGTGACATTGCTGCGGGCCGGCGGGAAGGTGAAGGAGTATCCTGTCATCATGAAGAAACGCGAAGAGGGAGTTTCCTCCATCGGACCCTGGAAAGCAGTATATTATATGGTGAAGGTAACGCTGGCCATCATTATCGAAAAGATGCGCCCGCGCACAGTGAGGTTTGAAGAATGACGACTAGACTGCGGATAATTCTGCTGATATTGATTCTCAGCATGCTGATACATATGCTTCTTCTGATCAGGAACAAGAAAATGCAGCTGCAGTATACACTGACCTGGCTGGTTCTGATGATCGGCCTGGCAGCTGTCGTATTCAATCCCAACCTGCTGGGACAGCTGACCCGTTTTCTTGGCATCTATACGCCCATTAACATGATTTTCTTTGTGGGTTTCTGTGTGGCGATTGTTATTATCTACCAGCTCACCCAGACTGTATCCGTGCTTTCGGAACAGATCAAGGTCCTGACCCAGAAGGTGGCCCTGCTGGAAAAAGAAGTAATAGTGGAAAACAGTGAGGAACAGGAATGAGACAGAACAGATGGAAAACAGCAATTCTCTCCTTCAGCATCCTGTTTTTTATGTCTGGCTGCTACAACGGTCTGCGGATCGG
>JAFRHT010000044.1 GCA_017433125.1 Solobacterium sp.
CCGATCGGATTGAAATACCGAAGCAGCATGACGCTCCACTCCGGATCCGCCGTGCAGATATCTTCCAGAATCATCTCATTCATCAGTTTTGTGGAGCCATAGGGATTCGTGGTATGCACCTCGAAATCCTCCCGGATCGGCACACTCTTCGGCGCGCCGTACACGGTGGCACTCGATGAGAATACAAGGGTCTTGACCCCGTGGGCAGCCATTGTCTCATAGAGATTGATTGAGCCGGCAATATTGTTTTCATAATACAGCAGCGGCTTGGCAACGGATTCCCCGACAGCCTTGTATCCGGCAAAGTGGATAACCGCGTCAATGTCGTTCTCCCGGAAGATGGTTTCCAGTCCTTCCCGGTCCAGCAGATCGGTCTTATAGAACTTCGGCCTGGTGCCGGCGATGGTTTCAATCCGGTCCAGCACCGCTTCACTGGAATTGTAAAGATTGTCCATGACCACGACTTCATAGCCGGCCTGGATCAGTTCAACACATGTATGGGAACCGATATACCCGGTTCCGCCAGTTACCAGAATTCTTGTCATCTTGTCTCCTTCTTATCCAAACAGACGGATAATATCATTCCAGGTCGCATAGACCATCACTGTGATCAGCAGGATCCAGCACGCGCCCATCAGACCCATTTTCACTTTTTCATTCAGTTTCCTGCCGGCCACTGCTTCCCCGAGCAGCATTACCACCTGGCCGCCGTCCAGCACCGGCAGCGGCAGCAGGTTGAAGATGCCGACATTCAGCGACAGTTCGGCGATCAGGAAGAGATAGCTGGCCAAACCCATAGCCGCGAATTCCTCAGTGGCATTGTATATTCCGACCGGGCCGCTGAGCTGGTTCAGCCCGCTGCCCCGGAACAGGGCCAGGATTGTGCTGACCATCAGCCGCATGATCATGCCCATCTCCATCAGCCCGTAACGCCAGCAGTTCAGGAAATTCACATCATTGACTTCTGCCGCCCGGCCGACAATACCGATCCGGTAAGCTTCCTGTTCCTCGTCGTATTCCGCCTGGACAATCAGCGTCTCTGTTGCCCCGTCACGGGAAATCGTATAGGTCAATTCCTCTTCGGCATACTGGGACAGGAACATCTGCAGGTCCAGATAGGAATCCGGCCGGATGGAAGCACCGCCGGATGCTTTGACCTTGATGATCCGGTCACCAGATTCAAACCCGCCAAGTTCTGCCGGTGAACCCGCCACTACTTCCTCGACAACCGGCGGCGGTGACTGCACATATACACCGTTATGCAGAAAGATCAATGAGAAAACCAGCCAGGCCAGCAGGAAATTCATGGTTACGCCGGCCAGCATGATGATAATCCGCTTCCATACTGCCTGGTCCCCGATCCTTCTGCCTTCCGGCACTTCGACATCCGGATAGGCTTCATCGCCGTCCTGCTCCCCGGCCATGGCCACAAAGCCGCCAACCGGGATAGCCCGTATGCTGTAAACCGTTTCCTTCCCCTTTTTCTTGAAGATTGCCGGTCCCATACCGAACGCATACTCGAAACAGTAGACACCGAATTTCTTCGCCGCCAGCAAATGTCCCGCTTCGTGGATGCAGATGATCACAGAAAGCAGCAGAACAAACAGAATCATTGTCATTGCTTTGTCCCCCGGATCAGGTAATCCGCATAACCGCGGCCCCAGGCATCCGCATCAAGCAGATCCTGTACATCGTGCACTTCTTTCTTCCCGGCCCGGAAAACAGCCCGCACGAGGATATCTTCAATGTCAAGGAACGAGATTTCCTTTTCCCGGAAAGCCAGATTGGCAACCTCATTGGCGCCGTTCAGCACCGCCGGCAGCGTCCCGCCTTTCTTTGCGGTTTCATAGGCCAGCCCCAGCAGCGGATATCTTCTGGTATCCGGCGCGCTGAAGTGCAGGCTGCCGACAGCCGCCAGGTCCAGCGGCTTTTCCTGTTCCAGTTCAAGTCTGTCCGGCCAGCTCAGTGCGTACTGGATCGGCAGCCGCATGTCCGGATTGCCCAGCTGGGCCATGACCGAATGATCCCGGTATTCAACCATGGAATGCACAATGCTCTCCGGGTGCATCAGTACATCGATCTGCTCATATGGCAGCCCGAACAGCCAGTGTGCCTCCATGACCTCAAAGCCCTTGTTCATCATGGTGGCACTGTCAATGGTGATCTTGGCCCCCATGTTCCAGTTCGGATGGGCCAGAGCCTGCTCTACGGTCACATTGCGAAGTTCATCCCGGGACAGCCTGCGGAAGGAGCCGCCGGAAGCGGTGATGATCAGGCGCTTGACCTGACTGGTCTGATTGCCCTGCAGGCACTGGAAGATTGCCGAGTGTTCACTGTCAATCGGCAGAAGTTTCCGGCCGTGTTCACGCAGTGCCCGGTCAATCAGTTCGCCGCCGACCACCAGTGTTTCCTTGTTGGCCAGGGCCACATCATGGTCGCTGCGGATGGCGTGCCAGGTCGGCAGGAACCCGGCAAAACCGACCAGGGCATTGACAAGGATGTCATAGTCCTGCCGTTCCGCCAGCCTGCACATGCCCTCCTCACCAGAAAGAATCTTCATATGCGGGTATTCCTGCCGCAGCAGGACCGCGTCTTCCTCCCGCTCAACCGTCGCTTCGGAAACGGGAAATTCCGCCTGAATACGGCGGAACATATCAATATTTCTGCCCACCCCGAAAGCGGTCAGCATGAATTTATCCGGATGCATGCGGATCACATCAAGTGTCTGCGTGCCGATGGAGCCGCTGGCTCCAAGCAGTATCAGTCTTTTCATCAGAACCCCCAGAATATAAGCATGGCATTGAAGACCATCAGACAGAACAGCAGGCTGTCAATGCGGTCAAGCACACCGCCGTGACCCGGCAGGAGTGACCCGTAATCCTTGATGCCATAGCGTCTTTTTATCAGCGAAAACGCCAGGTCCCCGACTGCCCCGACTGCCGGCAGGACAACGCTTCCGGCCAGCAGCAGGCCCGCCGGCAGGGCCGGACAGAGATATCTGCCGAATATATAGGAAACAGCCAAACCGGCCAGATAACCGCCAGCGAGGCCTTCCCACGTCTTGTTCGGTGAAACCCGTGGGATCATCTTATGCCGGCCCATGAACGAACCGAAGAAATATGCCCCGGTATCACAGATGAAGCAGGCAAACCCCACATACAGTATGACTATCCCGCCGAGATCTTCGGCATAGACCCGGCTGATTGCCTGTATGGCCAGAACCAGAATCATACTGATGAAATATGTATAGACTGCCGTATCAATCGTAAACGGTTCATGGAACAGACAGATCACGATCAGAATACACAGAAAAAGAGCTGCCGCACAAGCAAACTGTGTGTCCGGCATATGGCCCATAAGTTCAATGGCAGCCCCGAGGAACAATGTCATGATCCAGTGCGGTTTCTGATCCGGCAGGGACGCAATCTCGTACGCTGCCAGCAACACCGCCGCCAGGATGAGAATCTGCACAGCCATGCCGCCATAGAGAAACATCGGTATCACCGCTGCCGCCAGAACCAGGCCTACAAGTGACTTGACCAGCATCTTTTTACTCATTCTTGATGCCTCCGAAACGCCGGTCCCGGCCATAATACTCATCCACGCACCGCCGCAGGACCTCCGGCGTAAAATCAGGCCACGCTTCCGGGATGAATTCCAGCTCAGCATAGGCAATCTGCCACAGCAGATAATTGGAGATCCGCTGTTCACCGCCGGTCCGGATCAGCAGATCCACCGGCGGGAAGTCCTTTGTCATCAGGTACTGTTCAAATCCGGCTTCATCAATACCCTGCTCTGCCCTGCCTGCTGCCACGTCAGCCGCATAGTCATTGACTGCCCGCAGGATTTCATCATGAGAGCCGTAGTTGATCGCAATAATCAGATTCAGGCCATCGTTGGCTTGTGAGCGTTCCGCCGCATCAAGCAGGACTTTGCGGGTCGCTGCCGGCAATGCCGAAAGATCGCCGATCAGCCGGATCCGGTAACCGCGCTGCAGGAACTCTTCCATATATCTGCCAAACAGGTATGCCGGCAGTTTCATCAGGTAGCCGACTTCATCGGCTGACCGTTTCCAGTTTTCCGTCGAGAAAGCATACAGCGTCAGATACTTGATGCCGAGTTCATCCGCCGCGATTGCCACAGTTCTGATATTATCTGCACCGGCCAGATGCCCGGCTGTCCGCGGTTTTCCCTGCGCTTTCGCCCACCGGCCATTGCCGTCCATGATAATCGCCACATGCCTGCATTCGTTCATATGCTTCTTCCTCTCGATTAAAATAGATTATAGCATAGAAACAAGAAGGCCTGTCATGGGGCACATAAAAAGGAAGCAGAGGCTTCCTTTCCCAACATTATTCAACCTTTGTAAAGATATCTTTCGGAGCTCCGCAGACCGGGCAGACCCAGTCTTCCGGAAGGTCTTCAAATGCTGTGCCGGCAGCGATGCCGTTATCCGGATCGCCGAGGGCCGGATCATAAACGTATCCGCACGGACATTCGTATTTATCCATCTGCAACTACCTCCTGTCTCTACTATAGCGGGCTTCGGGGCACCATGCAAGCAGATACTGTCAGACAAAAAAGCAGGCAATGCCTGCTTTTCATGTTTCGTTCTGTTTCAGACCTTCATGACCTCATCGGTCTTCTTCTGAGCCACTTTGTCGATTTCCTTGATAATGGAATCGGTCAGCTTCTGGATCTCGTTTTCCGCGTCCTTCTGTACATCCTCGTCCATGGTGTCATCCTTCTTGATGACATTGTTGGCATCCCGGCGGACGTTTCTGACCGCAACCTTGGCCTCTTCCGCAAACTTTCCGACTTTCTTGGCCATTTCCTTGCGGGTTTCACCGGTCAGCTGCGGAACGGTCAGACGGATGACAGTGCCGTCATTCTGCGGGGCAATGCCCAGATCCGCCATGTTGCAGGCCTTTTCGATATCCCGCAGGCTGGACGGATCATACGGCTTGATAACAAGCGTACGGCCTTCCTGAACGGAAATACTGGCAATCTGCTTCAGCGGGGTCGGGGATCCGTAGTAGTCAATGTTGATGCGGTCAAGCATGTTGGCGTTGGCCATGCCGGTCCGGATGGTGTTGAGATCTTCTTTCAGATGATCTACGGCTTTCTGCATTTTTTCCTTTGAAGAATCAACGATTGGATAAGTCATATATTGTTCCCTTCTTTCCTATTCAATCACCGTGCCGATCGGCTCTCCGCTGACGGCTCTGATGAGATTTCCTTCCACATTCATATTGAAGACGACGAGTTTCATGCGGTTGTCCATACACATGCTGGTTGCTGTACTGTCCATGACCTGCAGGTTTTTGTTCAGAAGATCCAGGTAGGTCAGCCGGTCATACCTGACGGCATTCGGGTTCTTCTTCGGATCATCATCATAGACACCGTCCACCCCGTTCTTGGCCATCAGGATCACATCAGCCTTGATTTCCGATGCCCGCAGAGCAGCTGTGGTATCGGTCGAGAAATACGGGCTGCCGGTGCCGCCGCCGAAGATGACTACCCTGCCTTTTTCCAGATGGCGTACCGCCCTCCGGCTGATGAACGGTTCTGCCACTTTCGGCATTTCGATGGATGTCTGAACCCTGGTATTGACTCCTGCCACTTCCAGTGAGGACTGGATGGCAAGAGCGTTGATGATGGTTGCGAGCATGCCCATGTAATCTCCCTGAACCCGGTCGATTCCCATTTCCACCAGCTGTTTGCCGCGGATGAAATTGCCGCCCCCGACAACAATGGCGATCTCTACACCCATTTCGTGAATCTGCCGGATTTCCCGGGCCAGACTCTGCAGAACCTCGGCATCAAAATTCCTGCCGCTTCCGGATAATGCTTCCCCGCTCAGTTTCAACAAGACGCGTTTATACATGATTATCCTCCATTTGGTTTTCTTGTTTTATTATAGCTTATCAGGTTTTATTTATGTAGCGCTTTTGAAATCTTGCCGGCATTTGCTATGATGAAGCCGGAGGTGACTGTCATGAGTCTGTACGGCGTTGTGGATATCGGATCCAATACGGTTGTTCTGCTGGTCTACGGCATGAACAGCGGCAAACCGGAAATCATCCGCTATGAAAGTGAACCTGTGCACCTGGTCAGCTATATCAAAGATGGTCATATGCAGGCCGCCGGCATTGAGAAGACGGCAGCTGTTGTAAAGCGGTATCAGGATATTCTGAATGAATACGATGTCACTGCCCGGGGCGGTTTTGTGACCGAGCCCTGGCGCGGGATTGACAACAGTCAGGAGATGCTGGACAGTTTCCGCGTTGACGGTCTGGAAATTGTTCCCCTGACCGGACGGCAGGAAGCGGAGTATGATTTCCTCGGAAGCCGGCTGGACTGCAGTGATATCCTGACCGGAAATGCCTTTGATATCGGCGGCGGCTCCACTGAACTGATCGCTTTCAAAGACGGCCGGATCCTGGAGGCAGTCAGTATTCCCGTGGGCTGTGTAAGGCTGTCGGTCCTGCCGGTGGATAATGAAATTCCCGACCGGCACATGCAGAATGCCTTTGCCCGCTGGCCCGGACTGCTGGCCTGCCCTTCTGACATCCTGATCGGCATCGGCGGCACCTGCCAGGCAGCCGGAAAGCTCTGTGCCGCCCTGTACGGCACTGATCACACTGTCACGGTGGAACAGCTGACCGCCGTCTGTGAAGGACTGAAGGCTAAAGACTATGACATGACCGCGGCGATGCACAGAAATGTCTCACAGGGCCGCTGGAGTGTGTTCCTGCCGGGGCTGAATATGCTGCTGGGCATCTGCCGGGCATACGACGCGGATAAAGTCAGAATATCGAAAGGATGCGTCAGGGAAGGCTTCCTGCTGAATTACCTTGTCAGAGAATAACCGAAAACGGAGATCATACGATCTCCATTTTCATGCCGGTTGCCACTTCCGCAACCTGCAGTTCATTCATCATTTCATGCCTGGCGGCCAGGCACACGCAGTGGCACGGGTAACAGGTGCCGTGGACGTGTTCCTTCAAGAACTTCACCGTCTGGGTCAGCCTGGTATCCGTCTGCATCAGATGGAACCCGCCGATGACACCGGTCACCGGCTTTTTATACAGTTTCTCCGCATAGGAAATGATATTGCAGATACCGCTGTGCGAACAGCCGGTGATGACAAACAGCCCTTCTTCACCTTCATAAACAAGCGCGGTATCATCGATCAGATCATCCGGATACCACTTCAGATTGCGGCGGTAACGGCCAATACCGATGTTGTTTTCAAACGGGACTGTCCGGGGAATCTCCCCCAGCCAGGTCAGGTGTTCCGACAGTCTTACCGGTCCCTTGGAAAGCCGCAGCCGCATATGCTTTGCCGCATCTTCTTCCGTAAACGGCGTTCCGATGTCCAGGTCATCATGTTCCTTCGGCAGGAAGATATCCGGATGCGCCGTCAGCACAACCTCACGCAGATCCTGTTCTCTCCAGAAGAAAGCCAGGCCACGGGTATGATCGTTATGGCCGTGGGAGAACACGATATCCGTCAGCCCCGATAGATCAATGTCCATCAGCCGAGCATTATGCATGAATATTTCGGAATAGCCGGTATCCAGCAGAATCTTCCTGTCACCGTCTTCCAGGTAAATGCAGAGCCCCGGCTCGCCCCAGTAGTACTGGTCAATATAGGTATTATTGTCAACAAGGACAGTCAGTTTCATGGCGGCACCTCCCCTGTCATATTAGCGGAAATACAGACAAGAAGAAAGAGCTGCCGCAGCAGCCCTTTTCTTTAGTATTGTTCGATCTGACTGATCAGAATGCGCCTGTGTAGCCTGTCATTGTCAGGAAGACCATGATGACAGCAGCAATCAGCAGCATGATCAGGACTCTCGGGAAGGCCCACTTGAACCACTTCGGATAGTCAATGCTGCACATTGCCAGAGAACCGACAGTCCAGCCAAGAACCGGCGAAATGATGTTTGTGAAACCATCACCGAACTGATAAGCCTGAACGATCAGTTCCGGATGCATCTGCAGGACTTCACCGATCGGCTTAATGATCGGGACAAGGATAGCAGCCTTGGAGGAGGCAGACGGGATGATCGGGTTGATCAGCGCGATAACCAGCATCATACCGACAGAGGAGATCCATCTCGGCAGACCCATCAGCGGACGTGTAATAACGTAAACGATGGTGTGCAGGACGTTGCCATAGCCCAGAACGAGGGAAACGGAACGTGCCATACCAATGACGAAGCCGACGAATGCCATACCGGCCAGACCCTTCGTAAAGGATGCGCCCATCTGATCCCAGGACATGCCGTTGACCAGACCGATGACTGTCGCAACAACCATGAATACGAAGCACTGCATTTCAAACAGGGAATAGCCGAAAATCGCCTGACCATTCATGCCATACCAGACAATGAACAGGTACTGACCGACGAAGAGGATCAGGGTGATGATCATCTTGGCATCGATGACAACATCGGTTGTCATGACTTCACCGTTGTCAACAAACTCTTCCGGCTTGAAGCTCTCGCCGTACAGCGGGGACTTTGTCGGATCAGCCTTGATCTTTCTTGCATACTGCAGAGTCATCAGCAGGCCGGCAATCATCATGATGTTCATGATAACGAAACGGGTGCCGAAACCGGCATACGGACGTGTTTCCATCAGAACCTGGACAGTAAACATCTTGTTCGGACCTGTACCGAAGCCGATGAGGGTGGCGAATGTGGTAACCATCATAGCCACGAAGCCGTCCAGCTTCATCTTCTTGGCGAAGGCAACACCAACCGGAACGATGGCGATCAGCGCGTCAGATCCACCAAAACCGCCGAGGTAAACCATCAGGCAGAACAGGATGGAGATCAGCATTGTGTCGCCCTTGCCCTGCAGTTTGACGATCGCCCAGTCGAGCAGCTTGTCAAATGTCTTGGTATCAAGGAAGATCTGGATTGTAGCACCGCCAACCATGACGATGAAGGCAATTGTTGCAGAACCGGTAAGACCCGGGAAGATCTGCAGCAGGGCCTTGATCGGATTAACCGGAGTCTGCTGGCCGAGGTAGCTGAACTGGTCACCCAGAATAGCACCTGTTTCAGGATCGGTGCCGAAAGCACCGGCAGGAATCAGATAAGTTGCTACAGAGCAGATTAAGAGAAGAATGATCATCAGCCACAACATGTGCGGCATTTTAAATCCCTTCTTTTTCTTCGGTTCGGACATGAATTGGAACCTCCTTTCTTGAGTAATTCTCCCTTTCCAAATTTTATCCCCAACAGCAGCCGTAACTACTACGCCGCTGCTGAACCGTACTGTGCAGTTTCTTCACCGGCAAACCTTTTTGACCAGCCGGACTGAAACTACTTTTAAATTATAACTCAGTTTTTATGTGGTGTTAATAAATTTATTATAATGGTGCAATCAAGCCTTTTTAATACCCTTTTCGATAACGGCTGCCACATATTTCAGTGTGGACATGACGCCGATGATCATGACATCTTCGTCAACATCGAACTTGGAATTGTGGTGGGCAGCACCTGTGCCCTTTTCCGGATTGTTGATGCCCAGATGTGCAAAAACGCCCGGAGACATGGCCAGGTAACGGCCGAACGATTCACTTGCGTACCACGGTTCTGCCTTGACGACAGTGCCTGCCGGCAGAACTTCCGGCAGAGCAGCCTCAGCCAGACCGGAATAGTATTCATCGTTGGTTGTCGGGCCACCGAAAATCCGGCAGTTCGGGGCATACTCAACCGTGCAGTGGTGCATCGCGGCAGTATGATCGGCAACTTCGTGAAGGATCTTGAAGGCTTTTTCACCTTCCTTCTCACTGAACAGACGGAAGGAACCGAAGACTCTTGCCGTATCCGGAATGACATTGCTGACTTCGCCGCCCTGGATACCGGTGATGCCGAGGGTTACAGTCTCATTGGCATCGATCTGGTTGGCAAACGCAACTGCGATATTATTCAGGAAGTTGGCTGCGCAGAACACCGGGTTGATGGACTGGTCAGGTCTGGACCCATGGCCGCCCTTGCCGACAAAAGTCAGGTCAACGCCGATACCGCCGGCCATACGCGGACCTGCCTGGACACAGATTGTCCCGCTGTCCATACCGGACCATACATGGATGCCCCAGAATGTATCAATCTGCTTTGTCTTCAGAACCTTTTCCATTCCCGGCCAGCCGGTACCGTTTTCTTCGCCGTCTTCAAACGCGAGATAAACAACGCCATCCAGCTTATCCATATTGGAGGAAATGATCTTGGCAGCGCCCAGCAGCATTGCCGTATGGGCGTCATGACCGCATCCATGGCAGGTCTTGTCCGGTGTATCGGACATGACAATTCTCTTTTCTTTCAGGTTGCATTCATCTTCCGGCATCGGCAGAGCATCAAAGTCAGCTCTCAGGCCGATGTGCGGACCCGGGCGGCCGCTGTCGAGGGTGGCAAAACAGCCGTGGGTTTCAACCGGTTCCCACGGAATACCCATGGCATCCAGCTGGTCACGGATAAACTGACCGGCTTTGACGCAGTTCGGAGCTACTTCGGCACGTTTGTGCATTTCGCGGCGCATTTCAATGACATAATCATTGACTTCCGCCGCAGCCTGCTTGATAAATTCATTTGTGAACATAAAAGACTCCTTTCTAATGATTATTGTAAGCGGATTCATTGCCTGTTATAATTCACATATTCAATATTTGTGCATTTTCATAAAACAGGAGTGTATATCTTTATGAAAGAGAATAACCGCAGCCACGACA
>JAFRHT010000045.1 GCA_017433125.1 Solobacterium sp.
CTGTCAGCTTGTTCTGCCTGGCGAACGCGTAACCGGCGCTGCCGCTGCGGATAATGCCCTCATCGGCAAGTTTCTCGGAGACTGTCTTCGCCCCGGCCCCGGCAGGCACAGTAAAAATGACCTCCTCCGGGGTTGTCTGCACCGGTTTCTGGTTGTTCTTCAGATTAAGGTAATACAGCAGGCAGCCGATCAGCAGGACCGGCAGCAGCAGGATCAGGAGGTTTCCCGTTTTCAGCCGCCGCCTGGTTTTTCTTTTCCCGGCCATCAGTCGGCTTCCTCAACATCAAACGCATCAAGGACTTCACCGCACATGGACAGAACTTCTTCGTCCTCCACCATCGTCAGGTTGCCGTCATCGTCATATTCGGCAGCGAAGACATCGTCCCCGTCCGGCTCCTGGAACAGAACATAGTTTTTGCCGGTGTTTTCATCCGTAAAGGTCAGGATGATTTCCATGGCCCGCTCCTTTCCTTCATCGTCAATCACGAACATTGTATTGTTTTCATCAAGCATATTTTCACCTCATAACAAAAGGCGTATTGCGCCTTTTATTCCGCACGCGGACAGCCGCAGGCACACTCCTGCCGCCGGCCGGTCAGTTATTCTTTCTTTTCCGGGTACCTGCCCGGTCTTTCTCAGTGATTTTCTTCCAGATAAAACCGGACGAGCTCTTCAATGATCTCATGCCGCTCGACAGACTGAATGATGCTGCGGGCATTGTTGTGGCTCGAAATATAAGCCGGATCATTGGAGATCAGGTAACCGGCCAGCTGATTGATGGCATTGTACCCTCTTTCTTCGAGGGCAGTCTGCACCAACTGCATGATCTGCCGGATATTCTGGCGGCGGATCTCTTCCGCGTTATAACTCATGGTTGGTGATATCTCTTTTTTTGTCATCCTACTCACCTCTTCCTAATTATTCTAAATCAGGCACTTCTAATTGTATACCAAAAGGAAAAAGAATGGGCACCGCCCATTCTTATTTTTCTGTTAAGCATTCAGTTTTGTGCGGACTGCAGCGAGTGCTTCCTCTACCGCCGCAACATTCCGGCCGCCGGCCTGCGCCATATCCGGGCGTCCGCCGCCGTTGCCGCCGGTTACCTGGGCTGCTGCCTTGACCAGATCGCCGGCCTTGAAACCCCGGGCAATTGCTTCCTTGGAAGCAGCGCAGACAAAGGTTACCTTTTCACCCTTGACACTGGTCAGGAAGACAAGACCGTTCTGCATCTTGTTGCGCAGCAGTTCGGCATGGCTCTTGAGCTCATCCGTTTCGGCATCATCCATGCGGACAAACAGCACATTGAGCCCATTGATGGCTTCGGCATGGCTGAGCTGGCTGTCCGCCCGCGCAGCGAGTGCCTGTTCCCGAGCCTGGGCATTCTCCCGGCGCAGCTGGGCAATCTCGTCCTGAAGCTGCATGATCTTTTCCTTCATTTCGGCATAACTCTGCATCTTCAGAACACCGGCGCATTCGTACAGATAATCCTCGGCTGCCTTGAAATCCTCATATGCGCCGAGCTTGGTGCGGACGGTAATCCGGCGTACACCGGAACCGATGGATTCCTCGGAGACGATTTTGAAGACGCCGATTTCACCGGTATTGCGTACATGCGTACCGCCGCAGAGTTCCTTGGAGAAATCTCCCATCGTTACGACCCTGACACTGTCACCGTACTTTTCATCAAACAGCGCGATGGCACCGGAATTCTTCGCGGCATCGATATCCATGATTTCGGTACTGACCGGAGCCCCGGCAGCGATCATTTCATTGACCTTGCGTTCAATGGCGTGCAGCTCTTCATCGGTGACTTTCTGATAATGGGTAAAGTCAAAACGGGCATAGTCCGGACCGCAGAAGGAACCGGCCTGCTGGACATGGTCGCCGACGATGCTCTTAAGGGCAGCCTGCAGCAGGTGCAGCGAGCTGTGGCTCGCCCTGGTCTTTTCACGGCGATCGAAGTCATATGTACCTTCCACCGTATCGCCGAGTTTCAGGGATCCCTCTTTAACGATGATATGATGCAGATGCTGGGCATGCGGTGCTTTCTTGACTTCCGTCACATCTGCCTTGAAGCCGTCGGCCCACAGGCAGCCGGTATCATAGATCTGGCCGCCGGATTCGGCATAGAAACATGTCTCACTGAGGATGACATCGCCTTCATCTGCAATGACATCCGTCTTGACGCCATCCTTGAACAGGCCGATGACTTTTCCTTTGCAGGTTCTGTCGGTATAGCCGGTGAATTCGGATGGTTCAACGAAATCCATCAGGTCCTTGGACTGGGAGCCCATGGACTGTTCGTCACTGCGGGCCCCGCGGGAACGTTCCTTCTGTTCCTGCATGGCTTTGTCAAAACCGGCCATGTCCACGGAAAAACCCTGTTCCTCGGCAATCTCCGAAGTCAGTTCCTTCGGGAAGCCGTATGTATCATAGAGCTTGAAGACAACCTCACCCGGCAGCGTCTTGCTTTCGGCGTGCTTCTTCAGTTCTTCATTCAGCAGGCTTTCACCATTGGCCAGGGTGCTGTGGAATGTTTCTTCCTCGGTCTTTACCTGCCGGGCAACCAGGTCGATCTTTTCAAGCAGGTACGGATAGTAATGCTTCATATTCTCGGCCACAACCGGGACAAGCGTGTACATGAAGCTGCCGGAGATCCCGAGCTTGATACCGTAACGGACAGCCCTTCTCAATACCCGGCGCAGCACATAGCCGCGGCCTTCATTGGAGAAGGAAGCGCCGTCGGCCAGCGCAAAGGTAACGGTTCGGATATGGTCGGCAATAACCCGGTATGCCATCTTGTATTCCCGGTCACTGTATGGATGCTTTGCCAGCTTTTCAATCGCGGCAATGATCGGCAGGAACAGGTCGGTGTCGAAGTTTGTCTCACCGCCCTGGATCAGGCAGGTCAGCCGCTCGAGGCCCATGCCGGTATCGATATTCTTCTGCGGCAGTTCCTTGTACTGGGTACGTGGCATCTCGTCCGGCTTGCAGTCATACTGGGAAAGGACAACGTTCCAGACTTCAATGTAGCGGTCATTCTCGATGTCATCGAAGAACAGTTTTTCACCCAGACCCTGCGGATCGTATTTCTCACCGCGGTCATAGAAGATTTCACTGTCCGGGCCGCCCGGGCCTTCACCGATTTCCCAGAAGTTGTCTTCCTTCTTGCAGATATGGGCCGGATCAACATCGGTCTTCGTGGTCCAGATCCGGTATGCTTCAACATCATCCGGATAGATCGTCACGTACATCTTGCTCTTGTCAAAGCCGATCCATTCCGGTGAGGTCAGGAATTCCCATGCCCACGGGATGGCCTCTTCCTTGAAATAATCACCTATGGAGAAATTGCCGAGCATTTCAAAGAACGTGTGATGCCGGGCTGTCTTACCGACATTCTCGATATCATTTGTCCGGATTGATTTCTGGGCTTTGGCAATACGCGGGCACTGCGGATTTTCCGTACCGTCAAAGTCCTTCTTCAGCGGGGCAACGCCGGCGTTGATCCAGAGCAGTGTGGGATCGTTGTGCGGAA
>JAFRHT010000007.1 GCA_017433125.1 Solobacterium sp.
CACGACCTTTTGATTCGTAGCTCCACATCCCGAGGAATGGAGCCCTTGAGAATCAAGCTTTTGAGCCGAAACGCTCGATGTCTTGAACCGTTTTTGAACCGTTTTCTCCGTTCCGGGGAAAACAGTACATTATCCTCACAAAGTTATCTGAATTCAGGAATCAGTCACCATGAACTGAACGATAACGAAGGAGGAACTCACCATGAAAACCAATCTGCCCGAAAAAACGTCTCAGAACGGAATCGAATACATTCTGCACGGGGATTATTATCTGCCCGATATCGCTTTGAGTGAATCCGATTCCAAACCACTTGGACGCTGGGGACGCGAATACAAGCATTTCCTGGAAGAGAACCGTTCTGGTCTTTACACACGCCTGATCCTGTCCGGCAAACTCTATTCTACGCTGCATGATCTGGATCGTCAGGCACAGGAATTCACCCTGCCGCAGTCCCTGGCAGTCCAGAAAACCGTATTTTTTCCGCTCCAGACGGGTTACGGAATGATGAAAGTATTCCATCATCCGCTTGATTTCCCGGTTGCGGCCTTCATAAATCATGATTGAGAAGATGGTCTTCATCTTCTTCTCGTTTACAGAAATGATATGGATGGAAGCCGGCAGGGTCATGCCCTCTTCCAGCGGAATTCCCCTGCGCAGGGCCGCAATCTCATCCGGCAGCAGAATGCCGTCAATCGCCGCTTCATAGACCTTCGGCACATGACTGCGCGGATGCATCATGAGATTGGCGAAATCACCGTCATTTGTCATGATCAGGCAGCCGGTCGTATCATAGTCCAAACGGCCGACCGGGAAGATTCTTTCCTTAACATCCGGCATGTAGGACAGCACTGTGTCCCGGCCCTTTTCATCACTGACCGTGCATACGGTTTTTTTCGGTTTATTGAGCAGGAAATATACTTTCTCTTCCCGGCGGATCGGTTTTCCGTCCACTTCGATCAGATCGCCCCGGGAGGCTTTTGTCCCGAGCTCCGTCACAACCTGCCCGTTTACCCTGACCCTGCCGGATGTGATCAGTTCCTCTGCCTTGCGGCGGGATGCTATTCCGGCTTCAGCAATCAGTTTCTGCAGTCTTTCTTCCATATATGATCCTCTTTCAGTGTCTGTTTCTCGTCTTGCCCCAGTAGGCACTTCCGGCTTTTGAATAGTCATTCATCAGCACCACCGGGATACGGGTGAACCGCGCATCTTCCGCTGCCAGGATAGCCGCCGCGCTCAGACGGCGCCGGCCGTCCACACAGATGTAGCCTTCATCCGTCCGGTTGACCCTGACCGGGATGGCGATGCCGCGGGTGCGGATGCTGTCAACCAGCTCCGCCGTCACCGGTACGGTTTCATATGCTATTTCACTGATCTCTACGATTGTGTTGATCATGGTTTTCCTCCCGGTAATCATCAATCCGCAGGATCTTCGTCTCATACAGCTCCAGGGCCTGGGTAAACTCAATCAGCGGGTCCGGACCGTTCTGCAGTTCTTCTGTTTTGATAATGCGCTCAGCCGCCACCCGGCGCTCATTTCGCTGTTTCCAGAAACGGTAGCCCAGAACCGCCAGGATTACCAGCAGGATCGAACCAACGGAGATATACACCCGGTATTTTTCAAAGTCACGGGACTGGGTTGCCACGTTCAGCACTTCCACCGGATCCTCCGATACATACAGATTCGGGGTCAGTCTTGATATCAGCATATATTCACCGTTGCCGCGGGTCATAAAGCTGACTGTGTTGGCAGTCTGCCGGGTATAGCAGCGGTCCACTTCATCCCGGGCCCGGTCATAGTACAGCACGGTGAAAACCTCACCTTCCCGGGCATCCGCCGGTTTGGCAATGCTGACAACAACCGGATTGGTCAGTTCAAACAGTTCATAGTTCCGCCGGACGCCGAATTCGAATTGATCCCTCACATCATTCTGCAGGTAGGCAGCCTGGGCATTCAGCGCTTCCCCGGCCCGTTCCGATACACCCTTGAGCATCTGGACCCGGTAAGTATCTTCGAGATACTTCCGCCGGTTCAAAGAATCACCCAGCGGCACAGCCGCAGTCAGGCCCGATACCTGTACATCATAGACATTGTTGTCAATGCTGTAGCGGATTCTGTCGCCGATCGCTGAACGCATTACATTATCAAGAACCCGCATCTGGCTCTGGGTCAGATACGGCAGTCGGGCCATGTCAATCATTTCCTTGACCGCCAGGATATCCGCTGTTTCCTTCTCACTCAGGGTTTCGCTTTTTCCGTAATTATCAATGATGCGCAGCACTTCCCGGCGGACGCTGTCCTGGGCTGCGGCATTTTCCTCACTGACCCGGATCTCGTACTCTGTTTCACAGCCGGCATAACTGACCCGGATTGTCTGTGTACCAGCAGCGGACAGATCAAACCCGCTGATCATATCCGTTGTCAGTTCTGTTTCCGCGGTTTCTTCATCGCTGAAATAAACTGTTACAATCCCGCCGGCAAGATCGACGCGCTCCCCGGCCGCATATTCCTGTTTCGGCAGCCGTGTGACCTCAATATGGTCAACAGTGCGGTAAACCGCCTGATATTCTCTGTCTGTATCTGCCGCAGCAATCTCAGGTGTCCAGCCGGCAAACAGTTCTTTTTCCTTTTCCGGCACCGCCGCGGCCGGGACTGCGCCGGCCGGCAGGCTGTACGCACTGGTCTGTGCGCTGCCGGGGAAAACACCGCCCTGGCTGTCAAACCGGACCGCGGTCATTTCCTGATCCGTTCCGGTCCCGGCATTAATAATCGTTACGGCATCAGCGCGGATCCAGGCCCTGTCCCTGTCAAAGTCATATGAATATACCAGGTCCACACCGCCCTGTTCATTCAGGGTCGCTTCTGACTGGATCTGATACCAGAGCATCCCGTTTTCTTCCTGTTCCGCCAGGATGATGAAAACCTGATCCGCTTCCGGGTCCATGCGGTAAAGAATATCGCTGTACAGCCGCGGCTGGGCATAAACAGCTACCCGGTCCACACCGGTATTGACAGCCAGACGGCAGCGGCCGTAATCGGGACTGCCGAAAGCCTCGTCCAGATGCCGGTACGCAGCCGCCATCTTTTCGCCCCAGTACGGATCAGAAGAATAGCTGACATTCATGCCGGCAGCCAGGTTGCCGAAATAACTGCCGTGGAACTGCGGTTTCATCGGACTGCAGTAGGTACCTGAAATATAGTATTTTGCGTGGGCATATACCGAGTTCTCACGCCGTGTGAACCGGCCGGTCTGGGCCTCTTCATCGCTGTCATACGCCGCGTGGGAGAACAGGTTGTTCCGCGCATAGCAGAGCGCGCTCCGCCCTGCGGCGGATTCCTGCATGCTGACCGCCAGCATCATCATGGCATTGGCCCCGTATTCATGCTGATACTGCCAGAAGGCGTCCGTTACCCCATACAGCTGGCTGCGGCTCAGGTTGTCATCCACCCCGTCCTTGTCGTCATCCCGGTAGCTGTTCATTGCCCCGTGGATGCCGGCCGTTTCCCGCAGATACAATGCGAACTCTGCCGGTGATACAGCGGTCAGGGTGCGGTGCGGGACAAACTGATAATAGTCATAATACGGCTCTTCCGGATTCAGACTGTTAGCCCGGGTATCCCACAGATAATCATTCAGCATGATATCAAGCTGGTCATCCGGGTAGAAATAGTGCCCGTCATAACTGTAATAGGTGCTGCCCTCGCTGAGTCCTGACGGGGCCGGGCCATGGTCAACGACAGCCGCGTAGTTGTCAGTGCTCATATCCGTCTTGATTTCGTGATAGAGCCGGCCGGAGGTAACCGTATAGGCACTCAGCCGGGTGGACAGGTACTGCACCGGTATGATCGTGACATTGTCGATGCTGGTACGGCCTTTGGCCCCGGCCTGCAGGAATTCAACGTTCTGCCCGTTGGCATCCGTGCCGAGATATGCCGCGTCTGCCGCGTTGCAGCCGTTGGTAAAGCCCTGGGTGCCGCCGCTGACATACGTAAAGGCGACATCGACATTACAGCCCTGGGCAACCCGGAACGACAGGATACCGTATTCCGTTTTCATGACTTTGCCGTTGTATGCAATACCCAGATTGTCCGCACTGTCGGCCATCTGCCGGAACATCGCGTCAGCTGTCCACCAGCTGGTATAGACATCCTTTTCCTCACCTGTCGCGAAATCGATCAGATGATAAAGATCATCAGGCGCTTCCGGTGTCTGTTCCCCTTCCGCCGCGGCCGGTACACGGGAAAACAGCAGGAAGATCAGTCCTGCCGCAGTCAATAAGCCGGTTTTTCTGAGAATCTTTCGGATTGTCATCATCAGTACCTGTAAATTTACTCAATATATATAAGCATGTTCATCGGCAGAGCCGCATGCTGGGTGAAGAATTCCTCGACGGACATCACCATCCGGCTCCGTCCGTAAACTGCGTTAAAGAAGTGGAACCGGTTGTCCCCTACTTTCTCATATGCCGTGTAGTGGGAACCATGCCGGTGAATATACAGCAGGATGCCGTAGCGGCTCTTCTTCATCGCTTCCTGGACAGCCCGCCGGCTGAATACCGTCAGATGCACCGGCAGTCCGCGCCGCTTCAGCCAGAAGTACAGTGTATAGACATCCTGGCCGAACACCTTGCCGGTCGGATCGTACATGCTGAGGGCTTTTGAGGCTTCCTGCATGGTGATTTCATGGCCGTACAGCCGGAACAGGTTATAAGCCGCAATCCATCCGCAGCCGCGTTCTTTTGTATTGAAAAGACCGAAGCCCAGTTCTTCCATTTTGCCCTGGTGGATAATGAAGCCTTCTTCATCAAAGACATTGTCTTCCACCCGGTAGCGCCACGGCTCCACCAGCCGCTGCCATTTGCGGCCTTTCTGATAATAGAGCTGATGCGAGAGGATCTCCCGGATCATGCGGGCCGCCGGGGTACAGTAAATCCGGTGCGGATGACAGGTCCGGATGATCATGGCATTCATCTGCAGCAGCAGCCGGTACAGGTCTTCTTTGTGCCAACCGTCATCCGGCATCTGCAGGGAAAAACGAACCGTCTCCGTGTCTTCCATCCAGAAACGGAAAATCCCGACTGCCCGGTTCTCATGCAGGACAGCACATGACCAGGATTCCTGCCCGATCGGACAGCGCGAAAAAGCAGGCCACAGCGAACGGCCGGCAGTCACTGCCGCTCTGGCCAGCATGGAAACCTGGGTGCTGAGAACAAACTTCTTACTGTAAGACGGCATCATCATGATCCTTCAGATAACGGATCGCTTTCCGCAGCAGCATCGCATCATTGTCAAACGTCAGAACTGCCACCGCGTCCAGCAGAGAAACCCAGCAGATCTCCGAAATCTCTTCTTTCTGCCGCTTCTGCCTGCCGCCGGTCACTTCCGCCATGAAGTAAACAACGTCCTTCATGACACCGGGCCGCGGACTGTAGTGGGTTTCATCACGAAATTCCCCGTATCTGCGGATTTTGTATCCCGTCTCTTCCCGGACTTCCCGGAAGGCCGTCTCAAACTCCGATTCATCCCCTTCCACATGTCCCTTGGGGAAACCCCAATGACCTGCGTTCTGGCGGACAATCAGCGTTCTGATCTGATCGTCCTGACGATCGATGAGTATCGCTCCGCATGATTTTTCCCGTTCTTCCATGCGTCATTCCTCCCTGTACCCATACAGTATACCATATTCACCCTTTGCAGACTTCCTCCCCGGACAAAAGAAAAAGCCCGCTGTCCGCGGGCTGTTACTGTTAACCCCTGAAGAAATTCGGAATGCCGGAATCATCGGCGATTTCTTCGACTTCTTCCTTGGCGTGACCGCCGAAACCGATCTTGTCGTCATCCTGGTTGGCAACGACATCCTGGACGGGGCTGGCCTGGGAAGCCGGACGGTCTGTCTCGATCAGGGACGGCTGCGGCAGGTCGAAACCGGTCGCGATGACGGTAACGATGATGGAATCACCGATCTTGTCATTGATCGCCACACCGAAGATGATATCGATATCGCTGTTGGCTGCTTCACGGATATAATCGACTGCTTCCTGGGCATCATAGGCAGACATCGAGGCACCGCCGGTAACGTTGACGATCGCACTCTTCGCACCGGTAATCTGGGCTTCAAGCAGCGGGGACTGAATCGCCTTCAGAGCCGCTTCCTGCGCCTTGTTGTCGCCGGTAGCCATGCCGATGCCGATCAGCGCGCTGCCCTGGCCTTCCATGACACTCTTGATATCGGCGAAGTCCAGGTTGATCATGGCCGGTACGGCAATCAGGTCAGTGATTGTCTGTACGCCCTGACGCAGGATGTTGTCTGCTTCCTTGAAGGCATCTTCAAACGGAATATGACCGATAACCTCGAGCACCTTGTTATTGGAAATAATAATCAGACTGTCAACATATTCTTTCAGCTGTTCCAGACCCTGTTCCGCCTGGATCATCCGGCGTCTGCCTTCAAAACTGAACGGCTTTGTAACAATACCTACTGTCAGGCATCCCAGTTCCTTGGCAATCTTGGCAAACAGCGGGGAAGCACCGGTACCTGTACCGCCGCCGAGACCGGCTGTCAGGAAGATCATGTCTGCGCCTTCCATCGCCTTGCGGATCTCTGCTTCGCTTTCCACAGCCGCCTTGCGGCCGTTGTCCGGATTTCCGCCGGCCCCGAGCCCTTCATTACCCAACTGGATCTTATTGCTTACAGGGGAAATGTCCAGCGCCTGCAGGTCTGTGTTGGCTACATAGAACTCAACTCCCTGTACGCCTTCCTGTACCATTCTGTTGACTGCGTTGCTGCCGGCACCGCCGATGCCGAAGACCTTGATCTTGGCAATCTGATTATACGAAAACTCTGTCATACTCATGTCCTCTCTTATTTCCTGCCGTCAAGGAGTACTCTCCTCAACTTGTTTGTCAATGTATCTTCCTGTTCTGTTCCGTTCTTTTCCCGTTCCCGGTACGACACTGCCTTCAGGAATGCTTCCATATCAAGGCTTGTATCGGTATAGCCGGAAATGGGCAGTTTATCCTTGTAGGCATAGAACAGGCCCAGGCAAGCGGTGAGTCCGGCGTTTCTTCCACCCAGTGTTTCCGGGATGTAATTGCGGACTTCACACTTAAGACGACGCTGCAATTCCACATCAAGTCCTTGCATTTCGCCGCCTTCTCCCGTAATTATAACGGCAGTCGGACCGGCTTGCAAGATTGATCCACACAATTCACTGATGCTGTTCAGCCATTCGTCAACCTGCGGTCTGATGCAGTCATACAATTCCATTTCATTGATCTTTCTGGTCTCACCGTTCTCGGCCCAGATGTATACCGGATTGGCCGAAGCGGAACGCTCATCCAGCCGCACGCTGTACTTGACCAGTTCCGTAGCGACGTCCCCTTTGAGGCCATAGGCATCCACAGCCGCCCCGGCGATGGTGCCGACCCCGAACGGTTCGATCATGCAGGCATTCAGCTTGCCCTTGGTGATCAGGCCCAGGGTTGTATTGTCACGCTCCATCTTGAGCACAATGACATTCTGGTTGACAGCCTGTTCAAACAGAGCTGCCTCTTTGGCCACCGCGAAGATATCCAGGTAGATATCCATGACCTGCAGGCCGGCCTTCTCTACACAGTTGACCAGGTCAAACGACAGTTTGCGGTCCGCGCACAGCAGATCAATATCGACTGTCATTTCATAGGCTTTCTCCCCGATCGGCATGCGCCGGCTGGTGATGCCGTTGACTGTGTACTTGACGCAGACGGTCTGGATCAGGGCATAGTTCTTGTCGATCTTGATGGCTTCTGCCTTCCGCATCGCTTCCCGTACATCTTCCACAGTGATCGTCCCGTCAATACCGGTGATCTTGACCGTGGAGCGCAGGGAATGACGCTTCATGTTATGCGCCGGCAGACCGAGAATGACTTTCTTTACCGAAGCGCCGATCATCTTCTCGGCATCCGTCGCAGCCTTGCGGATGGCTTCAATGACAGCCGTTTCATCGATCACGGCATTGTCCGACAGCCCACTGACCGGTACCCGTTCCACTTTGATGATATTGAACCGGGTATTGAAAAACTCGCCGACAATGAGCCGTACTTCATGATCTGTTATTTCAACTGCCGCAAAAATCTGTTTGTTGTCCACAGTAAAACTCCTTTTAGCGATATACGAAAGTATTTTATCACGGGACAGCCAAAATGAACATCATTTCATCACGTTCCGCTGCCGGTTCCGATGTTTTTTTCCTGTTTCCGTATATAAATAATCTGTTGCATTTCGATATGAACCGTGATACTCTAATTAAGCGATTAAAGTAAGGAGGTTATGGTCATGTCCAGAGTTTGTGCCGTATCCGGTAAAAAAGCTATGTCGGGAAACAGGCGTTCTCATTCCCTGCGTGCTACCCGCCGCAAGTGGAATGTCAACCTGCAGAAAGTTCATATGATTGTTGACGGTAAGCCGCAGACAGTACGCATTTCCGCCCGCGCCCTGAAGACCCTGAAGGCCGGTGCCAGAACGAAAGCTGCAGCAGCCCCTCAGGCAGAGGCAGACAACGCTTAAAAAAAGGATTTCGTTAAGAAATCTTTTTTTTGTCTTCCGACCGGATCACCAGCATGCAGCCGCTGTGGATGGTCAGAACCCCCTTTGCTCCGTTGATCTCATTGGACAGGCCGTACAGTTCTTCCCGGCCGATCATCCGGTGCTTCAGCGGATACTTCATGCCGGTCAGGGAGATCTCACTGGGCGCCGCTGCAAACAGCGAGAAATACCGGTAAACCGGTTCAAATTCATATACACCCGGTCCGAGCGCCTGTACCTCGTTCTGTTCATCCCGCAGAATGACAGTGCCCGGGTTTTTTTCGGCCAGCCGAAGGTTCACCACGGTATGATCAGCCCGGCCGCCGAACGGATTCCAGAGCACAATCCGGCGGTACCCGCGCCGCTTTGCTTCGCTGACTGCCGCCTCGCTGTCACTGTCATCCTTATTAGGATGCAGGCGGATAACCTCATCGCTCCACTGCGCAATCAGCCGGAATTCGTCTTCTGATACCGAATCAAAATCTCCAAGCGCCAGTGTCATGCGGATCCCGCTGCGGGCCAGTACGAGGGCTCCGCGGTCAGCCCCGATATAGTCTCCGGAAAAGACCGGTACACTGTCTGCCAGTGTCAGAACAATCATGCAGCTATCCGGCAAGGGAACTCACCGCTTTCCGGATATCATTTCTGAATATATATGAACCGGCGACCAGCACATCAGCGCCGGCCTGCCGGCAGAGTCTGCCGGTTTCTTCGTTGATGCCGCCGTCCACTTCAATCAGGGCCCGGCTGCCGGTCAGTTCCAGCCAGCTGCGCAGAATCATGATGCGCTCGCCTGCTTCCGGCATGAATGCCTGCCCGCCGAAGCCCGGTTCCACGGACATGATCAGAAACAGATCAAAGTCCTTCAGAAACGGCTTGAGTACGGTCAGATCCGTGCCCGGTTTCAGCGACAGACCGGCTTTTGCCCCGCGCTCATGAATCCTGCCGGCCAGGGCATGAATTTCAGCTTCATTATCCATTGCTTCGATATGGAATGTAATGATGTCAGCCCCGGCGTCCAGAAAAACCCCGGCAAAAAATGCCGGATCGGTCACCATCAGGTGCACATCCAGGGTTTTCCGACTCATTTTTTTGAAGCCTTTGAGAATGTCAGGCCCGAACGTCAGATTCGGCACAAAATGACCATCCATCACGTCGAAATGGATCCATTCCGCTGCCGAAGCATTCAGTTCCTCCACCTGTTCCTTCATCCGGGAATAATCCAGGGACAGAACCGAAGGTACCACAATCATATATACCGCTCCTTCCGCTGTTTGATCAGCTTTGCGATGCTGAGGTAATTATCGTATCTGGTCTGCGGGATGATCCCTGCTTCCACGGCCTGTTTGACCGCACAGCCGGGCTCATCCATGTGCATGCAGTCGTTAAACCGGCAATGGCCGAGATACGGCTGGAATTCAAGTACGCTCCAGGCCAGGTCATCCAGCGACATATGATTGAATTCCAGTGAACTGAAGCCGGGCGTATCTGCCACCAGACCCCCTGCCACTTCATGCAGTTCATTGTGCCGGGTTGTATGACGGCCGCGCCCGAGCGCTTTGGAGATTTCCTGGGTGGCCAGGTGAAAATCCGGATTCAGCCCGTTCAGCAGGGTCGACTTGCCGGCCCCGGACTGGCCGGTCAGTACGGATATTTTCCCTTTCAGGACATCCCCGAGCTGCGGTTCCAGCACATCCTTCCTGGTCCGGATCGTTTTCATCGGTCCCTGTTCATATTCGCGGATGGCCTTCTCTACCTCTTCCGGTATGCCCAGATCCGTCTTTGTCACACACAGCAGTGGCTCCACTCCGGCATGCACAATCAGAAAACTGAGCCGGTCCACCAGGGCCGTGGAA
>JAFRHT010000046.1 GCA_017433125.1 Solobacterium sp.
AACATTGGTTATATTCATCGTAATAATGGGGTCATTTTTCTTTCAACTGGATCCACCCACACGGTAATTCAACCTGTACCGGCATGTCACCCACACGCAATTTCATCCTGGGGGTGCAAATCCACGCAAGTTCACATTACCCGAAAAAAGAGCGCAGTAAGCGCTCTTTTCATTTGCATGATCTGATGTAATCCGCGTGTCACTCCCGGTCAAAGACAAAGCCTTCCCATACCGGTTTCCCGGTATAGTCCCCGGCTTCCGCTTCCCCGCGCAGTACCTTGAGTGTTTCCGCGGCCAGAGCCTCCTGTTCCATCTCTCCGGGATATACATAAACCGGCGCAATCCATTCACAGCTGCGGCGGATACCTTCCACGATATCATCAAACCGCACCAGTCCGCCGGTCAGCAGGATCGCTTCTGTCTTCCCCTGCAGCACGGCTGCCATGGCACCGATCTGTTTGTTGATCTGATAGATCATCGTCCGCCAGACCATGTCGGCCTTCGCATCTCCGGCAACTGCTTTTTCATGGATGGTATCAGCGTTGCTGGTGCCGAAGTGGGACACAAAACCCCCGGCCCGCGAGCACATCAGCCGCACTTCATCCAGGCTGTGTGTCTCCAGATAATCGAGCAGCTTCAGCACCGGTACAGAACCGAGCCTGGTTGGTGTAAACGCCCCATCGCCGCCAGAGCCGACATTGCCGTCAACCATGCGCCCGTGCCGGTGCGCGCTGACGGTAATGCCGCCGTCAATATGACAGACAATATAGTCACAGTCTTCATATTTCTTTCCCATCATCCGGGAATGATATGACGCTACTGCTTTCTGGTTCAGCACGTGTGACTGGGCATTGCGGTACAGGCCGGCAATCCCCGTCATCCGGGCTTCATCAATCAGTTCATCCACGTTTGTCGGGTTCAGCGTATACATCTGCCTGCCGTATTTCGTGCCGAGTTCATACGCCATCATAACCCCGAGTTTGGCCGGATGCTCACTGCCGCCCACCGCGTCACGGGTATCGCAGTACAGTTTTTCATTAATCCGCATGACGCCGGCTTTGCAGGGCTGGGCGCTGCCGCCGCGCCCGACAAACACGTCAATATCCGCCATGCTGAAACCATGCCGGTGCATGACCTCCGTGATCACCCCGAGCCGGAACGGCACCTGGTCATTGACATTCGGATACTGCAGCAGCTCCGGTGCGTCATGAAAGACACTCTCCTCCATAAGAAGTGTATCTTCCTCATACAGGCTTATTTTGGTCGAAGTTGACCCGGGATTGATAATCAGCAGTTTCATCGTATTTCACCTCCGGACAGTGACCGGAATTCTCCCAATGAATAAGTATAAAATGCATTCCCGAACGGCACAACCGGAAAAACAGGAGCGGTAATCCGCCCCTGCCGTTGTTCTGTTTTTTCTTTCAATGCTGTTTATTCTTCTTCATCATCGCTTACTGCCAGCCGCACGATGCCGAAACCGGCGGCCGCCAGGATCAGTGCTGCCAGGATCCACAGCCATGACAGTCCGGCTTTCTTTGCCGGTTCTGCAGCTGCGGCCTCCCCGGTTTTTTCCGGTTCAGTCCATTTTGCGTAGACCGTTGTATCAGCGTTGATCGGGGAGAAGAAGTTAAATGTTTCCTTATATTCCCTGTCAATATACCATCCGGCAAAAATATACCCTTCCTTTTCCGGATCAAGCGGCTTGACGGCTGTCTTTCCCGCATGAACTGTCTGGGCTGGGATTTTTGTGCCGCCGTCCGTTTCAAAATAAATAGTGTACAGTACACCCGCCGGCTGTTCCCCTGTCTGTCCATTCGCGGCAGGGGCTGTGTTCACAGGCCGCGGCCTTGTGCCGTTTCCGGCAGTTGCCGCACCGGGGACCGCAGCTGTACCTGAATGATTCATGTTCCCGCTGCTGTCAGGCTTCGCTGTCGGGACCGAGGTTGGCTTCGCGGTCGGCGCAGCGGTTGGTGTTGCGGTCGGCGCAGCGGTTGGCGGCACTGTCGGCGGCGGGGTTGGAGTGGAAGGGTCAGGATCATTTCCCTGTCCATAGATGACTTTGCCTTCTCCGGTCTGCATGGAACCAGATCCCGGTCCCCCCAGCGTACCGCTTCCGGTAAAGGAGGTTTCAACACTGGTGGATGATGAGCCGCCCTGGCCGCCCTGGCCGGTACAGTTCAGCATCCGGACCATGATGACATCGTCTGTCGTGAAGGCAGTCGGATCATCCAGCCACAGGCGCTGCCTGCTCAGATCACTGTAAATAACCTCTACGGCAGGCTTCAGTATATTATAGGCAAAATCCGGGATATCCGGATCAGCAGACTGGCCGGGATCCCGCCCATAAGCCTGCAGTAAAGAAGCACAGGTATATTCCTGGCTTGAATCCCGCTGTAACGGCTGATCCGGATACTCCATTATGCCCGTAACAAGCCATTCGCGGGCACTGATATTCTGGGAAACAAGTGAATCCCTGACTTCGAGATATACAACCGGAATCGTATCATTTTTCGCTCGGGATAAGGCTTCCTCAGCCGACATATTCAGAGGATTTTCAGTAGAATCTGCAGCAGTTTCGGTGACATATACCCGGGCAGCATATCCAAACGGCACAGACGGCAGATTGTCCGCCTGTGTTCCGGTATATTCAACGCTTCCACCGCATACGGAGACATCACCGCCGCCGGTGATTTTTCCGCTGATTCTCACAAAACTGTCTTCCAGCAGCCGCAGGGGGAATATGTACTGATGATCGTTGACAACAATTTTCAGATCACTGCCGGATTCAACTGCGATATCACCGATTTCGCATTTTCCCAAAGCAGTGGAACCGTCGTTGTCGAAGATACCGGCGCTGAAAACGGAGTGCCCCGAGACAATCAGTTCATCAAAGAAAACTGCTTTCCCTTTAATATAAATAACACTGTCTTGTATTTTGGCGGAAACATGCCGCATACTGTCGGTACCGTTGACTGTCAGGGAACAGTCGTCCAGAAGAAGGCTCTTTTCCGGATTTCCGGAAGGCTCCAGAATGACTTCTGCCGTGCTGACCGTTCCGCTGCCCCCGAGGGAACCGCCGTCACTGACATTAATTCGGCCGCCCGTCACTTCACCGTTGACTTCCACGGCACCCTGTACGACCAGTTCGCCTTTGACGGACTGATAACCGTCCAGGATTGTTTTGACCTGCACAGAAGCACCGCTGTCAACCGTGAGCGAAGCATTTTTTCCTATAACCAGCCGGCCCTCATATCCTTCTATATTGACACTGCCGCCCATATGCTCCGACACGAGGACGCTGTCAGGCATAAGGGATGTATACTCTGTGACATCCGTGACCGGACCCGTCCCATCCTCCGGATACCAGGTCTCCATGCGGGATGCCCGGGCACTGATCATGAGAGAAGAGCCTGAAGGAATGGTCAGCCGGACATTATCAACTGTGCAGCTTTCATCCAGAATCCCTGTGATGCCGCCATTGATGAGCTGATAGCTTTCGCTTTCCTTCAAAAAAAGGAAAACAGCCGCGCTTCCTTCGTCATAGAGGGCGGTATTCGGATGCAGGGTTATCGTATGTCCTTCTGTGATTTCAATTTTATCGATCAGGACAATACCGCTGCCTACGATCCGGTAAGAACAGTCTCCCTGCAGTGTTCCGATCCGGTTTACCCCGGCCACAGCCAGGGTCACGACATCACCGGACGCGGAAACTGCCGCGTCGCTGCCGTCATAGTCAACCATGGCCACATACTGCCCGGGCACATTCTTCCAGCCTTTTCCATCCGACCACTGACCTGCCTCATCATCCGGGCTGAATGAAGTGCCTCCGATCGTGATCGTAACCGCGCCGGTGTTCTCACCGGCAGTTTCTCCAGTGTTTTCACTGGTGTTTTCCATGGCATTGTCTTTACCCGCAGCCGCCATGACCAGGACAGGAACTTCCTCTGCTGCCGCCGGCGCCGTAACAAAAACTTCTTCCGGAATGGCTTCAGCTATGGGCGCATTCTCAGGAACGGATTCCTGCAGCGGTTCCGGCTCAGCCGGCAAAGACTCCTGTGTCTCCGCTGACAGTTCGGGCCCAGTCCCTGTTTCCGGCTCAGGCATGACTTCCGTGGGTTGCTCCCCCTGACCATCGTCCTGAGCGGATACCGGAACAATACTGAACAGTATCAGGCTCATAGCCATGCCGATATACAGCGGAAATCTGCAGAATGTTTTTTTAATGTCTCTCTTCATATTCATCCTCATTAAGGAAATATATCCGGTGCATTTGCAGGATCAGCGTATATGAATGCTGTTTACTATTCTTTTTATACCATAAAGGCTTTTATGTTTACCAACGGTATTTGCCGGCAGCCTGTCATTTCATGCCATTTTAATCATTATGAAGATGAAAAAGACCGTATAACGGTCCTTCATAGAGTTGATCATTCCATGTTCCTGATGATTCTGTATACTCGCCTGATATCCCGGATGACCAGGATCAGAAAGAAAATGCTGAGCCCACTGACGGCAGCCGCGAAGCACACATGCACAAAGCTGCCGGCTGTTTCATTCACTTCGGCAAATATACCCGCGGCCGTAGGAATAAACCAGGAAAACCATACAGCGCAGAAAACCAGCAGGAAGATATCACTGAGCAGACGGCCCAGGAATACCTGCTTTCTGGGCGGATAGACCGAACTGATGCTTTCCGGCCGGTGCTGATCGGTATGCTTGTCTGTCGGCATCTGCAGTTATGCACCCTTCTTTCTTCTTTATCAGTATAACATGTCATGATGACACTGTTTGATTCTGCCGCAGACAGAAAAAAGCCCCTGTACAGGGACTGATTGATCAATGGTGACTCCTTAGGGACTCGAACCCTAGACCCACTGATTAAGAGTCAGTTGCTCTACCAACTGAGCTAAGGAGTCATCTGCTTAACGCTTTGTTAGTATAATACACCCTGTCCCCGATTGCAAGAACAAAATTACGTGAAAATGCTATAATCGCTTTATAAGAAAAAGGAGTATTTCATGTCCGAACAAGTTAATGAACAACTGCTCGATTTCCTGGCTGCGTCACCGACCTGCTTTCATGCAGTGGCCGAAGTCCGCCGCCAGCTTCTCGCGGCAGCGTATGAAGAACTGCGGGAAGGAAACCGCTGGCAGCTGCAGGCCGGCGGAAAGTATTTCATCACCAGAAACGGATCGTCCGTCATTGCTTTCCGGCTGCCGGAAGAAAAACCGTCCGGTTTCATGATCGCTGCCAGCCACAGTGATTCCCCTGCCTTCAAAGTCAAGGAGAACGCCGAAACAGTAAAGGAAAACTATACCCTGCTCAATGTGGAAAAATACGGCGGGATGCTGTGCGCGCCATGGTTTGACCGTCCCCTCTCCGTTGCCGGGCGGATTGTTACGGAGGCAGACGGCAGGCTGACATCGCGTCTTGTCAACGTTGACCGTGACTTGGTCATGATTCCAAATCTCGCCATCCATATGAACCGCAGTGCCAATGAAGGCCTTGCCTATAATGTCCAGGATGATATGAAACCGGTATTCGCCCAGCAGGCAGAACCGGGCAGATTCATGCAGGTCATCGCGGAAAGCGCCGGGATCAGGGCCGATGAAATCATCGCCCATGACCTGTATCTCTATGCCCGCGGCCGCGGTACCGTCTGGGGTGCTGACGGGGAATTCCTCTCTGCCGGCCATCTGGATGATCTGCAGTGCGGGTTCGCGAACCTGCATGGCTTCCTGGCGGCAGCACCGGGCCGCAGTGTTCCGGTACTGGCCATCTTCGACAATGAAGAAGTCGGTTCTCTGACCAAGCAGGGTGCTGATTCCACCTTCCTCGAGGATACCCTCCGCCGCATTCACAGTTATTACAGTACATCCGAAGAGGACTACCATGTGATGATCGCCGGCAGTTTCATGGTCAGTGCCGACAACGCCCACGCCGTCCACCCGAACTATGCCGGCAAGGCTGATCCGACCAACCGGCCGGCCCTGAATAAGGGGATTGTCATCAAGTATCACGGCAACCAGAAGTATACCAGCGACGCCGTTTCCGCCGCGGTTTTCAAGACTGTGTGCCGGAAAGCCGGCGTGCCCTTCCAGATCTTCACAAACCGTTCCGACATGCTGAGCGGCTCAACCCTGGGCAATCTCTCCAATGCGCATGTATCGCTCAACAGTGTGGATATCGGCCTGCCGCAGTGGGCCATGCATTCTCCCTATGAGACAGCCGGGACGAAGGATACGGAATATCTGATTCAGGCGATGAAGGTATACTTCTCCCTGTCCCTGTTGGAAACTGAAACAGGTGTCTGGACACTCGGATAAAGGAGGTTCTCATGAAATACGCATTTGTCAACGGCATCATCCTGGACGGCACAAAAGACATGGTGCCGCAGAAACGGATGGCAATTCTGACCGACGGCACAAAAATTACAGATATTGTCGAGGACAGTGTCAATCTGTCTGATTATGAAATCATCAATCTGGACGGAAAGTACATCATGCCGGGCCTCATCAACATGCATGTGCACCTCCCGTCAGCCGGCAAACCGCAGAAAAAACAGAAGGATTCTTCCAAGACAGCCCGCTTTGTCCTGAGCAATCCGCTTGGCCGGGCTGCGGGTTACAGATTGTGTGCCGGTTATGCGAAAACCGAGCTGATGAGCGGTGTTACGACCATCCGCACAGTCGGCGGCCTCGCTGATTTTGACAGCCGTCTGCGTGATGAGATCGCGGCCGGGAAGCGGATCGGCCCGCGGATTCTGGCCGGCAATGAAGGCATCTCGGTGCCGGGCGGCCATATGGCCGGTTCTGTTGCCCACGCCGTCACCAGCCCGGAAGAAGCCGCCGCGTTTGTCGATAAAGTCGCCGCCGAGAATGTTGATCTGATCAAGCTCATGATCACCGGCGGGGTTCTTGACGCCAAGGCAAAAGGCGTGCCCGGTGAACTGAAGATGTCCCCGGAAATCGTAAAAGCTGCCTGCGAAGAAGCGCATAAAAAAGGCTTCTACGTGGCCGCGCATGTCGAAAGCACGGAAGGTGTCCGGGTTGCCCTGGAAAACGGTGTCGATTCCATTGAGCATGGTGCCGCCGTAGATGATGAGATCCTGAAACTCTACAAGGACCGCCATGCCTTCCTGTGCACGACCCTGTCTCCCGCCCTGCCCTACGCCCTGTTTGACCGGGATGTCAGCCATGCCTCGGAAGTCGAACAGTACAACGGCGAACTTGTATTCAACGGCATCATCGACAACTGCCGGGCCGCCCTGGACAACGATATCCCGGTAGCCCTTGGCAATGATGTCGGCTGCCCGTACATCACCCATTATGATTTCTGGCGGGAACTGCAGTATTTCCATAAGTTCATCGGCGTATCCAATCAGTTTGCCCTGTATACAGGCACCCTGCGGAATGCCGAACTGGCCGGAATCGATGATGTGACCGGGTCCATCACAGCCGGCAAGGATGCCGATCTGATCGTCACGGACGGCAATCCGCTGGACGATCTGAAAACCCTGCGGAATGTCCGCATGGTCATGGCCAGGGGCCGGCTGATCAAAGATCCCAAGGTCAGCAAGTATCCGGAATGCGAGCGCGAACTGGACAAATTCATTGATTGAACCGGCCGGATTTCTGTGCTTTAATTAGTTTATGCATTGATCAGGTGCATGGTCTGTACCAGAGTCCGTAGAGAGGCAGAACCTGGTGAAATCTGCCGGCTGCTGTACAATTCCGCTGGAGCCTGTGAGCATCTTCCCATGGAAGCGGACGGTCCGTTATCCCGGAAAAAGTGATCTGCATATCATGCGGATAAGTCGGGTGGTACCGCGCACGAGTCTCATGCGTCCCTTCGAAAGAAGAGACGCTTTTATTTTCAAGGGAGGATTACATCATGAAGCATCGTATGCTGAGCGGCATCAAGCCGACCGGGCAGCTGCACCTTGGCAGCTACATCGGCGCCCTGCGCCAGTTCGTACAGTCTCAGGAAGAGTATGAAATGGTCGCTTTCATTGCCAACCTGCACTGCATCACCGTACCGCAGGAACCGGCTGAACTGCAGAAGAATCTGCGTGACTGCGTGGCCCTCTACCTGGCCTGCGGCCTGGACCCGAAGAAGTCCATTATTTTCCTGCAGACGGATGTCATGGAACACGCGCAGCTGGGCTATATCATGTGCTGTCACACCTATCTGGGTGAACTGAACCGCATGACCCAGTTCAAGGATAAGCAGGCCAAGGGTGAGGCAAACCTGTCCGGCGGCCTGTATACCTACCCGACCCTGATGGCCGCGGATATCCTGCTGTATGAACCGGATTATGTGCCGGTCGGTGAAGACCAGAAGCAGCATGTCGAGCTCTGCCGGGACGTTGCCATCCGCATGAACAACCGGTATGGTGAAATCTTCCATGTCCCGGAGCCGATGATTCCGGAAGTCGGGGCCCGCATCATGTCCCTGACCGACCCGACTCACAAGATGTCCAAATCCGATGGTCTCAACCGTGGCTGCATTTACCTGCTGGATGATCTCAAGGATGCCCGCAAGAAGATCATGAGCGCCAAGACAGACAGTCTGGGCATTGTCAAATATGATCCGGAGAACCAGCCGGGTATTGCCAACCTGATCCAGATCATGTCTTCCCTGCAGGACGACCGGCCGTTTGAAGACATTGAAAAGGAATTCGAAGGCAAAGGCTACGGCGACTTCAAGCGGGCTGTCGCGGATGTTGTCTGCGGCAAGCTGGAAGAAATCCAGAAGCGCTACTATGAAATTATTGATTCCGACCTGATCGAAACAACCCTGAAAGACGGGGCTGACCGGGCCAGGGCCATTGCCTCGGTTACGCTGGACAGAGTACAGCGGGCCATCGGCATGGAAATCATTGACTGATTGCAGTAAAAAGATATCCCGGCATGGGATATCTTTTTTCTTTCAGAGAAGATTGCGGGATCTTTCCAGAAGCTCCGTAATTTCCTGAATATCGATCATCTCGGTATTGGCATAGAAGTCTTCGTAACTGTCGCGGGCTGCTTTCGGGGCTTTGTCTGTCAGTCTGTATTTCCAGTCTTCTTCATCGAAATAATACCAGTCCGGATTGTTCATGAAAAAAGGTTTCGTCTGCATCGCATGATCTCCTCTCCGTCACTGAGCAAATCTGTGGTACCTTCTGGTTTTATTGTATCCCGGAACCGCCGGGGCTGCGTGACAGAACGCTGAAAAAACACCCTGCCCGCATAAAAAAACCATCTGTATATCCTGACAGATGGTTATTCATGACGGTGGCTGCGGCAGCAAGATTCGAACTTGCGCATGAGGGAGTCAAAGTCCCTTGCCTTACCGCTTGGCTATGCCGCAATATGCTTTCTTATTTTACTATGAAAGTTCCTGCGGTGCACTCTTGTTTTGCATGACCGTCAGATTTACCAGCCACTGTTCCTTGCGGAACAGATGGAAGGAAAACATCAGTTTCAGAAGATCCGTTGCCTGTCCGGCCAGGTACATCAAGATAAAATTCCAGTCAGTGAAGTACGTGACGGCCGCCACAACCGGGATGTTGACCAGCCACATGAAGAAGCTGTCCATGATCAGGGTGTTCTTGGTGTCCCCGCCGGCCCGCAGGATAAAGAAGAATTCCGTTGTGGCCATATAGTTCCAGAACATGAAACTCTGGATCAGCAGGTAGGTTGTCGCGATGTACCGGGAATCAGCGCTGATCTGGCTGTACAGCAGCGGCACCAGGCCGCGGGAAAGATTCATCAGGATGCCGATAAACAGTGCCAGGAACACACTGAAGCCGACCAGCCGGTAACCGTTCTGGCGGGCTTCATCCAGACGGTTGGCGCCGAGCGGCTGGGCCACCAGCACAGTGGTTGCGGCCGCCATCCCGCCGAACAGCGTAAAGAACAGGTCACCGACGGTTGTGGCAATGGAATAGCCTGACATGACCACGGCCCCGCGGGTGGAATAGAGCTTGAACAGCATGGCGTTGCCGGCCGTCCACAGGATTTCGTTCATCATCAGCGGCGCGGCACGGACAATGACGTGTTTGAGGATGTCCCCGGAAATATGGAAGACATGCAATACCTTCGTCTTGAACGCGAATTCCCGCTTCTTCAGCGCCGCCAGCACCAGTACCATCTCAATGATGCGGGCAATCAGCGTTGCCAGCGCAGCACCCCGCAGTTCCAGCCGCGGCATCCCCAGTTTTCCGAACATTAAAATATAGTTCAGGCAGGCATTGATCAACACCGAGGTGACACTGCAGCGCAGCGGGATCTTTGTCTCCCCGACCGCCCGCATGGCATTGTAGGAAGACATGGTGACTGCCGCCGGCACAAACGACCAGGCCGCAATCCGGATATACCGGATACCATCCTCGATGACCATGGGATCATCGGTGAAAAAACGGAGAATCTGCCCGGAAGCCGAGAGTCCGAGGATACTGAATACAACCATGATAATGCATGCCCCGGTCAAAATGGTCCGGAACGATTCCTTCATCTTCTGTGCTTCTTTCGCGCCGTAGAACTGCGCGATGAAAACACCGCCGGCCGAAGCCAGGCCGTTGGTGGCGAACATGGCAATCATGTAGAAACGGTTGACCGCCGCCACGGAGGCAATTGCCACGTCACCGAGCCAGCCGACCATCAGGTTGTCCACCAGGTTCACGCAGACCGAGATCAGCTGCTGGATCATCAGCGGAAGCGCAATGAAAAGTGTCTTCTTCATGAAGGCACGGTCACTGACAAACTGGCTTAACCTGATCTTTTTCATAACCTGTAAGAGTTTAACATACTGTAAAAAATAATGCCACCCGCAGGCGGATGACATTATGAATCATTCAACCCAATGAACCCGGTCCGGTTCGAAGCGGTCCTGCTGTTTCTTCTCTTCGGCCGGATAACCCGCGGCAATCATGCAGAACGGCACCAGTCGGTCCGGGGGATCTGCAGCACCCTGCGCACATTGGCGATACGTCCGTCATCCGGCGCCACCGCCATCCAGACAGCACCAAGCCCCAGTTCATCCGCCTCCAGCAGGATATTTTCCGTCGCGGCGGAAAGATCAATCAGCTGGAAAGACGGGGCCGG
>JAFRHT010000047.1 GCA_017433125.1 Solobacterium sp.
GCAGTATCAGGAGTATGAAGTGCAGCTGGAACCGGGCAGCCGTATCTTTGTGTATACCGACGGACTGCCGGAAGCCACGGACAAAAAACAGGAAATGTTCGGTACAGACCGGATTCTCAATGTTCTGAATGAAGTGCCTGACGCAGGTCCGAACCAGGTGCTCGAACACATGAGCACGGCGGTGGATTTCTTTGTTCAGGATGCCGAACAGTTTGATGACCTGACCATGCTGTGCATGGAATATAAGGGCCCGGATACAGCAACTGCCCCGGCTGCGGCAGAGGTGGCGGAAGACAGAAATGAATAGCGGGAGGACGGCTATGTTTGAACGAAAACTATATCGAAATGACATGATACAGTGTGTTCTGTGTCATAACGCTCCCTGTTCCGCGGCGTGTCCGGAAGCAGATCCGGCAGACCTGCTGCGGAGTATCTGGTTCAACAACGAAAAGACAGCGGCTGCACGGTATCCGGACAGCAACCCCTGTCTGAACTGCAGCGCCCCGTGTGAAACAGCCTGTGTCCGCAGCAGCAGGGTTGCCATTCGTGAAGTGATGCTGCGGCTGCATGATGAAGTGAAGCCGGAGCTTGAAGTCGCCCTGCCGGAAGATGAAAACCGGCTGCGTACGGACCTGTGCGGGATTCCGCTCGAGAATCCGTTCCTGCTGTCATCTTCGGTTGTGGCCAGCACATATGACATGTGTGCCCGGGCTTTTGAAGCAGGCTGGGCCGGGGCGGCATTCAAGACCATCTGCTCTTTTGAAATCCATGAGGCTTCCCCGCGGTTTTCGGCCATT
Source organism: Solobacterium sp. (assembly GCA_017433125.1). GTDB lineage: Bacteria > Bacillota_I > Bacilli_A > Erysipelotrichales > Erysipelotrichaceae > Bulleidia. The sequence continues at coordinate 798 of JAFRHT010000047.1, forward strand.
ACCGGGGACAACGGCAGTATTATCGGTTTCAAGAATATCGAACAGCTCTCGGATCACAGTGTGGCGGAGAACATGGCTGTATTCCGGGAATTGAAAAAGAACTATCCGGACAAAGTCATCCTGGCGTCCATCATGGGCCAGAATGACCAGGAATGGGAAGACCTGGCCCGGCTCTGCGAAGAAAACGGCGCGGATGCCGTGGAATTGAATTTCTCCTGCCCGAACATGGCGGACGGCGGCCTGGGTTCGGATATCGGCCAGGTGCCGGAACTGGTGGAACGGTTTACCGCTGCTGCCAGACGCGGTACGAAAATCCCGATTCTGGCCAAGCTGACCCCGAATGTGGACAGGATGAGTCCGGCTGCTGAAGCTGCCCTGCGGGGCGGGGCTGACGGCATTGCCGCCATCAACACGATCAAGAGTATTATCGGGGTTGATCCCCATACCTATGTATCAGCTCCGGCTGTGCACGGCATGTCCGCGGTAGGCGGCTACAGCGGCAATGCGGTGCGGCCTGTTGCCCTGCGCTTCATTGCGGAGATGGGAAACAATCCGGAACTTGCCGGCATGCACATCAGTGCCATGGGCGGTATTGAAAACTGGCAGGATGCCCTGGAATATATCCTGCTGGGGGCCGGCAGTGTGCAGGTGACAACCGCTGTCATGCAGTACGGTTACCGGATTATTGATGATCTGAAGGCCGGCCTGAACCTGTATCTGGCAGAAAAGGGTTTCAGCAGCGTAAAAGAAGCACGGGGCGAGGCCTTGGATTCAGTCAGTGACACAACCGATGTGCTGGAACGGGATACGGTTATCTTCCCGCAGTTCCATCGGGAAAAGTGCATCGGCTGCGGCCGGTGTGAAATTTCCTGCGCGGATGGGGGACATCAGGCCATTCATCTGGACAGCGGCCGGCGGCCGGTGCTGGACGGGAAGAAGTGTGTAGGCTGTCACCTGTGTCTGCTGGTCTGTCCGCAGCGGGCTATTTCCCCGGGGAGAAAGCGTTTCGACCGAAGAGAAAAGACAGCACATGAATGAATTCAGACTGAACCGGATGACCGGTGATGCACCGCGCCCGCTGCACATCATGAATGAAGAAGAACGCGGAGCCCTGACAGTAACTGGGGACGCGGAGTGGATCGGCCTCTCTGCGCCGGAAGCACACATGATTGTTACAGCCGGCTGGAAACATCTCGGCGGTTTTGCGGGAACGGTGCTGAACGTGCACGATATCGCGAAGGAGACCGAAAAGAATATCCGCCGGGCCCTGGAAACCTCCGGGTATGAAGCTGAAGGGCTTAAAGCGTTTCAGGTCAGGGCCCCGAAGGCGGAAGGGTTCCGGTATACCTATACGGTCCAGGGGATCGCAATGACCGGGGAAACCTGTATTGTCAAAACCGGCCGGGATCTCTATGAACTTCATTTTTACGGCAGGACGGAAACCCTGCATGAGTGCCTGCCGGTCTGGGAAGAACTTCTGGCTTCCCTGCGCTGGCAGAACTGAAGAGGAAACGATATGGACTTCAAATATGTACGGATACAGGGTCGGGAACTGGCCGAGAACACCATGTATGCGAAGGGCGTCTTCAGCATGTGCATGCAGATGATCCAGAATGATGTCATGGATGCGGAAGACAAGGAACTCTATCTGGAAATCGATTCCTGGTTTGCAGAAGAGCTGCCCTGGCCGGAACCCTGCAAGCGGCAGGAGAAAGTCGTGTGCTTTTTCAAGACAGAAAACAGCGACGAGATGATGCGGATGATCAACCCGGTCATGTGGCTGCTGGAAAAGTACAATCATCCGTATTATGTCGTTTATACAAACCATCCCGGTGAAATTGTCTACGAAGACAAATACCAGGTGTGCTGCAGGGTGGAAGACATGATCGTTGAGCCGCTGCAGCCGTCCTGGTCACCGGAGGATTGAGAGGAGACCGGAATGGCAATTGAAAAATACACGGAAGAAAAAAAGATGACAATCCGGGCCGGCGGCCGTCTGGATGCGGTAACTTCGCCGGAACTCGGGGAGATCCTGCAGGCAATCCCGGCGGATCTCACAGAACTTGTATTTGATCTTTCCGGCCTGGAGTATATTTCCTCAGCCGGTCTGCGGCAGCTGCTGGTGGCGCAGAAACAGATGAACAAACAGGGAAAAATGTATGTTGAAGGAGCGGGCGGACAGGTACTGGAAGTGTTTGCGGCGAGCGGCTTTGACAAGATCCTGACCCTACGGTGATGCTTATGAAAGAACTGACGATTCAAGCACTGATTGAAAATATTCCGGCGGTGACAGACTTTGTGGAAGAACAGCTGGCACCGCTGCATTTCAGCCGGAAAGCGATGATCCAGCTGGCTGTGGCCATTGATGAAATCTTCAGCAATATTGCCAAGTATGCCTACGATGATAATGGCGGTGAGGCAACTGTCCGGGTGGAAACAGAAACTGACCCGGAAGCTGCTGTCATTACGTTTATTGACAACGGGGAACCGTTTGACCCGCTGGCAAAAAAAGAACCGGATCTGACGCTTGACGCGGAGGAAAGAAAGATCGGCGGCCTAGGTATTTTCCTTGTGAAAAAATCCATGGATGGCATCAGCTACGAATACAAGGACGGGCATAATATCCTGCGGATCAAAAAGAAACCCGGACAGGAAGGGCAGAAAACCGGAAAATGAACAAACTGGTCAAATCAGCGGTGTGTGCCGCGCTGGTGTCCCTGCTGGGGGCCTGCGGGGCAAAAGAGGAACCGGCTGCGGAATGGAGCCGCAGCGGTTATTTCCAGGATGAAGACGGGAATTTCCTGTCACTGACGTACATGGATGACGTCGAGGACCCCGGCTGGTATGCCGGTGTCATGCTGGGCGAAGACCCGATCGAAGACTCCTGGGGCGGCATCGTGACGCAGGAAGGCAGTTCCCTGCACGGTACGCTGTCTTCTTCCGGCAGCCGGGAAGATATTGTTGTTACGGTTACCGAAGAGGGCGAAGACAGCATGACCCTGGCTGTTGAAGGCGGGGAAACCTATCATCTGACGGAACTGGATCTGCCGGAAGCCAAAATCTTTATAACCGTCAATGTTGAAGGCTTTGGCATGATCGGCTATGAGGAGGGCAAAACCGTACCGGAACTAGATCCTGAATGGCCGTTCCAGTCAGCTGTCATCAATCTGGCAGAAGCGCAGACATATACACTGGCAGCGGCACCGGAGGCCGGGAGCCTCTTTGTTAAGTGGATGAAGAACGGGGAAGACTATTCCACCGAGCCGGTCATTACCGTAGAACTCGACGAAAGCGCTGATTATGTTGCGGTATTCGGGGAGGATCCGGCCTGGCAGAACCCGGTCATGAATTTTGTCGGAGAATATCAGTGTGACCGGGCCGGCGCAGTTGTCGAATGCCTCGGGAAAGAAGAGGCCCTGATCACGATCCGCTGGGGCAGCAGCGCCTGGGAAACCGCTCAGTGGATTATCACCGGCAGGCTTGATACGGAAACCCGCACCATCACGTATGAAGGCTGCGCAAAGACAATCCTGACATATGACAAGGAAGGCGAAGCAACGGCGCAGGAGGATGTCTACAATGATGGCACCGGTACAGTCACCTTCAATGATGACGGATCATTTACCTGGCACGATGACAGGTCGGAAACCGGAGAAGACATGATCTTCGAATGGATCGGCCTGGGTGAGGAGTAAGGTATCTCTCCGCCGGCATCACAGTGATTCACAGGCATCCTGAAACAGGAAAAACCGGTCGGAACCATGCGGCTCCGGCCGGTAATTATTTGTAATTATTCCTTGTCGGTGTCAAGACCCCATTCCTGGAAGAGGAAATTGTAGAAAGCAGGCCGCTGGAAATCTTCCTTGACGATGGGATTGAAGTTGCCGCGGGCTCCGAGATCAAGCCAGAACTGGACGCCCTTGTAGAACTCCTCGTCACGCTGGGCCGGAATTGTCAGGATGATATCATCCTCCGGTGTCAGTGCCCGGGCCAGTTCACCCGGATCAGGTACGGTAACCCGGTAGTTGCCGTCCTGCATCGGGGGGATAATGGAGAAGATGCAGGAGTCCAGCGGTGTGAACATATTTTCTGTCGGCACGCCGGTCTGTGACTTGATGGCCAGCAGGGCTTTCAGCAGCTGGTGATTCTTGCAGTAAACAAGCGTTACATCGGGCTCAAAATCTGCTTTGTCAAGGGGCACACTCAGGATGCCTTTATACTTGTTCATCGGCACCCGGGGCAGGTTTTCCAGAAATGCCTTGCCCTTTTCCGGATCAGCGATTTCAATCCGGTCAGCCACGGAGTTGAAGCCCGGTGTGTCCCGCTCCCATGGGACCATGCCGAAACAGATCAGCGGGCTCCAGCACCAGTGATCCTCTCTGCGCATGTATACAGCCTTGTTTTCCCGGCGGGTAATGGCAAATGCCTGACACAGGCCAAGATGATAATTGCCGTGCTCCTTTGGCCGCAGGGCTTCCGCGGGGACAGCAGATTCATCATTTTCAATCAGCTTGACAGCCACTGCCGGATAACGAAGATGCATATACTCATACAGCAGTTCCTGGCGGTTTTTGTTTGTCTCGATCATTGTCAGCTTACCTCCATCTGTTCAGAAATATTATAATGCGGCAGAAAGATCCGCGAAAGTTTCATATGCTATACCCTGTAAGAAATCATGCTTTTTCGCACTGCTCAGGACAGGATACACGAAAGCCGCAGACCGCATGTATTTGTGAGATAATAAAAACGTGAGTAAGAAAGAGAACGTATCCGGGAATACGGACGAAAAGGAAAAAGCCAGAAAACTGTCAAAAGACGAGCAGAAGCGGCTGGAACAGTTTGAAATACTGGCGGAAAACATGCGCGAAAAGGGCTGGCTCCGGACGGATCTGACCATCAGTATCGTCAAGGCCAATATTTTTGCCATCGGGCTGCTGATCCCGGCAGCGGTGATCGGCTTCGGGCTGTTCATATTGAAAAACCGGGGGATCGGGATTTCCTTCCGCTTCCCGTGGTGGTTTTTCCCGCTGTATCTTGTGCTGATTGCCGTGCACGAGTTGATTCACGGCCTGACCTGGGCGGCATTCGCGGAACACCACATGAAGGATATCGCTTTCGGCTTTATGGTGCAGTATGTGACGCCGTACTGTTCCTGCAAGGTACCGCTGGCCCGGGGGCCCTACATAGCCGGAGCCCTGATGCCGCTGCTGGTGCTGGGCATCCTGCCCATGATTTACGGGATCCTGCAGGGCAGCCTGCCGGTCCTCTGCATGGGTATCCTGATGACAGACGGAGCTGCCGGGGACATCATGATTGTCAGAAATATACTGAAGTATCACAGTGATTCTTCCGAAGTTGTCTATATTGACCACCCGACCCAGGGCGGTGGGGTCATTTTCGAAAAAACGGAGGACGGCAGGCTTGCCCCGATGCCGGAAGAGCAATGAAAACGATGAAGCTGCTGGCCGTGTGTATGCTGGCGCTGTTTGCGGCCGGATGCACCCGTGAGGAAGAACCTGCCCCGGAAGTGCCGGCGGCCGGTACGGTTATATTTGTCAACGAAGTGACGGACACCGATGTATGGATTCTGGCCGGTACGGAGGAAAACAGAAAAACCACGGTATGGGGCACCCCGGCCGTCAGGGGATTAAAAGTGAACACCGAAACAGAAGCACAGCTGTGCGAACCGGCAGAAAACGGGCTGTATCTCATCCGGATGATTTCCGCGGGGAAGATATATTTCAGTGCTGATGATGTGGCCCTTGAAGACGGCTGGACCATGCGGTTCAGGGTTGGCGAGTATTATAATGACAATCCGGTTTCCTGGGTTCTGGAAGTGACAGACACGGAAGGAAATCCGGTGGAAACATACGAAGTGTTTGGCGCCGCCTTGTAAGGCGAGGAGGAAGTTATGAAGAAACTGATTACTGTTATCCTGACAGCGGTGATGCTGGGCGCGTGTGCCGGTAAGGCGGCAGATCCGACACCGTCCCCGGCCGCTGCCCCGACTCCGAAACCGGCCGCGGGTCCGACGGCGAAACCGGCTTCGGAACGCCCTGGCGCAGCAGGAACTGCCGGCAGTGAAACCCCGCATCCGTATGTGGCCGGCATGGAGGGTTATGAAGATCTGGAGGTTGCGTTCCTGGGCACGGTGAATTCCGAGCGGTCCAGGGCAGATGTTGTTGCCCGGGCAGCGAGCGACCTTAATCTGCCCATAGCGGCGGAGATCGATGAAGACCATGTCATCTACGGGGATCTCGGGGAATACGAAGACAATGTCTATCTGATTATCCCGGCAGCGGATACGGATCTTCGTGTCGGCCGCTACAGCTGGTATGCCGGTGAAATCACCGAGGTCTGGTATGAAGCGGAAAAGTCACAGCCGATCCTGTATGTGGAGAGCGCCGAGTCAGACGCGCCGGCCGGCATGATCGAGTATGTCAGACATTTTGCCGACGGCAAGACGGATGGATTCATCTACACCGGCTTTGATCTGGGCGAACGGGTCCTGCGCACCGCTTTCCATATGGGAGTGGTTGATATTACCCCGTATGATTACTTCAGCAGTGACGAGATCCCATTCAAAGCCCAGAGTCTGTTTGATGCGCTCCTGCAGCAGGAAGAAGTCAGCCAGGCAGTCAATGCGGGCGGTGAACTGATGATGATGGGTGAGTTCTGCTTCGACGCAAATATGTATCTGGATTATGTCCTGCGCAAAGGGAATACCGATACCCATTGGGCTGCCGGATACCTGCCGGACGGCACTGTGGATGTTATCTGCTCGGATGACGGACAGAACTGGGCGCATCCGGCCCCGTGAAAGAAGTCGTTTATCAATGAACAGAAATGACTTAAGACGGCAGCTGGAGTGCTATGTTCCGGTGAATGAACAGGAAGAGAAGGATCTGGGACAGATCCTTTCTGCGCTGGCGGCTGACAATATCTTTTCCCGGGAAAATGAGGTCATGCACATGACAGCCTCGGCCTGGGTGGTGAACCGCGATTTCACGAAGGTGCTGATGGCGTATCACCGGATCTATGATTCGTGGGCCTGGCTGGGCGGACACGCGGACGGGGACGAGGATCTGCTGGCCGTAGCCATGCGGGAAGTGCAGGAGGAAAGCGGCCTCCGGCATGTGATCCCGGTCAGCCGGGACATTCTTTCGGTGGAAATCCTGCCGGTCAGCGGGCATGAGAAAAAAGGCCACTATGTAGGTTCCCACCTGCATCTGAATATGACGTATCTGGTGAGGGCGGATGAAGAGGAGCCGGTGCACAGCCGGGAAGAGGAAAACAAGGCGGTTGCCTGGTTCACCCCGGCAGAAGCCCTGGCTGCTTCGGCAGAACCGTGGTTCCGGGAGCGGATCTATCCCAAGCTGATCGCCGCCGCGGAACAGTACCGTAAACAGCTGTCTGATTGACAAAAAAACGCATCATGATAACATGGATCAAGTCATGCAATATATCGTGTATATGAGGGAGGTTTCATATGGCGGGTGAGCTGCTTGATCTTTATTTACTGTTTTTCCGCATGGGCGCGGTGACGTTCGGCGGCGGGTACGCGATGCTGCCGATCCTGCGGCGGGAAATCGTTCAGAAACGGCGCTGGATGAGCGAAGAGGAAATTATTGACTACTATGCGGTCAGCCAGGGCCTGCCGGGTATCATATCCGTCAATGTCGGGGTGTTTATCGGACATAAGCAGAAAAAAGTTCCCGGGGCACTGGCTGCGGCTTTTGGCGTGGTCAGCCCCTGTATCATCATCATATCGATGATTTACTTCCTGTTGTCCAGCTTCCAGGACAATGTCTATGTCCGTCATGCGCTGAGCGCAATAACTGTCTGTGTGGCGGCGCTGATCCTGGATACGGTACTGGCTATGGCAAGAAAAGGCATCAAGGATATTTTCGGTATTGTTCTCTGCCTGGCAGTGCTGTACCTCAGTTTGTTTACATCGGTGTCGCCGATTCTCATCATTGTTGCCAGTGGGATTCTCGGCGCTGTGGTCCAGGCATTGAAAACCGGATCCGCCATGAAGGGAGGCCAGCCGAAATGATGATCTATCTGCAGTTATTCTGGGAGTTCTTCAAGATCGGTCTCTTTGCCGTTGGCGGCGGTATGGCTACCCTGCCGTTCCTGCAGAAGCTGGCCGTGACTTCCGGCTGGTATTCGCAGGCCCTGATCACGGATATGATCGCTGTTTCAGAGTCCACCCCGGGCCCGGTCGGAGTCAATATGGCTACCTACGTCGGCTGTTCCGTTGCCGGTATTCCGGGTGGAATCATAGCCACGCTGGGAGTGATTACGCCGGCAATCATCATTGTCAATATTGTATCTGCCTACCTGGAAAAGTTCCGTGAAAGCACGCTGGTCGAGAACGTGTTCTATGGTCTGCGTCCGGCGGTTACCGGTCTGATCGCGGCGGCCGGTTTCAGCGTTGTGGAGGCGGGTGTTCTGCACATGGATGTCTTCCTGCAGACACATAACTTCCTGGATCTGATCGAATTGAAAAAGCTCATCTGGTTTATCCTGATGTACGCGGTGATCCGGAAATACAAGCCGCATCCGATCCTGTGCATTGCCGTTTCGGCAGTGGCCGGAATAATACTGCTGTTCTGAGCATTACCGCCTTTGCCGGATGGAGATGTGGTATGATGAAATCAGCAAAGGAGAATAATTCTTATGAAAGCAGCAGTTGTTTATGTATCCAAAACCGGTGTTACAGCCGGCATTGCCGAAAAGATCGCTGAAGGTCTGACCCTGGGCGGGCTGGAAGCCAAGGCATTCGCTTATCATGATATCGATCTGGAATGGATGGAAGAAAGCAAGTGCGTTATCATTGGCACCCCGACTTACTACACAGATGCGGCCGCTGAAACAACCGCCTTCCTCGAGACCCTCGGCAAGTACAAGGTTGCCGGCAAACTGGGCGGTGCCTTCGCAACAGCCCAGTATGCATGGGGCGGCAACGAAATGGCTATGATGAACATTCTCGTGCATGAAATGTTCTTCGGCATGATGGTCTACTCCGGCGGCGGTGTCGCCGGCAATCCGCCGATTCATCTCGGCCCGATCGCCATCGGCAGTGCCGAATATGACTGGAATGCCCTGGCTGTCGATTACGGCAAGCGCATGGCAGCCCAGGCCAAGGCAGTCTTCGGCGAATAAGCTTCAAAGAGGTCCCGTCAGTGACGAGACCTTTTCTTTTACCGCTGTTATAATAAAAGCAGAAACGGAGAATTGAGCACCATGAAGAAAAAAACATTCGGACTGATCGGACTGCTGTTCCTGCTGGCGTGTCTGTGCGGACTCGGCTGGCTGGCGTTCCTGTATTATCAGGTTACTCACTCCGAAGTCAGTGAAAAGGAAGTGCCGGATGCAGCGATGAGCCATGTCTGGCAGCCGGAGAAGGAAGCTGTACACTGAACAATGACATCAGGCAGAAAGGCAGAACGCAGGAAACAGCTGAAAAAGCAGTATGAAGACCTGAATCCTGCGTATGTTCTGAAGGCCGGCAGTGCCATTGCCGAAACGGTGATCAGCCTGCCTGTTTTTCAGCGTGCCGCTTCTGTTTTTGTTTATCTCAGTACAGAGCATGAACCGGATACTTCCGCCATCATCAAAGCAGCCTTCGCTGCCGGCAAGACTGTCTATGTGCCGAAGTGCGAAGGCCGCTGTATGAAAGCCGTGCGGATCCGGGCGGACAGTAAACTGAAGGCGGGAAAACTTGGCATCCCGGAGCCGGAAGATGACAGTATTACGGCCGGGAACCGGATTGATCTTTCAGTGATCCCGTGCCTCAGCGTAACCCGGGAGGGAGACCGGCTTGGCCATGGCATGGGTTATTATGACCGCTTTCTGAAAGCGGCGGAAACCTGCCGGCTGTGCCTCTGTTTCAACGAGCTGCTGGCCGCGGAGCTGCCCTGTGACAGTCAGGATGAGCGGATGGACCTGGTGGTAACCGAAACGGATGTCTTCAGGATTGATGGAAAAATGCGGCAGCCCGGGTGATCAGTCTGGCCCCCAGATAAGTTAACAGGCAGAACAAGACAAACAGGGCAATTCCCTGCGGGATGCCCCAGCGGGCGAAGCCGTACCAGTCATTGCTGCGGGGCCAGTTGCCGGTCCCGTTCAGAAGTATATTTCCCATATAGAAAATACCGTACAGGAATAACGGCAGGACGGCCATCAGGCTGTCCTTTCTGCTGTGACGGGCATCATCCATCACCAGCAGCTCCCCGATGGCCAGCAGCGGCACCACCAGATGGAACCAGAAGTTGGCCCCTCTGAACATAAAAGCGTAACCGAAGACCGGACCGAGAAAACACAGAACGGTCATGAAGGTCAGGGTTACGGCAATGCCGGCGATGTATTTCAGCAGCGGGGAATGAGGGACGGAGCACAGAAACAGTACAGAAGCCAGGCCTTCAAGCAAGTTGGAAAGCACCGTAAAATATTTCAGGCTCCGCAGCCCGGTTGCGGCGAGGGAACCGGAACCCCGGCACATCATATATACCCAGGCACAAGGGACAATTACGGCAATGACGATGTTGAGCGGCTTTCTGTACTGTTTCATATCTGACAGTATCGTACAGGAAAAAAGCGCTCGGCGTAACAGAAGTATTCAGATAATTTCCAGCAGTTCCTCATCCGTCAGGTCAACTGGGTCATGGGCCGGTGCGGGGCGGGCGGCACTGTCGACAAAATAGCGGTCTTTCTGCAGATAGAGCCGGCGCTTGCGGCCGTAGATCCAGATATCGAAGACACGGCCGTTCTGACCGGATTCCGAGATACCGAAAGCCTTGCCGCCTTCAGCTTTTTCAATGCGGAACTTTCGGCCGTCGGGCCAGATCAGGATCCGCGGGATCAGCACACCTTCACTGGTGCGCTGCTCAATGACATCGACGTAAACCGGCCGCAGGGAGACATTCATGATCATCACCTCCGGCTTCAGCATACGTTCAGCCCGGAGAAACACTGTGCAGGTTTCTGTACAGAGAGAAAAACAGCCCGCCCGGTAGGAATTTATCCGTTTTCCGTGTATACTGAATACAGGCGCAGCGGGGCCTGGCTTAGGTTTGATCATCCTTTTACGTGCTTAGAATCGATCAATGATGGCTGCGCTTTTTGTGTCTATGGGAGGTGCCGTATGGAACAGTTCAGAAATAATCTCTTCAGTGATCTCCGGCTGGTCATTCTGCCGCCCGGGGAAGACCATCCTGATGATGCCGGTCTGCAGGAAGCGGTGACCATGAATGAAAACCTGCGGGCAGAAACCGGATATGTCTTTCAGCCGCAGGACCTGATCCGGATTGCGGCCCGCCATGCGGCCGGGCAGATCTATACGGAGATCAAGGCAATGATTCCGAAAGTAAAGGCAGCGCCGATGTATCCGGATTTTCCATCCCAGGTCATGGCCATGGATGAGGCGGTTTTCCGTTTCCATCAGATGGTTCACTATTTCAGCACCTACGGGCTGGAGGACCTGTTCGGCGTAGAGGTCAGGGAAGGCTGGCTGCCGGACAGTACGGAGACACCGAAAACCGAAACGGATGAAACCCTGCTGGAAGCGAAAGTCCTGAGCCTGGCTGAAGAAGACGGGCTGTACCGGAAGGTATATGAGCAGCTGCTGATGCGGCGGGAGCGGATGACCATTCCGGAAAAAGAACTGGTTGAGGAATGTGTCAGGCATGCGGATGATTCGTTCCTTTCGGTTAAGGCTGCCTTCAAGGAGAATCTGATACCGGTCTTCCGCATTATCATGGAACAGACAAAGGGACCACAGCGGATACGCATGCTTAAGGGCATCTGCCAGAACAGCGGCGATGTGTTCAAGTGCGCCAAGAATTACATCCGCATGCATCACTACCACCTGCATACATCCGAGAAGCGGGCTATTGTGCAGACGCTGGAACAGTTTTCCCCCGCGGATTTCCGTGACAACCTGATGCAGTCAAACCGGAAGCGGGAAGATGTGCTGATGGTGCTGCAGTTTACCGACAGCAGTCTGTATTTCCGCTCGCCGGACCACCTGCAGGCTGTCAGTGAACTGCGGGATGACCTGCTGCGTTCCTGGGAAAGCCGGCTCAAGAGCATCCTGAAAGCATCCCCGGCCGAAGCCCTTGAGTTTGCGGCCCGCCGTCCTGGGGAACTGGTGCGCAAGACCCGCTGGCTTTTGAAAAACGGCGTGGACAGGGAACAGCTGCAGGCCCGGCTTACGGCAAACGCGGACGTGCTGAGCACCCAGACCCTGGTGCGCCTGTGCAATGTGTTCAAAGGCCAGGATGATCAGCTGTTTGAACTGTTCGCAGCAGTGCTGAAGACCAAGATGAAGCAGATGAAAACACCGCTGGACGGCAAGAGGATCTATGTAGATGAGGAACAATATTCGTTTGATGCTTCCTATATCGAAACAAACGAAAAATCAGCCGAAGGCGGATATATCCGTTCCGGCATGGCCTTCCGCATCCCGGCGGAAGTACACACCCTGCGATTCTTCACCTACTGGAATGATAAAGAGCGGATCGATATTGACCTGCACGGCTTTGCCCTGACGGAAGAAGGAAAAATCATACACATCGGCTGGAATGATCTTTTCCGCAGCAATGCCATGGTACACTCCGGCGACGTCACCCACAGCAACGCGGCCGAGTACATTGACATCAACCTGCAGAAAGCCGTGGAAGAAGAGAAGGCAGTGCGTATCTGCCTCAATATCAACAGTTTTACCGGCTGCCCGTTCGCGGACATCGAGGAAGTCCGGACCGGTCTCCTGGCCGTCAGTAAAACAGGGCTGAAGACAAATGTAAAGCTGTACAATCCGGCCAACTGTTTCTTCAGCCATGAGCTGCGCACCCGGGCCCGGTGGCTGGCATACGGCATCGTTGACCCGCGGAACCGGCTGCTGATCCTGCTGGGCCGGGAAAAGGGTGATCTGGATGCGGCAGAGACCTACCGCCCGTATGCGTTCTCCCTGAATGACTATCTGGCCATGCTGTGCGCGGCCAGAGGTGCGGTGCTGACAGATGCGGCAGAGACGGCAGACCTCGTTGTCAAACTCGGTCACCCGGCGGCAGACAATGAAATCAGCCTGCTGGATGAGAATTTCTTCATGGACGCGCCGGCCGGGGAACAGGCATGAAAAGCCCGCAGGAATACCTGGCGGTTTCCCTGCAGCGGCTGTCAGAGTGGCTGCCGGATCATGCCTGCCGGATCGAAAACTACACTTCCGGGGAAGACTATGCCTGGACTGTGGAGGAAGACAGTCATGGTTATGCATACTGCCTGTTTTCCTATCCGGAAATCCCCGGCCTGCTCAATGAGATGGTACTGCTGGTTTATGATGAACAGATGAATATCATCGCAGACCTGTCCGGGCTGCATTGCTCCGCGGAAGCGCTGCTGAAACAGCCGGAGGTTTATGATGAAATCAGTCTGGAATCCGACTGGATGTACCTGGAATACTATATTGTCACCGAGACATTCTTCCCTGAGCGGGCCTGGCTGCTGCACAATGAGGCCGTGCCTGAAGATGCGCCGGAAACCGGCGGGCAGGTATTCCTGTTCCGCAATGCCTATGTGACCGCCGTACTGCGCCGGCAGGGGATTTTCCGGACAATGCTGGAAATCCTGCGGGACCACATCATGCGGGCGGCGGCAGGGCAGGAAGAATGCACCATGGTGCTGTCCCTGGATCCGGATATTGCCTGCTACGGGCCGGACGCGAAGGATGAACCGTATTACTACAGCTATGAAAAAGATGAGCCGGACCGGATCCGCAACCGGATCATTGCCGAACATACCGGTTTTTCCCCGGTCAGGCTGGAACTGACCGAACAGCCGGCAGAGGATGACGGTACGAAGGTCTGGTTTGCCGTCCGCCATGAACGTGATATTATCGTGGAAACAGAAGTCCAGTAGGAGGTAAGCATGAAGTTTTCCAATGTCTGTCCGAAGTGCGGCAGTGATCAAATTCTGATGGTTCCGGGGGATGTGCGCAGTTATGGCGCCGGCAATAATATCATGACCGGCATGACCGTGCTCTCCGCGGTCAAGGTGCGCCGGTATGTCTGCTGTGACTGCGGCTTTTCCGAAGAGTGGATCGATCTCGATGATATTGACAAACTGATTGACCGCTATGATCAATAAATAAAATATATGAAAAAACGGCCTGCAGATGAACTGCCCCACTGAAATGGGACAAACATAGAAAAACGGATCAACCAACAAGGTATGATTCCCTGAATTGAATGGGAGTCATACCTTTTAGTTTTCTCTGGGGTCTGGCATTGTTGTAGAAATCAATGTAGCTGATCACTTTCTGAATCAATTCCGCATTGGTCTCAGGCAGTTTATGCAGTTCAAGACATTCGCTTTTCAGATGCCCGAAGAAGTTCTCGCAGCACGCA
>JAFRHT010000048.1 GCA_017433125.1 Solobacterium sp.
CCATTTCAGACTATATCTATTACTACAATCATCAGCGTATCAAAGAACGTTTAAAAGGCCTCACTCCTCTCGAATGGAGAGAAATGAGGTCTCTGGTTCAAATCTAATATTTATCTGTCCAACTTTTGGGGATCAGTACAGCTGGCAGGACTTCTTTTTTTACTGTACCTTGACTTCCCCGGCCAGTACCCGGCGGTAATCCGCCAGGTTCTTTTCCAGAAGCGCGGGCGTATCCAGTTCGTACGGGCATTTCGAGGCGCACTGGTAACAGTGGATGCACGTTTCGATCTTTTCCATCTCCGCCTGGCCGGTTTCGCTCAGCCATTTCGCGGACGGCGCCCGCCGCAGCAGCAGGCTCATCCGGGCACAGGTGTTGATCTTGATCCCCATCGGGCAGGGCATGCAGTAACCGCAGCCGCGGCAGAAGTCCCCGGCCAGTTCCTGCTTTTCCTTTTCGATGAAGGCCCGGATCTCATCTGTCATCACCGCGTCATGGTCCATGAAGGACAGCCACTCATCAAGCTCACTTTCCCGCTGAATGCCCCAGATCGGCAGGACATCATGTTCCAGGGCAAACGCCATGGCCGCTTCCGCATGTGTGATCAGGCCTCCGGCCAGGCTCTTCATCGCGATAAAGCCCATATTACGTTCATGGCACATGCTGACCAGACGGATCTCCTTTTCCCCGGACAGATAGCTGAACGGGAACTGCATGGTTTCATACAGGCCGGATTCGACGCATTCATACGCCACCTCGATCTTATGGGCAGCCACGCCGATATGCCTGATTTTGCCGGCTGCCTTCGCTTCCAGCATGCACTCATACATGCCGCTGCCGTCACCGGGCTTCCAGCACTGATTGACCTGGTGGAACTGATACAGGTCAATATAGTCTGTCTGCAGTTTTTCCAGCGATGTTTCCAGATCCTTCCGGAATTCATCCGGAGTCAGGGCATGCGTCTTGGAAGCGATGAAGACTTTGTCCCGCATGCCGGCAAATGCCTTTCCGACCTTCTCTTCACTGTCGGTGTATGCCCTTGCCGTGTCAAAGAACCGCATGCCGCCGTCATAGGCTTTCCGCAGAATCATAACCGCTGTTTCCATATCGGTACGCTGCAGCGGCAGAACCCCGAATGCGTTCTGCGGTACGGTGATGCCGGTCTGTCCCAGCGTGTAGTTTCTGATCATGCTCATTTCCTCCTGTACGCTTTCATCTTATCAGGTGTTTATCTGATCATTTATATCAAAAAGGTTTTTATCTGTTCTTGCAAATTACAAAATGTTATTTACAGCAGTCTGATGAGACCTGCCCCGATCATCATGATGAGCAGGCCCGCTGCCTTGCGCAGGGTTACCGGCCGGCGGGCTGTGCTGAACCAGCCGAAATGATCCACCAGTGTCCCCATTGCGGTTGAACCCAGCAGGTTCATGATAACCGTCATGCCGGTGCCGATATGGGCCGGGGTTACCGTGTTGGCCGAAAGGCACAGTGCCCCGAGGATACCGCCGATCCACATCCACCACGGCTTCAAGTTTCCTTTCAAAGCATCTGCCGGGAGCTTCTGGCGGCCGGAGACAAGCAGCGCAGCCAGAATACAGCAGATCGTCAGGAAGGATACCGAGCTGGACACCAGCGCGGTCTGGAACGGATTGCCGGTAAGCCGGCCGAAATAGCCGTTGATCGAGGTCTGGGTCGTGCCGATGGCCCCGACCAGGACTGCACAGAGCCGGTACAGATTAACACCCGCAGCACCGGTCTGCTGTTTCTCCCGGGTCAAAGATGCCGTCAGAACACCGGTAAATACCAGCACCGCCCCGCCGAGCCGGAACGCGGTCAGCGGGGTCACGTTTCCCCGGAACAGGCCGAGGGCATCAATGAGCAGCCCCGTGACAATCTGCCCGAGAATCGGGAAAATTACTGTCTGCACGCCGCCTAGTTTTGGGAACAGCAGGATGTTGCCGGTCATGACCGTTACCCCGCAGAGCCCGCCGATGTAAATCCACTTCGGCTCCCCGGCCAATCTGTCCCAGGGAAGGCGCAGGCTTCCCGTCGTGAAAAACAGCACGCCGGCAATGAACAGCAGCGAGGTCAGTACAGATACAAAGGCAGCAGAAAACGGCGATCCGAGCCGCTTTCTGAGTCTGGTATTAATGCACGTCTGCAGCGGCATCAGCATGCCGACTGCCATGGCGAGAAGGAACATCATACCGCTTTATTTATTTCCAGGTCGGCGGTGTCCAGTCTTCACTCATCCGCACCGGCTCCGGATACGTCTGGCCGAACAGGCGCAGTTCCACATGATCGATAACCTGCGCTTCCAGCGGCTCATAGACGATCATCTCCGGGATGATGAAATCCTCCAGCAGTCTGGTTTCACATGCGGCAATGCGCAGCACTTCCTCCATGCCTTCAATGACATGTCCGAAGACCGGATAGATACCCTTGTGCTCCGGACAGTCCTTCAGCGGGAAAAAGAACTCCCCGCCCGCCAGGCCATGGCTGCCGTAGCCGCCCATGCATACACAGCCCGGGTGCGAGTCAAGCGGTTCGATCTCCGGGTGCAGGCTGAATTCATTCGGAATCAGATAGCGGGCTTCTTCCTTTCCGAAGCCGGAGTAGGATACATCCACCCACTTGCCGGGCACGATTCTCTGTATGGCATAATGATCCATCAGTCCCTGCCGGGCGATGTGGATGAAGCTGGCAACCGTGTTCGGGGCTGCCTCAGGCAGAAGTTCAATGACGATCTTTCTGCCGTTTTCCATATGCAGGATTGCTTGCGGGTTCATCTGATCTCCTCCGTATTCATGATATGATCTGTGCCGGGAACATATTGTTAAGAAATATGTCCGCTCATTTGTTTTATTATAGCATTGGATGAAGCCGCTGCCGGACACACCGGGCAGTGTCTCTTTATCCAGTAATGATTCTGTTTCTGCTAAAATATCTGTTGGGAGGTAACTGATATGCCATGGATTCTGATTCTCATCATTCTGGCGGGATATATTGTATTCAGCTGTATCCGCATTGTTCCCCAGGGCTACGAATATGTCATTGAGCTTCTGGGCCGTTTCAAGACCATCTGGCCGGCCGGCCTGCACCTGAAGATGCCTGTTGTTGAGCGTATTGCCAACAAGGTCAACATCAAGGAGATGCTGCTGGACGGTGATCTGCTGCCGGTGATTACCAAGGATAACGTCACCATGCAGATTGACTCGGTCGTATACTTCAAGGTCTTTGACTCGCATCTGTTTACCTACGGGATTACCGATGCCCTCAAGGCAATGGATCTGCTTTCAGCCACAACGCTGCGCAACATCATCGGTGAAATGACGCTGGATGAAACCCTGACCAGCCGTGAAACCGTAAACTCCAAGATGCGCACAGTTCTCGATGAGGCCACCGATCAGTGGGGCATCAAGGTCACCCGTGTGGAGATCAAGAACATCGTGCCGCCGCAGCAGGTCAAGGAAGCGATGGAACAGCAGGTCACTGCCGAACGCAACAAGCGGGCGGAAATCCTTGAAGCCGAAGGCCACAAGCAGTCTGACATTCTCAAGGCAGAAGGCCATAAAGCTGCCCTGATTCTCGACGCGGAAGCTGACAAGCAGAAAAAGATTCTGGAAGCAGAAGCGGAACGCCAGGCCCAGATTGAACGGGCTACCGGCCAGGCGGATGCTATCCGACGGGTGGAACAGGCCAACGCCGACGGTCTGCGCATGCTGAAGGATGCCGGCGCGGATGAAACCGTCCTGCGGCTCAAGAGCATTGAAGCGCTGGCTACGATCGCTGACGGCAACGCCACCAAGATCTTCCTGCCGGCCGAACTGTCCGGTATTGCCGGTCTGGCCAGCGGTTTCGGGGAAATGATTAAAACATCCCAGGAAGATGCCGCAAAGAAAAAAGAACCGGCCCAGCCGGAACAGAAAAACATCCATCAGGAACCTGATTTCCTGAACCGGAAAATTGTGTAGTATTGCCTTGGCAGGGGCAGTCTCCCTAACGGGAGGCTGCCTTTTTTATTCGTTATCCACTTCATAAAACGTGGTTATAACAATTCGGCTGTTATGTTCATATTGCAATCGATATACACATAACAGATAGCAGATTATGCATGATTCCATATATGAACATGTATCATTTGCTTTTTTTTAATAACTTAAAATCAAAAAAAGGATAGCCTCTGATCAATGGTACCCCTTTCAGCATCATAAATCGCCGGTTCGGGGTCAGCGGTTTATACATCCACTGTCAGAAGTACATCCGGAAAGGAAAAGTATGCAGAAAATTATTGAAGAGTACATTGACTCACATCGTGATGAGATCATCCAGAAATGGCGTGAACTCGTCGAAATCGAGGCATTCTGGTCCGAAACGGAATACACCAGGGAAGTCGCAGCCTATGTAAAGCAGCTCTTCGAGGACGCAGGATGCGAATGCGAGATGGTCGATCCTGATCCTTCCATTCCGACCCCGCCGGTTGTCACCGGTGTGATCGGTAAAGATCGTCCGGGCACTCCGATCCTGTTCGGCGGTCATTATGACACCGTCTTCAAGCGCGGTTTCCTGAAGGATCATCCGTTCCGCATCGATGAAGAAGGCCGTGCCTATGGCCCTGGCGTCCTTGACATGAAGGGCGGCATCGTTATTGCCGCATATGTCATCAAGGCCCTGGAAGCCGCCGGCTACAACGAGCGTCCGATCCGCATTTCCTTCTGCGGTGACGAAGAAGGCGGCAGCAATCACGGCAAAGTTGCCGATGTCCTGGCAGAGTCCGGCCGCGGATGCGAGTACGCATTCAACATGGAAACCGGCATCCCGAAGGACAACGCCATCTGTGTCGGCCGCAAAGGCGCCGCTGCCGGCAAGTTCATCGTTCACGGTGTCGCAGCGCACTCCGGCAATGCTTTCGAAGCAGGCCGCAATGCCGTCATCGAAGCCGCTCACAAAATGCTCGAAATCGATGCCCTGACCAACCTGGAAACAGGTACGCACATGAATGTGGCCATGGTCAAGGGCGGCCTGGTCCCTAACCAGGTTCCGGACATCTGCGAAGTCACCTGGATGTGCCGCTTCCGTTACATGGATGAAATGGAAAAGACCGTCAAGGCAGTGAATGAAATCCTTGCCAAGACCTTCATCGAGGGCACAACCACAGAGAACATCTACCTCGGCGGCGGCAACGTCTTCGAAGACACCAAAGAGAACAATGCCCTGGTTGACTTCATCGACAAGATCAGCCAGCAGTATGGTTACGGTTCTGTCGGCAGGATCTTCCTGGGCGGCGGTTCCGATGCCCCGAACTTTGCCCGCTATGGTGCCATCACCATCTGTGCCTGCGGTGTCCTGGGCGAATGGAACCACACCGACCGTGAATATGCGATTGTCGAATCCATGTTCACAAGAGCCAAGATGTGGGGTGCTGTTGTCACACATCTCAGCGAACACAAGCATTAATTCCAGGTTTGGTTGATAAATAAAGGAGATAGAAAACTATGTCAACTGCTGCTGTGCCGAAGAAGAAGGGGTTCAAGATTCCGCATCTGTTCTTCCTCATCCTCTTCATCCTCATCTTCATGAGTCTTATGACTTATGTCATTCCGCCGGGAGTATTCGAAGAAGGTGTCTTCACATACCTGCCTGAGAGAACTCCGGTCAATCCGTGGAAGGCAATGATGCTGATCCTGGACGGTATGAAGAATTCCGGCCAGATCGTCGGTCTGCTTCTGGCTGCCGGTGGTTATACCAGCGTTGTTCTTTCCACCAAGTCCATTGACAAGATGATCGACTTCGCGATCTATAAGCTGCAGGACAAGGGTATGTCCGTGCTCGTACCGGGCGTCTTCCTGCTCTACTGCTTCATCGGCTGCTTCGCCGGTGGTGACCAGATCATCGCGATGGTCCCGATCGGCCTCATGTTTGCCAAGAAGATGCGTCTTGACCCGGTCTGCGGTCTGGCTCTGGTCCTGTTTGCATATCATATCGGCGGTCTTTCTTCCCCGAACTATGCTATGCAGCCGCAGCTGCTGATGGACGTCCCGGTTTACTCCGGCTTCGGTCCGCGTGTTGTCTGCTTCATCATCATTTCCCTGCTGTCCCTGCCGCCGGTTCTCAGCTACTGCAAGAAGGTCGCTGCTGATCCGACAAAGTCCGTACTGCCGGTTGAAGACTGGGTTCCGGAACTGGATACAAAGGCTGATGCTGTTGAAGAAAAGACAGTCAGCACACAGGATATCCTTACGGTTGTCATCTTCCTGCTCCAGCCGATTCTCGCCCTCACCCTGGTCACAGGCATGAAGCTTGGCAACGGCGCTCTGGTTGCTCTGCAGATCATCCTGGCCATTGTCATTGGTCTGATTCACAAGTATGACATGGACAAGACCGGTAAGACATTCGCCCAGGGTACAGCTATGATGGCTTTCGTCGGCTACATCATCGGCTGTGCTTCCGCCATGTCTCTGGTTATGAGCCAGGGCCAGA
Source organism: Solobacterium sp. (assembly GCA_017433125.1). Taxonomy (GTDB): domain Bacteria; phylum Bacillota_I; class Bacilli_A; order Erysipelotrichales; family Erysipelotrichaceae; genus Bulleidia. The sequence continues at coordinate 6,482 of JAFRHT010000048.1, forward strand.
TCATTGCCACAATCGTCAACTTCTTCTGCATCCCGCTGAAGAACCTCGGTTCCGGTCTGGCTTCCGTCGGTATCTCCATGGTCTGCACAATCGTCAACATGATCGTTCCGTCCGCTTCCGCCAAGGCTGCCATCCTCTGCCCGATTATCAAGCCGATGTGCGAAAACCTCGGTATCACTCTGCAGATGGGTGTTCAGGCGCTGGGTTACGGCGACAAGCTGACAAACATCATTTCCCCGGTTCTGGGTACAACTGTTGCTGCTCTTGGCCTTGCCAACATTCCGTATGACAAGTGGTTCAAGTGGGTCGCTCCGAAAATCGCTTACATCGCAGTAATCTGCTGGGCTTCCCTGTACGTTCTGTCGATGCTGGGCTTCGCGTGATTCTCTAAGCGGAAACAAGTCAAACAGTATTGGAAAAAGCATATTTCCTGGTTAAAACAGGAGATATGCTTTTTTGTGGTTTTTCTCATATTTATAACAGTTTATGCATGATAAACGCCATTTATATGCATGATTACGTATTATCTATTATGTTTTAATAGCAATGTATGCATGAATTGTATCGTGTATTACATATTATCTTAATCAAAACAAACAAAATAGTATTATCCCTGCAAAAGCACTGACGCGGAAAGAGAGGCACCGAATGGCAATTACAATATCTGAATTGATTTACTTTCTGAAAACTGCGGAGCTCCAGAATGTAACCAAAGCTGCGCAGGAACTGCATATTATGCAGCCGTCACTGAGCCGTTCCATTTCCGCCCTGGAAGATGACCTCGGTGTACAGCTGTTTGACCGTACCGGCAGAAATGTTGTGCTCAACCGCTACGGGGAGATTGTCCAGAGCTATGCCAGCCGGATCATCAATCTGCTGAATACCATGCAGAATGAACTGGACAACGAAAAAGGCATCGGCGACAAGACCATCACGGTCTCCTTCTCCTCTGCCTCGACGCATCTGGCGGTCCTGATCAGTGACTTTAACAAGACATTCCCGGATATTCATTTCGATATCCTGCAGCACAATCAGCGTGAACTGAACGCCTTTTCCCGGCAGACTGACCTGAACATTTTCTCCAGTTCAGTCCCCATCAGCAATGATCACACGGTTATCCTGCTGCAGGAAAACCTCCTGCTGGCCGTACCGGAAAATGATCCGGCCGCAAAGCTGAATGATGTCCGGCTGTCCGACTTCGCCGACCATGGCTTTATTGCCATGCAGAAATGGAATGACCTGCGCACGATTACGGATTACTACTGCAAGATGGCTGACTTTGTTCCGCAGATCCTGCTGGAAAGCGACAGCCCGCACACCGTCCGGGAATTCATCAAGGCCGGCATCGGCGTTGCCTTTGTTCCAGAGATCACCTGGAGTGAAGTCAGCGGTGAGAACATCTCCCTGAAGCGGATCCAGTCGCCTTCCTGCGTCCGGTATATCTGCCTGTCCTGGAATCCGACCGGGTATCTGTCTGCTCACGCAACAAGGTTCCGTGACTTCCTGATCAACCACTTTGAAGAATACGCCCGCCGCGGCAAACCGAATTCCAGATAAACGATACAGACGGACAGTTCAGACTGTCCGTTTTCTTTGAAGCATACAAAAACCGATCCGTACGGATCGGCTTTCTTTGTTTTTCAGCTGATTACTTGAAGAACAGCAGCAGCATGCCTGCCGCAACCGCCGAACCGATGACACCGGCCACATTCGGGCCCATGGCATGCATCAGCAGGAAGTTGGCAGGATTGTACTTCTGTCCTTCCTTCTGGACAACTCTGGCTGCCATCGGAACCGCCGAGACACCGGCCGCGCCGATCAGCGGGTTGGTCTTGCCGCCGTCCAGTTTGCTCATGAGCTTGCCCAGCATGATACCGCCGGCCGTACCCATGGAGAAGGCAACGACACCCAGGACGATGATCTTGATGGTCTCGGCCCGCAGGAACATTTCTGCCGAAGCCTTGGCACCGACGGTAACACCCAGGAAGATCGAAACAATATACATCAGGGAATTCTGCAGGGCATCCACCAGATGCGGCACCCGGCCGCTTTCCTTGATCAGGTTGCCCAGCATGAGCATGCCGATCAGCGGTGCGGCATCCGGCAGCAGCAGGATCGTGAAGATCGTCACCACAATCGGGAAGATGATCTTTTCGGTCGTGCTGACAGGACGAAGCTGTTCCATCTTGATCTTGCGCTCTTCTTCCGTTGTCAGCAGCTTCATGATCGGCGGCTGAATGACCGGGACCAGGGCCATGTAGGAATAGGCCGCGATGGCAATTGCGCCCAGCAGGTGCGGGGCCAGCTGGCTGGTCAGCAGCAGGGCTGTCGGGCCGTCAGCACCGCCGATAATACCGATGGAGGCCGCTTCCCGGCCGGTAAAGCCCAGGAAGATCGCGCCGAAGAATGTAACGAAGATACCCAGCTGGGCAGCCGCGCCCAGCAGCAGGCTTTTCGGATTGGCAATCAGCGGTCCGAAGTCCGTGCCGGCACCGATGCACAGGAAGATGAGCGGCGGATAAATACCCAGATCAACACCCTGGTACAGGTAGTAGAGCAGGCCGCCGTGTTCATCCCCGATCGCATGCTTCATTAGACCGGCAAACGGGAAGTTTACCAGCAGCATGCCGAAGGCAATCGGAATCAGCAGATACGGTTCGAACCCTTTTTTGATCGCCAGATACAGGAACAGACAGGCCAGCAGGATCATGACCAGATGGCCCGGGATCATAATCCCGAACAGTTCTGTGTCCAGAGCGAAGATCTGAGAAAACCCTGTACTGTTCCAGAAATCGAGCAGTATATCAAGCATGAGGGCTCCTCCTATCGCAGGGATACGAGCAGGTCACCCGCAGCCACTGTCTGGCCCTTGCTGACAGAAACAGATGCGACTGTGCCATCGGCCGGAGCAACGATTTCGTTCTCCATCTTCATGGCTTCAATGATCACCAGGGTCTGACCGGACTTGACAGCATCACCGGCCTTGACATTCACTGCCAGGATCGTCCCCTGCAGCGGGGCAGTCACATCACCCGCACCTGCCGGGGCAACCGCTCTGGCCGGAGCAGCCGGAGCCGCAGCGACCGGGGCCGGGGCAGCCTGAACAACCGGGGCCGGCGCAGGAGCCGGGGCCGGACCGGCACCGGACTTGACGAATCTCGTCGGGGCCTGGCCCTGGTCATAGACCGGAGCCGGAACTCTCTCCATCGGTGCTTCAATATTGCCGGTAACGGTACCGAGTTCTTCAACTTCTACTTCGTGTGTCTTTCCATCGACAACAATGCGGAATTTCTTAATCATCTTTCTATCCTCTCTTTACTGCAGTGAATTTGTTCTTGAAATGCGGCTCCAGTCAGACTCACCGCTGACCGGGCGGATGCTGCGGACAACAAACTGGCTTGAGTTCTTGCCCAGATATGCTGCTACGGCAGCGGTAATGGCCGCGGTGATTTCCCCGCTGTCCTCTGCCGGTGCTTTGACCGGCTCAGGTTCCGGGGCAGCCGCTGCGGCAATTGCCTGTACCGGGGAAGGTGACTTCTTCCGGTTCAGGATTTTCGCTGTCAGCGTAATCAGCCATGAAATGGACAGCAGCACCAGGAAGACGATGCTGATCGAAAACAGACACACCGTAACCGCCTGGGATAACGTTAACTGATCTCCAAACATGATGGCTCCTTACAGCGGAATGTTGCCGTGCTTCTTCAGCGGCTTGCTGACCCGCTTGCCCTGCAGTGATTCAAAGGCAGAGATCAGATACTTTCTGGATTCATGCGGCATGATGACATCATCCACATAACCGCGGGAAGCCGCGATATACGGATTCATCATGGTATCCTGATATTCCTTGATCCGGGCTTTTCTTTCAGCTGCCGGATCTTCGGCATTCTTGATGGCTCTGGAGAAGATAATGTTGGCTGCACCCTCAGCACCCATGACGGCGATTTCGGTATCCGGCCAGGCGTAGACGAAGTCTGCCCCCAGGTGCTTGGAGCACATGCCGATGTAGGCACCGCCGTAAGCCTTACGGGTAATCAGCGTGACCTTCGGTACGGACGCTTCACTGTAGGCAAACAGCATCTTGGCACCGTGCCGGATGATGCCGCCGTGTTCCTGGGCCGTGCCCGGCAGGAAGCCCGGGACATCTTCCAGGGTCAGCAGCGGGATATTGAAGGCATCACAGGTCCGGATGAAACGGCTGGCCTTGTCGCTGGAGTTGATGTCCAGAACACCTGCCATGGCCTTCGGCTGGGAAGCGATGACCCCGATGCTGCGGCCGTTGAGACGGATGTAGCCGGTGATGATGTTCGGCGCGAAGTATCTCTGGTATTCGAAGAACTCACCGTTGTCGGCGATCGAATGGATGATGTCGTACATGTCATATGCCTTGTTCGGATTCTCCGGGACAATCGTGTCGAGCATTTCATCTTCCCGGTTGAGATCGTCCGTGCAGGCATACTGCGGCGCGGTTTCATTGTTGTTCTGCGGCAGGAAGGTCAGCAGCGCGCGGATTTCCTGCAGGCAGGAATCTTCATCGGCACAGGCGAAGTGGGCACAGCCGGAAATCCGGTTGTGCGCCATGGCGCCGCCGAGGGCCTCGGCAGTAACTTCCTCACCGGTAACGGCCTTGATGACCTGCGGGCCGGTGATAAACATTTCACCGGTACCCTGCACCATGAAGATGAAGTCGGTAATGGCCGGGGAATACACGGCACCGCCGGCACACGGACCCATGATGACGGAAATCTGCGGAATGACACCACTCGCCATCGTGTTGTTGTAGAAGATGCGGCCATAGCCGGCCAGAGCGTCAACACCTTCCTGAATCCGGGCCCCGCCGGAGTCATTGATGCTGATCATCGGGCAGCCGACCTTCATGGCCGCTTCCTGGGCCGCCGCGATCTTCTGCGCATGCATTTCACCCAGCGAACCGCCGATGACCGTGAAGTCCTGTGCGGAGGCATAGGCCATACGGCCGTTGATCAGGCCATAGCCGGTCACAACGCCGTCTCCGGCTGCTTCTTTCTTTTCCATGCCGAAATTGACACAGCGGTGTTTTACAAACAGGCCGGTTTCGACAAAGGTATCCGGATCGAACAGTCTTTCAAGCCGTTCCCGGGCTGTATACTTGCCCTGGCTGTGCTGTCTGTCGATGGCCTTCTCACCGCCGCCCAGACGCAGCTGTGCTTTCCGGTCCAGCATTTCCTGCTGCTTAACAGTAGTCATAGATTCCTCTCCTATTTCTTAAAGCTTGCCGGCACTTCATACAGTCCGCCGGAGATTTCTGCGAGTTCATCAAGGGTCTTGGCTGCCAGCATATCCCTGTTGGCCCGGGCCGGATCAATATCCAGGTCTTCCGGATAGGCAACCTTGCCGGCTTTTCTGAGTTCGGCGATCTCTTCCTTTGTGAGCCTGTCACCCAGCGGCGTGCCCTGGGCTACAGCGCCCATCAGGCGGCCTCTTTCTTCAGCATCCGCAGCCATGTACAGATAGGCAATGCCCTGCTCGGTGACGACATGTGTGACATCTTCGCCGTACATCATGACCGGTACGGAGTCCATGCCGGCATCGCGGCCGATCTTGACCGCATCCAGTTCAGGCACAAAGGCCGGGCCGAACTTGGAAGAGCTCTTGACCATCTGCACGACTAATTTGCGGCCGGAGATCATTGAGCCGTTGCCCGGGGCCATATCCTTCCAGGCCTGGGTGACGTGTCTTCTGCCGCCGGACATGTTGCCCATGTTCGGGGCGCCGCCGTAACCGGACAGCCGGCCGTTGGTGACGGTGGAAGAGTTGCCGGCATAGTCCATCTGCAGGGTGCCGCCGAGGAACAGGTCCATGCCGTACAGACCGGCGACCTGTGCCAGCGCGCGGTTGGAGCGGAGCGAGCCGTCCTTGCCGGTGAAGAAGATGTCCGGTCTGGCCGCAGCGTATTTCTCCATGCCGACTTCACCGCCGAACGCGCAGACCTGCTTGACCCAGCCGTCTTCAATCGCCGGGATCAGCGTCGGATGCGGATTCAGCACCCAGTGTGTGCAGATCTTGCCCTTCAGGCCAAGTTCATTGCCGTAGGTCGGCAGCAGCAGTTCAATGGCACAGCCGTTATAGCCGATGCCATGGTTCAGGGACATGACCCCATGCTTGGCATAGATGCCCTTGATGACCATCATGCCCATCAGGATATGCGCGTCCTGAATTTTGGCCGGATCCCTGGTAAACAGCGGCACCATTGGGTACGGCTGGTCAGCCTTGACGATATAGTCAATCCAGTCACCGGGGATATCCACCCGCGGCAGTTCTTCGGTTTCGACAATTTCATTAACCTGTACGATGACGATGCCGTTCTTGAAGGCAGCCGCCTCGGCAATGGTCGGGGTTTCTTCAGTATTGTGGCCGGTGAACAGGTTGCCGTGCCGGTCCGCCTTGTCCGCGGCCAGCAGCACCACATTCGGGGTCAGGTCAACATACAGACGACCATACAGTTCCAGATAGGTATGGATCGCACCGATCCGCAGTTTGCCTTCTGACAGATATTTCGCCAGCTGCAGGCTCTGCACACCCGCAAACGCGAAGTTCAGTTCCTCGGCTATGCCTCTGGCAAACAGTTCCAGATGTTCATCCCGTGAGATGGACGGAATGATCATATTCAGATGATTGATTTTTCCCGGGCTGACCTTTGTCAGGGCACCGGCGAGGAAAGCGGCCTGCTTCTGGTTGCACCCTTCCAGGACAACCTTGTCATGCGGTCTTATGACCGCTTCCAGAAACGGGACAATGTCTTCGGTAGACACGATCTTCCCGTTTGTCAGAGAAGCTGCTGCATCCATTCTTTCCGCTTTGGAAAGCTTCTGTGTATTCCACTCCATGTGCTATTCTCCTTTTTTTACTTTTAAATAATAAATAGAGAATAGATAACGAATTATGCATGTTGCGGTGGTTGCCGATGCATAAACGGTTATGTATTTGCAGAACAAAAAAAGGCGCATTCCCGCAGCTGCGGGAATACACCTTCTGCTCAGTAATAAACCGTCGGATTAATGCCGTATTCCAGAAGATTTGCCGTTGAAATGATGTCAAATACCGGAACATCCAGATCCTCCCGGAGGGCCCGGGCATACGAAGGAAGATTGCTGCATTCCAGGATGACCGCTTTCAGGTCCGGGGTCTTTTCCTTCAGCTTCCGGCCGGCGTTCAGCACATCCTGTTCCATCCTGGCCACATCGATGTCATGACCGCCGTTGATGACAATCTCGGCAAAGTGGGCCTCGTCCTCCATGCCCTGGATGGACAGGCGGATATCGGGTGTCCAGCCCGAGTTCATGATGTGCTTCATGCTGAGCAGTTCGGAATGGCCGGTGATGATGCCGATGGCACCGCTGCGGCCGATCAGCTGCCAGACCAGGGGAATCTGCACCAGGGCCGAGCCGGCAAACAGGAGGTCTGCTTCCCTGCCGATCTCGTGCTGGTACAGCGACATCATGCCGCAGTCCCCCAGCACGGTCCGGATCCCGTATTTCTTCAGATTCAGGCAGCCGTCAATGATCCTCTGCCGGATCTCGCCCGAACCCTGAATCAGGTCCGCGAATCCGCCCTGAATGACTTCATAACGGACCTGATAATCAAATGTTTCGGCGTTGCCGGCATCGCCCGGAATCCGCGGCGTATCGGTCGAGAACACGAGAATCCCGACGTTCTGTCCGTAGAACGGACGGCCAGTTTCGATCTTCATGGAAACCGATTACTTGTTGTAATCCGGCTCTCTGCCGACCAGGGCAATGATGTCCTTCATGCCCTTGATCATGGCATCGATGTCTTCCTTGACATTGAACCACTGGCAGGAGATACGGAAGCCGCCGACACTGTCAGTGAATCTCTGGGCAACGAAGATGTTCTTGGCATGCAGTTCACGCATGATCATGCGGTCGAATTCCGGATCCTTGTACAGGCGGGCGATGATGATGCCGGCCCGGCGTTCCGGATCGCGGTGTGTGATGCATGTGCCGCCGATTGCTTCGATCTGGTCCATGCAGTATTCGCCCAGTTCCCAGACATGTTCCTGGATGTTCTCAATGCCGATTTCGTTGACCAGGCCGAGGGATTCACCAAGGGCGATGGCACCGGCATAGTTGGATGTGCCGCCGATTTCATACTTGCGGGCTGTGTTCGGGAATGTCCAGTCATAGACAGCCTGGGCATCAACCTTCTCCCAGTAAGCGCCCCAGCCGCCTTCCGGAACAGTTGTGTTCAGGTAGCCGCCGTAGGACTGCTTGATCTTGTCCAGGGAACCCTTGTTGACATACAGGATACCTGTGCCGTACGGGCTGTTGGCCCACTTGTGGCCGCCGGCAGCCAGCAGGTCGATGTGGCACTGCTTGGTGTCGATCTTTGTGACACCCATCTGCTGGACGGCATCTACAACGAACATGATGTTGTTGGCCTGGCACCAGTCACCGATTTCCTTCAGATCGCTGGCCCAGCCGTTGCACCACTCAACCGTGGACATGACCAGGATCTTGGTTGTCTCATCCGCCAGCTTGGCGAAGTCGGAAGCGCGGAACCGGTTGTCTTCGGTCTTGCAGACACGGATGTCAATGTTCTTTGTCTTCCGCATCAGGCACCACGGCAGGGCAACCTGGATGAATTCAAGGTTGGTCGTGATGATGCTGTCACCGTCATTGAGTTCGATGCCGGCTGCGGCGATGTTCAGACCATGGGATGTGGATTCGATCAGCGCGATTTCTTCCGGATCGGCATTGAAGAGCTTCTGTGCTTCTTCGTAAGCCTTGCCGCGCAGGCTGTCCATGGCGATATGATGTGCGGAGCTGTTTTCCTCGTCCTGTACACCGGTCATGTCAGCGAAAGCCTTGACGGCGTTGATGGCACGCTGCGGCGCGAAGCTGACACAGGCAGCGTCCAGGAATGTCATGGTTTCGAGGACCGGGAATTCCCTGGTCCGCAGTTCTCTCCAGTTGATGTCTTTTGCACTCATTCTCTTTTCCTCCCTTTTTTCTCAATCAAGAAATGTGTACGTTTTACACGGTAAGCATAACCGCTCCTTGAAAAAGTATTTGTAAACCAGATGACAAACAGCGGAAAAAATCAAAAAAGATTTTTTTATTTGTAACGAATATTACAAAACTGTCTGATAATAAAATCGTATTTTATACATGACAGCGAAGTTCATTGCCGAAACATGCACGCGGAAAGGAACGGTAACATGAATAAACATCAGTCAACTTCTCCGTGGATTTCCGGTGATCTGGAATGCCTGCGGGCATTGACGGATAACCGGCTGCCGGCCGCATACAAAAAGGATGCCATTGTGTATTACCAGGATGACGCGGCAGAAAACATTTTCATTGTCAAATCCGGCCGGATACGGATTACAACCTATGCCGAAAACGGCCTGGAAAAACAGGTATTTATTGCAGAAAAAGGAGCGGTTTTCGGAGAATTGTCCGCCCTGGTGGACAGTGTCTACCGCTGCAGCGCCGTTGCTATTGTCGACGCGCAGATCTACCGGATCCCGATTGGTGAATTCATGCGGATTCTGGAATCTGACTGGAAAACCGCCGCCTACTTCATCCGCTCGCTGTGCCGCAAGGGTCTGACCTTTGAGCAGGAAATCCTGGATCTTTCCTTTATGCAGGCGACCCACCGGACCATCAAAACCCTGCTGAACCTGTGTGACCAGTACGGCACCCCCTGTATGGTGGATGGCCGGCCGGGCACCCGGATCAACATCCGGTTCTCCCATCAGGATGTCGCCAACCTGATCGGTTCCAACCGGGTAACCGTATCCAACATCTTCTCTGACCTGGCCAAAAATGACATCGTTACCAAGGACAGCGGACGCTACATCGTACTGAACCGGCAGAAAATGCTTGACCTGCTGGAACAGGAATCAGAACTATAGGAGGACAGTATATGAAATACGTGATCAAAACATTCGATGAACTGACAAAAGAAGAACTTTACGATATCGCCCGTCACCGCCAGACAGTCCTGATTATCGGCCAGGGAAACATCTTCCATGACCTCGACGGCCGGGATAATGAATGCATTCACCTGTCAGCTTACGATGATGACGGAATGATCGGCTATTCACGCATCATGCCCAGTTCCACCGGCCTGCACGGCGACAACGGTTCCTTCGGCCGTCTCTCTGTGCTGGAAGAAAAAAGAAAACACGGCACGGGCAGCGAACTGGTCAGAAGATCCGTGGATTATCTGCAGAACACCCTGCATGAGCCGAAGATCATGATTTCCGCAATGTCCTATCTGGAGCACTTCTACAACCGCCTCGGCTTTGAACGAGTCGGCGATCTGTACTTCATTGAAGGCGTTGAACACATCAACATGATCTACACCGGCAAGCCGCACGAATAAACATACAGAAAAGGCTCTTCACTGAAGAGCCTTATTGATTCTGTTAATCTTCCGGGAATGCCTTGATGCCGACTGTCTCAAGGATTTCGTACCGGTCCATCTGCAGGCTGCGCTTCATCTTCAGCGCGTCCTCAATCGGGATTGCCGTTATCGTGCCGTTCTGGATGCAGATGACGGTATTTTCTTTTTCTTCGGCAAAGGCCTTGACCGCGTAATAGCCCATCCGGGTTGCCGTTTCACGGTCTCTGGCACTCGGCGAGCCGCCGCGCTGGATATGGCCCAGAACGGTCACCCGGGGATCAATGCCGATTTCATCCCTGATGGCAGCCGCGATGTCATAAGCCTTTCCGGCTCCTTCCGCCACAACGATCATGAAGTGTGTATTGCCGGCAATGCGTGAATCCCGGATCTTTTCAATGACGTCTTCTTCGATATTGAGCTTCTTCTCCGGCACCAGCACGGCGGTTGCCCCGACGGCAATGCCGACATACAGCGCCAGGAAGCCGGCATCCCGCCCCATAACCTCAATCACTGAGCAGCGCTCATGCGACTGCATGGTATCCCGCAGCTTATCGATGCAGTCAATGGCTGTATTGCAGGCGGTATCAAAGCCGATCGAGTAGTTCGTGCAGCCGATGTCATTGTCAATTGTTGCCGGCACCCCGACCACCGGGATACCCATGCGGGACAGTTCCAGCGCACCGCGGAACGTACCGTCCCCGCCGATGGCCACGATTCCGTCAATGCCCAGCATCTTGCAGGTCGCAACAGCCTTTTTCCGGCCTTCCTTTGTTTTGAACTCTCACTGCGGGCCGTGTAGAGAATGGTTCCGCCCCGGGTCAGGATATGGCTGACACTGCCTGGCTTGAGAACCTCAAAGTCCCCGGAAATCAGCCCGTGCCATCCCCGGCGGATACCGATACATTCAATTCCCATGGACTGTGCGGTCCGGACAACTGCCCGGACGGCCGCGTTCATGCCCGGCGCGTCACCGCCGCTGGTCAGTACGCCGATCCGATCGATTTTCTTTTCCATATGTGCCGCCTTTCCAAATGCCCAAGGCACTTTACAACAAATAAATTATATAACTCCCGGAAGCGTTAAGAAAGAATCAAAAAGCAGGAACCGCGGACGATTCCTGCCTGTTTGGAATATTTCTGTACCTGCTCTTACAGCATGCCGATGACGATGCCGGCCAGAACAACGGACAGAATCGTAACCACGGTGATGCCGCCGAGGACATACGGAACGGACAGTGTATCTTCGATGTAGGTCTTTTCATCCGGTGTTTCACCGACTGCTTCGGCAACTTCACGGCAGATGACGACATTGGACGGGAAACCCAGGAACTGTTCGACACCGATACCCATGGCCAGATCCTTGTCTCCGACAAGCTTCCAGACCGGCAGCACATAGCTGATCAGGGCAATACCGGCAACCGCGAAGGCGAACAGGACAACTGTCTGGAAAGCCATTGTGCCGAGGTCGGCAATGGAAACCTTGGCCAGGGACGGGATGATGCCGCCGAAGACAGCAACCATCAGCAGACCATAAGCCTGGGAACGCTGCAGCGGCTTCGGCGGGAAGAAACCGCCAAGACCGGAAATGGAACCGAGCAGCAGGCACCAGATCGAGTAGTTGATCGGGGTCAGGCTGCCGAGCACCCGGCCCAGCCATGCGGCCAGGGCAACAATTGCCATCTGTACATTGGCTGTATAGAAACCCGGGTGTGTTTCCCAGAAAGCCTTCTTGGCATTCGGATCGGTATTGCCGCTCTGCTTTGCCTTGAGTTCTGCCATATATCTGGCTGGATCCTTGCGGAATTCAACCATGAGTTTCTTGGCATACTTCAGACCCATGGCGGAAGCGATCGGCGCACCGACAAACTTCTGCACGGAGTAGATGACGGCGCACAGGGCCGCGGCGGTTGTCAGACCTCTTTCCGCAGCCGCCTGGGTCATCAGTGTGGTAGCCATGGCGGCACCGTTGATAACCGGCATGCCGACGAGGACAGCGTCCTTGCCGACGATCGGAATGGCAACGAGCATGAGGATGCAGGAAGCCAGCATGCAGGCCGCAGCCATGGCAACGACCCGCCATTCCTTGACCATCTGCTTGATATTGATGGTGGAACCCATGTTGAACAGGACCATGCCGGTTGCCAGGCCGGCCATGGATGTCAGACCTGCCTGATCAATGATGTCACCCGGGAGAACGCCTGTCAGGAACAGCACCAGGAAGATGAGCATGACCATCATCATGCCGGAGAGTTTTCCCTTGGTAAAGAAACCGATGATGTCGCCAAAGCCGAAGATCAGCATGACAATGGCAAAGTAGAAATACATTGAACTGAACATAATTTTTCCCCTTTTTTTTATTTTTCAGTTAATCAGTTGGTTGATGCACAGTATGCATCTGAAGTCATTGTTATTCGCCGATACGGGCAGCGAATTCGTCGATGCGGACAACCGCATTGGCCAGCAGTTCGGTTCTTTCGAAGATGCTCTCTTTCAGGGCATATTCTTTTTCCGTATGGTTGAACTGGCCGCGGACCCCGATCGAGCAGATGGTTGGTACACCGGCAATGGTGATGTGTGATGCGTCAGATCCGCCGCCCAGTGTAACGGTACCCATTTTCCCCCAGCCCAGTTCTTCGGAGATGTCCGAAACAAAGCCGGCAAGGATATGGTTCTTCTCATTCGGCTCAAACGGCGGCATGTATTCTTCACAGGTGTATTCTGTGGAGCATCCTTCAATGAACGTATCAGCTGCGATCTCCTTCATGGCGGCAAGAATCCGTTCTCTTTCATCCATCCGGAAGATCCGGGAGTCAACGGTCAGCCGGCAGACCGGCGGGATACTGTTCATGACCGTGCCGCCTTCAATCAGGGTTGTGGCAACCGTGGTCTGTTTGTCGAGGTTGGTCAGGGCTTCGATCATCGGGATCTTGTGGGCCGCCTCGGCAATAGCGCTGCGGCCGCTCAGGAAATCATTGCCGGAATGCGCACCAACCCCGTGAATTGTCATCTTGGTGATGATGGTGCCTTTGCGGCCGACGCAGATCGCGTTGGAGACCAGTCCGGTTTCCATATTGAAGTCACACAGTGCCCCCGGTGCCAGTTCGCGCATGACTTCGACTGCCGTGCCGTCCACATGTCCCTTTTCTTCATCGCCAAGGAAAAGGATCTTGACAGGACGTTCAGCCCAGCCCAGTTCATTCAGCATCCTGCAGATATGATAGGCAATCGTAATGCCGCCCTTCATATCCAGGGAACCCAGGCCGCGCACATGCCCTTCATCGTCATAACGGAACGGATGTTCTCCGGCCAGCGGCACAGTGTCGTAATGACCGCTGAACATGACCGGCTTGCCGGGTCTGTCCTTACCGAGAATCCCGGAGAACGCCGGCCCGTTTACCGGACCGACATCATGCTTCTGCACTTCGAAGCCGATTCCTTCGAACAGTGCAATCAGCTTGTCACAGCAGGCATTGAGGTCATCCCGCTGATTCACCTTGCTAGGTGTATCCACAATATCCTTCCATGTCGCAATGATTTCGTCCTGATGGGTCAGGACATAGTCGTGAATTTCTTTCTTAAGATTCATTGGTTCCTCCTTTCCAGCGAAATCTATTCAATGCAAATTGTTCAATTTCCAGGCTCACAAATCTGTAACTGCCGCTACACTTCATAAAAATACCGAAAAATTTTGCAAGTTTATAAAACAGCAGTGTTCCCCTTCTGCTTCGGCTGAGCGACAAAGAGGTGCCATTCAGCACCTCTTGTTTCCATTACTGCTGCTGTGAAATTACTTGTCGCAGAGTTCTTCTTCTGACGGTGCGTACGGTTCCAGCCAGGCGTGGAAGTGCCGCATCGGCAGTTCCCGGCCATAGGTGATTTTCAGGTTCGGAATCGTATCCCTGTCCTTGTACAGCTGGGCTACAGCCGCGATGATGTAGTCCATATGCTGCTTGGAAAGCTGGCTGCGGTTGATGGCCAGTCTGACAACATTGCAGACCTCTTCCTGCTGTTCCGGTGTCTTGAGGTCATATTCCATGGAATAGTCACCCAGTTCGGAGCAGCGGATACCGTACCGGTGGATCATCTCCAGCGACAGGGCCTGACCGGCAAAGGTCTCATGGCCGCGCTTGTAGTCAAAGAATCTGTCGACGTCAATATAGACACCGTGACCGCCGGCCGGCAGGACAACCGGAACACCGGCTTCATACAGACCCTGGGCGAGGTATTCAACCTGGCTGACCCGCTCGTGCTGATATTCGAATCTCTGTTCTTCATAGAGACCCTGGGTGAGAGCCATGATGTCATGACCGGACATGGCGCCGTAGGAGTCATTGCCGTATGCGCAGATCTGACGGACCTTCAGCAGGTGACCGATATCGGTCTTGACTGTGCCGTCCTCGTTGAATTCGGAGAACTTCCGCCAGAAGTAGCCCTTGTCCTTGAACATCAGGACACCGCCCATGTTGGCGTGACCGTTCTTCTTGAGCGATGCGGACATGGCATCGAAGTAGGAGAACATTTCCTTGGCAATGGCCGGGATGGACTTGTCGGCATAGCCTTCTTCATACATCTTGATGAAGTAGCAGTTTTCAGCCCAGCGGGCACCGTCCATGATGTACGGAATGTCATACTTGTGGGCAATCTCGGAAACAGCCTTGATGTTGGCCATGGAGACCGGCTGGCCGCAGACGGAGTTGTTTGTAACAGTGGAATAGATCAGCGGTACATTTTCCGGCCCGACAGTATCCAGCAGCTGCTGCAGCTTGTCCAGGTCCATGTTGCCCTTGAACGGGTTGGTCGGATACTTGCCGCCTTCCGGAACTTCAAACAGCAGTTCCTTGTTGTACATGTTGCGCGGGATGGAACCCATCTGCTTGATGTTGCCTTCGGTTGTATCAAAATGGGCATTGGACGGAATTGTGAAGACCCTGCCCGGATACTTTTCGGCCAGCAGCGGCTTGATAACATCGAACAGCAGTGCTTCGGCACAGCGGCCCTGCGGGACGATAAAGGTGTTCGGCCGTTCCAGCTGGTACGCGCCGCCGTTGATGAAGCCGCCTTCGTAATCGAGCAGGTATACTTCGTCCATCATTTTCTGGATATCATCGATATCCGTTCCGTTTCTGATGTAGTCAATCAGGCGTTTCTGGTCATCCCCGCGTTCGAAAGCATCGCGCATGGCATCCAGCAGGACATAGTAGCCCTTGTTGCGGCCATACGCTTCATCACCGAGCATCAGGGCAGACCACTGCTTGTCGGTCATGGCAGTCGTACCGGAGTCGGACAGGCAGTCAATGTACAGCATGCCGGCCGGGAATGCGAATTCGTTGTAGTGTGTCTTCTTGAGTGCTTCCAGTCTCTGTTCCGCGGTAACCGTCGGCAGGTTTCTGGTCACAAAGGTCACTGACTTTGGCGGTTCAACATTCAAAGGGAACTTTTCGCTCATAATTACCTCCTCTTTTTTCATTTCATGATTATGTGCGTTCGGTTAAAAATTGCCTACTCCGGTCACCGGCATTCTTCTGCTCTGCCGGCTGGCGGTCAGCACTCAATTTCTGATTTCATTGTATTTTGCCTGTCCGGGCCCTGTATAAGGCAGAATATCTATAATCCAGTAGTAACTGCTGTTTATAATCCGGAAGAAAAACAGGATCACGGGGATCCTGTCAGTAATTACTGATAAGCCGGCAATGCCTGCGGATTTAACCTTTTAATAGTTGACGGGGTTCTTTCCGTAGTATTCCTCACACCGGCTGATCAGCAGGTCAAGCAGTTCCTGAGCCGCTGCCGTATACTTCTGCCGGTGCCGGCAGACATATCCTGCTGTCACCTTTACATTGCAGTTGCGGATCGGAATCGTGCGGATGCCCAGCGCGGCATAATCCTCTGCCGACAGACCCGGGCCAAAACGGAATGCATCCGTATGCAGCAGGGTGCTGATGATGGCCCCGGTATCATTGACATGAATAACCCGCTTGATCCGGTTCAGGGAAATCTCATCAATGGTCAGGAAGAACGTCAGATTTGAAAAATAGTCATCCGGCATGCGCACACAGGCATAATCCATCAGTTCCCGCATCTCCACTTCGTCACGCTCATAAAGCGGATGGCATGGCCCGATGTTGGCATACCAGGTATCTGTGCCAAGCGGATGGAACTCCAGTTTTTTCATCCGCAATGTATGCTGGACTTCTTTTTTCTGCTTCTCGTTGAACATGAGGAACCCGATTTCGGCTGTCCCGTTTTCGACCATCTCCATGGCCTGCATGGTGCGGCATTCAATCATCTTCAGGTGAATATACGGTTCCTTGTGCCGGTTGTAAAACTCCGTAAACCATTTCCCCATGGTGATGATCGGATAAGTAGCCAGGGTCAGATTCTCCGGTACTTCCCTGGCCTGGATGCCCAGTTTCTGGATCATGTCCGTGCGTTCCATGATGGCTTTTGCGTATTCATACAGCTTGCGGCCTTCCTCGGTCATCTGCACCCCGTTTTTGGAACGCACAAAAACATGGATGCCCAGCTCCGCCTCGAGATTGGCGATGGCCTTGCTCAGGGACGGCTGGGTCAGATACAGTCTTTCCGCAGCCTTGTTCAGACTGCCGGCATCAGCGATTGCGATGAAATATTCCAGCTGCTGCAGCTGCATATGCTTCTCCTTTTTTTTCGTGTGCAATAAACGTACTATTATTTTAATTTTATTATATTTTCTATAAGTTCTTTCTCATATGAGTCTTCGGGAATGAAAAGGCATATTTATATAACCGACTTATTATCAAAAGTAAAACAGTCCGTATGCTACGATGAAATAAATAATGGAGGATAATATGGATCATTACAGACAACTTGAAGCCTTCATCGAAAGTCATCGTGAAGACATGCTTTCCATGTGGGCAGATTTCGTCAATACACCAAGCCAGGCCCGTAACCGGGATGCCGCCTGGAAGATGGGCGACAAGCTGGTCAGTGTTTTCAAGGAGATGGGCATGGAAGTGGCCGAATACGATGCCGGACCGGTCAACAGCCGGACCATCGAAGCCATCTGGAACAAGGATCTGCCGGGTGCGCCGATCCTGTTCAGCGGCCATTATGACACAGTAAACAGTTCCCCGGTCAAAGACGCAAAGCCTGGCGATCCGGATGAGTTTGACGGTACGCCGCACTTCCGTGTCGACAGCGAAGGCAAAGCCTATGGCCTGGGTGCCCTGGACATGAAGGGCGGCATCGTCATTGCCATCTGGGTCACAAAGGCCCTGCAGTCCATCGGCTGGAATGAAAGACCGATCAAGTTCCTGTGGGCCGGTGATGAAGACAAGGGCCATGAAGGCGGCAATACACCTGATCTGCTCATGGAACACGCCAAGGGTGCTCTGTGCTGCTTCAACATGGAAACCGGCCGGGTCAACAATGATCTGTGCATCGGCCGCAAGGGCGGCGGCCAGGCTGATCTTGAGGTCACAGGGGTCGGCGCGCATGCCGGCAACGACTTCCAGAGCGGCCGCAACGCGGTTCTGGAAATGGCACACAAGGCCATCGAACTGGCAGCCCTTACCAACATCGAACTCGGCACCACCATCTCCCCGGATGTCATTTCCGGCGGCACCGTGCCCAACGGCATTCCGGAGAACTGCCATCTGCAGGTTGACGTCCGCTATACCCGTCTGGAAGAAAGAGACCGGGTTGTCGAAGAGATGAAGAAGATCTGCGCTGTTCCGTTTATCGAAGGCACAACCTGTGCTTTGACTTACAAGGAATTCATGGCGCCGTTTGCCACGACCCCGGAAGGTCTGCGGCTGGCTGACTTCGTCGCGGCTGTTTCCAGAGATCACGGACTCGGTGACATGGGCCAGATTTTCCTGGGCGGCGGTTCGGACGCGTCCTACATAACTATTGCCGGTGTTCCGACGGTATGCTCGACCGGCGTGAGAGGCCAGTTCAACCACACCAGCAAGGAATATGCCGAAGTCGAATCCCTGTATGACCGGGCCAAGCTGTTCTGTGCCGTTGTCCTGAACATTCAGAAATTCGCCGACGGAAAATACTGTGACGGATATTGAGAAACAAATCTGAACAGACAGATTTATAACTGAGTAAAGGAGAAAAAAACTATGGATCAGAGAATTGTCGAATTTGTCAAAGCGCATGAAAATGACATTATCAATGACTGGCGCGACCTGGTTAACCTCGAAGGAAGCCTGAGAGAACCGCAGTACCTTTATCCGGAAGCCGAGTGGCTGAAGGCGAAGTTCACCGAAGCCGGTGTCAAATGCGAAATCATCTCCACAGCAGACAATTATCCGCCACTGGTCTGCGGCACCATCGGTGAGAACCGTCCGGGTGTCCCGGTCATCTTTGCCGGCCACTTTGACACTGTCTTCAACAAGGGCACTTACGGTGACAACCCGTTCCGGATCGATGAGGACGGCAAGGCCCACGGCCCGGGTGTCCTGGATATGAAGGGCGGCATCATCATCGCTCTCTGGACCATCAAGGCACTGGAATCCATCGGCTACAACGACCGGCCGATCCGCGTCTGCTGGTGCTCCGATGAAGAAGGCGGCACTGATCACGGCCCGGTTTCCAAGCTCATCACGGAATGGACCAGCGGCTGCGTTGCCGGCTTCAACATGGAAACATCCCCGGTTGACTGGAGACTCTGTGTCGGCCGCAAGTACATCTTCAGCGGCAAGGCAGTCTTCCATGGCATCAGCGCGCACTCCGGCAACAACTACGAAGCCGGCCGCAACGCCATTGTCGAAGCAGCCTACAAGGTCATTGCCATCCAGAACATGAACAACATGGAACTGGGCACCCACATGAACCCGGCTATTATCGCCGGCGGCCGGATGCCGAACTCCATCCCGGATGAATGCACCCTGACCTTCAGCGGCCGTTTCAAGACCAAGGCTGAAATCGAGCGGGTCCGCGGCGAACTGAAGGAACTCTTCAGCAAGACCGAAATCGACGGCTGCTCCATCGAATACACTCTGTCCGATCCGGCCGGCGGCTTCGAAGCCAGCGACAAGAACATGGCCCTGTGGAGCTTTGTCAACGATGTCTGCAAGGCTGAGGGCTTCCACGAAGTCGGCCATGTCTTCCTGGGCGGCGGTTCTGACGCCTCCGGCATGGCCGAATCCGGTGTGCCGGTCCTGTGCAGCTGCGGTGTCCGCGGTGAATGGAACCACACTGACCGGGAATACGCGGTTGTCGATTCGATGTTCGAGCGGGTCAATATGTGGTCCAATGTCGTTCTGCACCTGGACGAATTCAAGCTTGACTGAACCTGCTGACACAAAAAGCACTGCATGCCGCAGTGCTTTTTTTCATCCCCTGATCAGGTATTCGATTTCATTGCGCTTTGCCCCGGTCACCTTCATCAGATGCCGGATGATCCGTTCCCGTGATTCTTCGGGTTTACGTTTATATACATTATTCGTGAAGTAGCGGCCCAGGTACTTCTCCGGCGTGGCGTAGCGGGCAATCCCCCAGCCGTATGTATTGCCCTGGCTGTCTGTTTCATATTCAAAGTTCGTAGTGATCACATAACACTTCATCTGCAGCTTTGTAATCTGGGTATCAAAACCCTTGCGGGGAATCCACTGGTCTTTCCCGTTTTCCCGCGGCTTGACATACCCGCCGATGGCCTTGGCTTCCTTGGAGAGAACCGAGGGACGGGCAGCGATGATATTGTACAGATACTCTTCACTTCCAGAGAGACCTTCGTCTACACGGGCATCATAGTCATAGCCGTCCCGGCGCATGTTGGCAAAATCACAGAACCACTTCCGGCTGATGAATACCGCCTTATTGTGAAAGAATTTCCCGTAGGCGCACCTGAGTTCACTGATGACCGGTCCTTTCCATTCCCATGGGCCCGGCTGGTCCGAGAACCAGAGCTCCCGTGGGGTATGTTCCTCAATGGAAAAACCGGCTATTTCATTGGCAAAAAACGGCAGGAAGCCCAGTTCTTCCACTGCCTGTTCCACATCTGCCATGGTGCGGAATACGTAATCCATCACACTGTCCCCCTATCCTGGTTCATTATATCCCATGACAGGGTTTTTTCATTAGGCATATACCCTGTTTGGTGGTAAGATTATAACGTTCTTTTAATAGGGGGTAATCATGTCCGCATCCAATTCAAATTCCGTCTTCAATATTCCGGCATTCTGGAAAGCCCAGATGCAGGACTGGCGGGTCACCGTTATCCGGACTTCTCTGGAACGTCTGGGTTACAAGATGATCCTGCCGTATCTGACACTCTACGTCATCATGCTGGGGGCTACAAAGACACAGTTCGGGTATGTCAACAGCCTCGGCATGGTCATGGGCGGCCTGCTGGCACCGCTGATCGGTTCCATCATTGACCGCAACGGGCCCAAAAAAGTCTATATCTTCGGTATTCTGGTGCTGGCCGGCGGCTATCTGGCCCTGGCTGAAGCCCGGATCTGGCAGGTCGCTGCGCTGGGCGTCTTCCTGCATGCCATGGGACAGCGTCTCGGCGGGCAGAGCTGCTCGACCATCTGCGGCAACTGCCTGGCCAACTGTGACCGGGCCAAGGGCATGCTGGTATGCGAGTCGCTCGCGGCCGGTGTCCTCGGCATGATCGGTCCGATGATGTCCGGCTGGATCCTGGTCAATCTGATGCACGTGACCGGGGCCCCGACAGATCCGAACACCGTCAGGCCGCTGTTCTATATCGCCCTTGCCTGCACGCTTGTTTCCCTGCTGATCGTCGTCTTCCGGCTCTCGTTCAAGAGCTGGGGCACCAGCAAGGCCAAGTCCAATGTCTTCGCTGACGGCGTCGCCATCCTCAAGGCAGACAAGAACTGCCGCAAGTGGCTGCTGATCTCCGCTGTCGGCGGTATGCCGCTGGCCATGGTCACACCATATGTCCAGGTCTTCGCCGCGGAAGTCAAGTCCGCTGATGCCGGCACACTGGCTGCCATGGTTACGGCCACAGCCCTGACTTCGGTTCTCTGCGGATATGTCTTCGGCATCATCAGTGACAAGTATGGCCGCAAGCCGGTGCTGCTGCTGACCATCGTGCTTTATATGGCTGGCCTGGGCATCCTGATCACAACCAAGCGGGTATCGCTGCTGCTGATCGTCGGCATGCTGCAGGGTTTCCAGGAAATCGGTGCCACCGTTGCCGGTTCCATCGCGCACGAACTTGTTCCGCACCGCATCATGGGCCGCTGGCTCGGTGCCACCGCCATGTTCACCCAGCTGTTCAGTGCCGCAATGGCTGCCATGAGCGGACTGATCTATGACAACGTCGGCGGCAAGTGGGTCTTCATCATCTACATCGTCTGTGAACTGGTCATCCGGATCCCGCTCCTGCTGAGCATGCCGGAAACCCTGACCACCCCGGTCGATGCCGACAAGTTTGCCAATATCTGACGGATTGTCTGCCATATAAAAAACTGTTCCCGCCCCGGCCCTGCCGCAGTAAGGGAACAGTTTTATTTTCTCCGGACAAAGATCAGGCCGCAAATGAAGCCTGGATCTGATCCACGATCTGCCGGTCTGCCGGAAGCCAGGTGACATAATCCAGTTCCAGCGGCCGCAGCCAGTGCATGATATCGGAGTCAACCCCTTCCAGGTAACCCTTTTTCACTTTGCACCAGTATGCGTCCATGATCACATGCTGATCCTGGAAATCGTATTCCACCGTACACAGTTTATCCTGGACTTCTACCATTGTTTCAAATTCCTCAACAATGGCTTCCACCAGGCGGGAAGGACCGTATTCACCCTCTTCGTAAATCACCCCAGGGAATTCCCAGCCTTCATCCAAATCCCCGTAACCCCGCTGGGAAACAAAGATACGGTCATTCCAGCGGATTACGGCACAGCACATTCTTATTGTTTCCATTCTCTGCTCCTGTCTTTTGTACTCCACCTATTGTAACAGAAAATCCGGGACAGGCCCGGATTCTCTCTTTCTGTATCAGCCGGGCCAGCCGCATCAAAGACCCAGCAGGATCAGGATAAACCGCATGACAAACGCGCATATCCAGGCAATAACACACTGGAACACCACCATGAACGCGGCCCACCGGCCGCCCAGTTCCCGCCGCACTGAGGCAACAGCCGCCACACACGGCGTGTACAGCAGGCAGAAGACCAGCAGCACCGCAACCGCCAGCGGGGTCAGCACCTGGGCCATGGCCGCTTCACTGCCGAACAGGATATTGAGGGTCGAGACTACGCTTTCCTTGGCCATGAAACCGGTCAGCAGCGCTGTGGAAATACGCCAGTCACCCAGGCCCAGCGGCTTCAGCACCGGGGCAATGAAACCGGCCAGCAGTGCCAGAATGCTGTCATGGCTGTCCTGCACCATAGTCAGATGCGGGTCCAGATTCTGCAGGAACCAGATGACAACTGTAGCCACAAAGATAATCGTGAACGCCCTGGTCAGAAAATCCTTTGCCTTCTCCCACAGCAGCTGGCCCACGTTGCGGGCACTCGGAAGACGGTAATTCGGCAGTTCCATGACAAACGGTACGGCTTCCCCGCGGAAGACAAACTGCTTGGACAGCAGGGCTGTCAGAATGCCGACGATGATACCCAGCACATACAGGCCAACCATGATCAGCGCGCCATGCCGGGGGAAGAACGCTGCGGTAAAGAACGCGTAGATCGGCAGTTTCGCCGAACAGCTCATAAACGGTGCCAGCAGGATTGTCATCCGCCGGTCCCGTTCCGACGGCAGTGTGCGGCTGGCCATAACCGCCGGCACTGTGCAGCCGAAACCGATCAGCATCGGCACAATACTCCGGCCGGACAGACCGATTTTCCGCAGCAGCTTGTCCATCACGAAGGCAATCCGGGCCATATACCCGGTGTCTTCCAGCAGGGACAGGAAGAAGAACAGGGTGACGATGATCGGCAGGAAGCTGAGCACGCTGCCGACCCCGTTGAAGATGCCGTCAATGACCAGTGACCGAATCATCGCATTGATACCGGCGGCTTCCATTGCTGCCGCGCAGGCTGCTGTCAGATGATCAATACCGGCGGCCAGCAGATCCTGCAGCCATGCGCCGATCGTATTGAAAGTCAACCAGAAAACCGCGCCCATGATGAGAATAAACGCAGGGATAGCTGTATACCGGCCGGTCAGGAAGCGGTCAAGTGCTTCCGAGCGGCTCCGCTCCACACTTGTATGCGGCTTGATAACTGTCTGGTCAACTACCCGGCGGATGAAGTCGAAGCGCATTTCGGCAATAGCTGCCGCGTGATCCAGGCCGCGTTCCTTTTCCATCTGCAGGACAATGTGATCCAGCATCTCCTTTTCATTGGCATCCAACTGCAGCTTTTCCAGAATCATGCCATCCCCTTCGATGAGCTTGCCGGCCGCAAACCGCAGCGGTATCCCTGCCTTGACCGCGTGATCCTCAATCAGGTGCATGACCCCGTGCAGGCATCTGTGGACAGCGCCGTTATGATCTTCCGCTTCACAGAAGTCCTGTTCCCTGGGACGTTCCTGGTATTTTGCTACATGCACCGCGTGTTCGATCAGTTCATCTACACCCTGGTTCCTGATGGCCGCGATCGGCACCACCGGCACCCCGAGCATTTCCTCCATCTCGTTGATGCGCACCGAGCCGCCGTTGTTCTGCACTTCGTCCATCATATTCAGCGCCACAACCATCGGCACCTGCAGTTCAAGAAGCTGCAGGGTCAGATACAGGTTGCGTTCAATATTCGTCGCGTCAACGATATTGATGATGCCCTTCGGTTTTTCATCCAGGATAAACTGCCGGGATACGATTTCCTCACTGCTGTACGGGGACATCGAGTAGATCCCGGGCAGATCGGTTACTTCCGTCTCAGGATAGCCCCGGATGACCCCGCTCTTACGGTCCACTGTCACTCCCGGGAAATTACCCACATGCTGGGAGGAACCCGTCAGTTGATTAAACAGGGTTGTCTTGCCCGAGTTCTGGTTGCCGACCAGGGCAAAGGTCAGTTTCTCCCCTTCCGGCAGCGGATGTTCATCGCGGCGGGAATGGAATCTGCCGCCTTCCCCGAGGCCCGGATGATCATGGCCGGCTTTCTTCCGGTTTTCATCGTTTTCTTCCGCTTCCGCCATATCCATACTGATTTCGATTTTTCTGGCATCGTCCAGCCGCAGCGTCAGTTCATACCCGCGCAGCCGGATTTCCATCGGATCTCCCATCGGGGCATACTTCACCAGGGTTACCGTCGTGCCGGGAATCAGACCCATGTCAAGAAAATGCTGGCGCAGGGCACCGCTTCCGCCGACTGTCATTACAACGGCTGACTGGCCTTCTTTCAGTTCATTCAGATTCATCTTTGTTCTCCGTGCATCTAACAATGTTAGACGATACAAACAGTATTGTACTATGAATCCGGATAAATGAAAGGATGCATTTCCGCATCCTTCCGGGAATTTGTTCCGGGTATTCCGTTAATCTTCCAACGGCCGCAGGACCGCGTCAGCCGGCACAGGGCTCAGGAAACCGTCCTTAACCCGTTCAGCGTGCTCGCTCTTTGCGGCTTCGATCAGTTCCGGATGCTCATACAGGTCAATTGCCGCCCCGCACAGCACCTTACCGGCCAGGATCAGACCCTTGTGGCCGATTTCCGTCCGGCCGCAGGAAACATTCTGCCAGCTGTGCCCCGGGCTTCTCGCGACAAAGCAGGCCGTATGGATCTGCGCCGTCGGTACGCACCAGCTGACATCGCCGACATCGGTCGAGCCTTTGCTTTGCAGTTCGTTGTGCTCATACGGCACCAGGAAGTCATTGATGACCCTTGTACCGTTTTCGGAGTGTTCACGCACATAGGCAACCGCTGCCGGTGAAGAAGCTTCATTGATGCCCGGCAGGGTGTCGCTCTTCATTTCAATGGACGCGTTCAGCTCCCTTGCGTAGGCCCACTCCTCTTCGGTATATTCCGGCAGCGGCACAGCCTTGAAGTTATCATACAGGACTTCTTCCAGGACTTTGTTCGGCACTGTGTTTGAGCAGCCGTCGATGAATACCCTGGTCAGTTCTGTCTCGGTCATCATGGACGCAGCCAGGGCGATCTTATCCAGTCTTTCCTGCAGTTTCAGCGCATTCTTCACCCAGGTGGAGCGCACCATGTAAAGCACCCGGGCATGGGGCTGCACAACATTCGGAGAAGGTCCGCCGGCATCGGTGATCGCGTAGTGGATCCGGTCATTGTCAGGGATGTGTTCCCGCATGAATTCCACGCCCATGTTCATCAGCTGCACCGCATCCAGGGCTGAACGGCCCCGCTCCGGTGCGCCGGCCGCGTGGCTGGCAATACCTTTGAACCAGTATTCAGTCTGAATGCAGGAATTGCAGGTCCCGCTGACAACCTCATTCTCGGTGCCCGGATGCCAGGTCAGGCAGACATCTGTATCCCGGAACACCTGATCTCTCGCAAAGAACGCTTTTGCGGCACCGCCCTCCTCACCCGGACAGCCATAGAAAATTACTGTGCCCTGCCCCGGATGATCTTCCAGATAGCACTTGATGCCATACGCGGCTGCCAATGATCCGGCTCCCAGCATATTATGGCCGCAGCCATGCCCGCTGCCGTTTTTTACCAGTTCCTCGCGGACCGCCGAGCCGCCTTTCTGCGACAGGCCGGACAGGGCATCGTATTCTGCCAGAATGCCGATCACCGGGCGGCCGCTGCCATAAGTACCGATAAAGGCTGTCTCAATGCTGTCAAACGGAGCTGTCACCGCAAAGCCGAGCTCCTTCAGTACTTTGACATACAAGGCCGCAGACTGATGTTCCTTGACCGACAGTTCGGCATATTCCCAGATCTGATCCGAAACATCCGTAAAGATCTTCCGATTCTCTTCAATATAGCCGGCATACGTCTTTTTCTCCATATTTACTGATCCTCCATTTCTTTTATTGTATTCATTTTTTATTAGAAAATTGCCCTGTCTTTGTTCTCTTTTTTACGGTGGAGATCTTTTTAAATTCTTTTAATTTTTTCTCTTCAGAACAAAAAAATTATTTATGGCATGCATATGAAACCTTATGAAAGAGCAGAAAACTAATAACGTATAATGTATAAGGAGGATTATTCCTATGGCGAATCAACACACGCGAAAGGCCATTCAGGACGAATTCCTGATTCAGCTCAGCCATAAACCTCTTAACAAAATCACCGTATCTTCCATTGTCCAGAACTGCCGGATTAATCGGAATACTTTCTATTATTACTATCAGGACATCTATGACCTGCTCAGGGACATTCTGAACAGTGAATTAAAAAAGACCATCGCATACAGCAGCAGTTCTGCCTCCTGGGAAGAATGGTTTTTATATGCCCTTCAGGTTATACTTCAGAATCCGGAGGCCATCAGCAATCTTTATCATTCCAGCCAGCAGAACCTCCTTCATGCCTATGTGTTTGAAAGCACCGGCATCATCATGCGGCAGTATATTGCATCTGTCGGGCAGGATCTGAAGCCGCAGCCGGCTGATGCTGAACTGCTGACCCTGTTCTATCAGTGTGCCCTCACGGAACTGGTGGAACAATGGCTCAAAACCGGCATGACCGATGATGCGGAAAGCATCATCCGGCATATCGGCCTGCTGATGAACGGCACCATACGGGAAGCCCTTATACGCAGCGAAAGTCTCCGCGGCTGAGCGGAGCAATAAGAAAACAGGCATTGCCTGCTTTGCCGGACATGAAAAAATGACCCTCACCAGGTCATTATTTTACGTTCGGATCGCCGTGATCTTTTCCGTACATGCAGTAATTCTTAATGTCACGGATATGAATATTCCACCAGCAGCACACATTGTCACTGTCTCTTCTGACACAGTCTTTGCACTGGATGATCTGTTCCACATCCGGATCCGGCTGTCTATTGATCAGTTCTTCAATTTCCTTTGCGGAAAAGCGGGCCACATCATAGCCGCCCTTTTCTCTTGCCAGAGCGGAAAGCTGTTCCTTCAGAAACGGGCTGTCAATCTGTCCTGTATGTCTCATTGTTCCTACCTGCCTTTATATACATTTGTCATTGTATAACAAAACCGTGAGAAAGAACAGATGCCAGCTTCCGGCATCTCGTATGATAGATCCCGGGAGGTGTTTTCATGTCTTTTCGTGCTCTTGAAATCAATAAACCGTCAGAACTTCATATTCATCATCATGTTCTGGAAATTCAGCAGGAGGACCAGATCCTGCGGATTCCGGTTGATGACTGCAACGTGATCATCGCATCCGGTCCTGATGTCAGACTGTCCGCCAATGATCTGTCTGTTCTCGCCGACAGTGATGTACTTTTCATGACCATAGACAATCATTATCTGCCCTCCTCCATGACGCTTTCATTTGCGAACAACGTCAGGCAGGCGCGGACGATGAAAAAACAGCTAACCATGTCCCGGCGGCGCAGAAACAATCTTTGGGATCAATTGATCTGTGCAAAAATTCGTAACCAGTCTGCTGTACTATATCTTCTGCAAAGGGATGGGAGCCAGGAGATCTATGACTATGCCGGCAGGGTCAACCGTGGTGACAGAGATCACATCGAAGCGCTGGCTGCCAACAGGTATTTCCAGTATTATCACTCGGGTTTAAACCGGCGCTGTGATGATCCGGTCAACAGCTGTCTGAATTACGGCTATACCATTCTGCGCAGTGCTGTCGCAAGAAGTGCGGCCGCTCATGGCTTTCTTCTTTCTGAAGGCACATATCATCACAACACGTTCAATTCTTTCAATCTTGTGGACGATCTGATTGAGCCATTCCGTCCGATTGCCGATCTTCAGTCAGCATACATCGTTTCGAATCAGATCCGTCTGTCCCGGGAACAGCGCAGAAAACTGATGGGTATTCTGTATCTTGAAACAAGAATTAACGGAGAAATCAACACCGTACTGCAGGCTATCGATATTATGGTGAACAGTGTCAAATCTTATATGTACTCTGAAACCGATGAAATATTGGTGCCTGAACTTCTTTCCATTCATGAGAAAGGAGGTGTCAGTGAATGAGAATATTTGTTCTTTTAAATCCGACAAACAAGCACGGAACAAAGACAGAATATACCTTATTCCGGAAAGAACTTCAGAAATTAGGCTTCCTGCAGCTGCAGCCGGAAGTGTTCATGCGAGTCACTTCCAGCAGAAAATCATGTGATAAGTTTTTTACAAAAATGTCTGCAAAAGCCCCAAAAACGGGAAGAATTATCGCATATAAAATGACAGAAAAACAGTTCAGCAGACTTGTATACATTACAGGAAAAGCCTCTGTTCAAGAAGAATTAATAGGATCGAAGGATGTTATAATATTATAAATAGTTTGACGAGGGTCGGAATTCGGAGGGGTGTCAAACAATGGGCAGAGATATATACAGGATGTTGTAATTAGACAGGCGCCATTAAAAGAAAACAGATACGTAACTAGAATGTATCTGCACGATGTGAATCTTGTCAAAATAGAAAATGGGATTCAATCGTTTACTAATCCAGCCCTTGGATTACAAGGAGTCCGGCCGATTGAATCCCTTAATCAAAATATAGCAGATTCTCAAGACAATTCAAGTGGCAGCACACAGTTTTCTCGGCAATTAAATGACG
>JAFRHT010000049.1 GCA_017433125.1 Solobacterium sp.
CCGATACAATGCTTTCCCGGTTCGGGATGATTTCGATCAGTTTCTGATCGGCCAGCAGCTGCAGGGCTTCACGGACCGGGGTGCGGCTGACGGAAAAGTATGCAGCGATCTCCGTGTCCATGATTTTCTCACCCGGGCGCATTGTCCCTTCGGTGATCCATTCGAGAAGCGTATTGTATACCCGGTCTTTGGCGGTTAACCTGGGTTCATTGAGTGGTTTGGCTGGAATTGGCATGAATTGATCCTCACTTTCGTAACGGAATCATTTTAGCAAAGCTGTTTGACAATGTACATAATATGTGATATTTATTTTGTGTATGCAATATATTACATATTGCTGGTAAGTGGAGGGATAATATGAAAATCGTATACAATCGTCATAAAGGGGAAAACAGACCGGCCAACATGGACCGTTTCACGGCAGAGAAAGCGGATGCAGTGCGCCGCTATCATCAGTCAATCAGTACATATGAACCGACTGTATTAGCAGATCTGTCAGTAACCGGCAAAATTCTCGGGGCAGACAGTATCCGTGTCAAGGATGAAAGCAGCCGGTTCGGCCTGAACGCCTTCAAGGGCCTGGGCGGATCCTACTGTCTTGGCAGACTGCTGGCCGAACACTACCATCTTGGTGAACAGTTCACGTTTGATGATATTGTTTCTGCCGGCAGCGACCAGATGACCTTTG
Organism: Solobacterium sp.; assembly: GCA_017433125.1. GTDB lineage: Bacteria > Bacillota_I > Bacilli_A > Erysipelotrichales > Erysipelotrichaceae > Bulleidia. Next base: position 689 of record JAFRHT010000049.1, read on the forward strand.
TGACAGCGACTGACGGCAATCATGGCCGCGGGGTGGCATGGGCAGCCCGTATGCTGGGTCAGAAAGCGGTTGTATACATGCCGAAGGGCAGCTCCCTGGAGCGTCTCGAAAATATCAGAAAACAGGGTGCAGAAGCAGAAATCACGGCCCTGAACTATGATGATACGGTCCGGTTTGCAAAGAGCCAGGCTGAGAAGTACGGCTGGGTGCTGGTGCAGGACACCGCCTGGGAAGGATATGAAGAAATCCCGCTGATGATCATGCAGGGTTATCTGACCATGGCCTCGGAAGCGGTCAGCCAACTGGGAGACAGAAAGCCGACGCATATTTTCCTGCAGGCCGGGGTCGGGGCCATGTCCGGGGCTGTTTCCGCATTCCTGCGCAATGTCTATGGAAACGACCCGAAGATCATTATTGTGGAACCGGACAAGGCAGACTGCAACTATCAGACAGCCCTGGCAGATGACGGCACCCTGCACACTGTGACCGGGGATCTGGACACCATCATGGCCGGGTTGGCCTGCGGGGAACCGTGCACGGTCGGCTATGAACTGCTGCAGTACTGTGCTGATGCCTTTATCTCCATGCCGGACAGCGTGGCAGCGTATGGTATGCGTATCCTGGGCAATCCGGCCGGTAATGATGACCGGGTGATCTCCGGGGAGAGCGGGGCAGCTGGTTTTGGTGCCCTGGCAGAAATCCTGACCCGGGAACCGGAAATCCGGGAGGCAATTGGCCTGGATAATCAGTCTGTTGTGCTGTGCTTCTCGACAGAAGGCGCAACTGACATAACCAACTACAGATCGATCGTGTGGGAAGGAAACTTTTGAAAAGGAGAAGAAAAATGACAAAAGAAGAGATCCGTACAAAAATCATTGAAATCAGACATCATATCCACATGCATCCGGAAACCGGCATGGATACGGTGCAGACAGCAGACTATGTCGCGAAAATCATGGAGGACCTGGGCTGTGAAGTCACCCGGGGAATCGGTACCAACGGTGTTGTGGCAACCATGAAATGCGGGGACGGCAAGGGTATGATCGGCCTGCGGGCTGATATGGATGCCCTGAATATCCAGGAAGACAATGATCTGCCGTATAAGTCACAGGTTCCCGGCAAGATGCACGGCTGCGGTCATGACAGCCATACTGCCACCCTGATCGGCGCGGCGATGCTGCTGAAGGAATCACAGGACTTCAACGGTACGGTTGTCTTTGTGTTCCAGCCGGGTGAAGAACCGGGTCTGGGGGCGAAGGCCATGATCGCCGACGGCCTGTTTGAGAAGTTCCCGATGACCGAGATCTATGGACAGCACAATCAGCCGGACCAGCCGCTGGGCACGATCAAGACCAGAGCCGGTCAGATCCGTTCCAGTGAAGACGATTTCTGGATTACCATCAAAGGCAAAGGCGGCCATGCCTCAGCCCCGCATCTGGTGCATGATCCGCTGGTGGCTGCAGCAGAAATCATCATGCAGCTGCAGACGATCATCTCCCGCAATGTCAACCCGCTGGATGCGGCGACAGTGTCCTGCTGCGATATCAAGACCGACGGGGTCATGAACACGCTTCCGACCAATATTACAATCCTTGGTGACTGCCGCACATATAACCCGGCAGTATCCCAGTTGATTGAAAAGAAAATGCGGCAGATTGTCGCATCAGTATGCGAAGCAAATGACTGCGAAGGCGAAGTGAAATATGACCGGGTATTCATCCCGGCAATCAATGATGCTGCCTGCACCCAGGTTGTCATTGACACAGCCACGAAGCTTTTCGGACCGGAAAAGGTTATTGTTTCGGAGTTCCCGGGTTCAGCCAGCGAAGATTTCGGACAGTTCTCGGCAATTGTACCGGGCTGTCTGTTTGATATCGGCACCCTGCCGGAAGGCGCAGTCACGTTTGCGCCGAAGCATAACGCGCATTATGTCTTCAATGACGACGCGATCCTGGTCGGCAGTGAGATGTTTGCGCAGATCGTCAGAGACCGTCTGAAGTAATATAGTATAATAATCCGGTACATGGTTTTATGTGCCGGATTTTTTGTTATCATCAAAGTGGCGGAGAAAAGAAATGGCTGATCAATCCCTGAAGAAAGACAACCCCAGCTTTATTAAAACCAGAACCGATTATTTCTGGATCATTGATCTGTTTGCCTATACACTGACGGGAACATGCAGTTCCCTGGCATTTAATCTGAGCCCGAAGGGGATACTGATGGTAGCGATGGTCTGTATTGTGCAGGGGGCAGTGATCCTGTTCACTTCGTATTATTGGAACTGGCCGCTGTATGCCAAGCGGTTCTTAGGGTCATTCCTGCCGGGTCTGCTCCTTGTCTTTTTCTACCGG
>JAFRHT010000050.1 GCA_017433125.1 Solobacterium sp.
CAGGGTTGCCTGATAGGAAGCCGAACGGTATGCCGAACCCAGCACCAGATGCACGCCGTCATTTTCTGCCGCCGCGAACATCTCCTCCAGGGCCCTGGCGGCTTCTTCCCGGACCAGCCAGTACGCTGACGCCGCGACATTGGGCTGCACCAGGTCTGCCGGTTCATATCCCTCCGGCAGCGGATGCACCTTGTTGGCTACGACAAGCAGGCTGTTGGTGTCATAGAACATTGGATCTTCCGAATACCCGCCGGCTGTTTCACTGGTCGGCACCGGGGTCGGTTCCGGGGTTGGCTCAGGCGTTGGTTCAGGCGTCGGTTCCGGCGTCACTTCCGCCGGGGTTTCCGCCGGTTCCGGGGTTTCTGTTGCCTCCGGGCTTTCAGATACCGCAGCCACCGGGCCGGCGGCAGGTGTCTCCGCCGGTTCCTTTTCGCCAACGGAAATACGCTGCGAGATTCCCACTCCCAGCGCGCAACAAAGCAATACAAGTAAAAACGTCATGAATTTTTTCATGCGTTTATTGTACTATGAGTTGAACAGTTTTGTCTTGCCAAGCCAGTTGATTACAAACCAGCCGACCGTCACGGAAATCAGTTCCCCGACGGCAACTTCCGCCCCGCAGATCAGACTGCCCATGATGAGGTTGTCCGGGAAGAACAAATAGCCCAGTTCCGCACCGATAAAGAAGAAGTTGAATATCACCGGCATCAGGATGCTGAGCACCGGTATATTGCCCACTTTACGGTCTCTGAATTTGTATGTGCAAAGCGCCGCCAGCAGGGTCGCTGCCGTGCCGATCACCGCGTCAATCATGCCTGTCGGATTAAAGCCCATAATGGCCCCGATCAGGTTGGTCAGGAAGCATCCCAGGGTTACACCCCAGATCGCCGGCTGGTAAATCAGCGGCAGCAGGGTCAGCGCTTCCGCAATACGGACCTGGATGTTGCCGTAGGAAAACGGCGCCAGGGCGAGGGAAAGAGCCGTATAGATTGCCGCAATCATGGCAATCTGTACCATTTTCTTTGTGTTCATTCTGTTTCTCCTTATTTTCGTTTTACGTCGGGTAGCCGCTACCGACGGTGAGCTGAATTCACAGTTTTCTATTGTACCCGTTTTTGCCGGCCGCGCAATATAAAAAGCCTGCCGGGGCAGGCGGATCAATGCGGCGGTTACTTCCGGAAGAAACGGCGGATCAGCACAAGTGACACAATGATCACCGCGGCTGCCAGCAGAATGACCGGAAGCATATCCGTCAGTCTCTCCGTCGGGGAATAGGCGATATCCCGGACAATCAGTTCAGCAGTTTTATCCATATGATTCCTCCCAGCATGCTGATGCAGTTACATACTATCACAAGCCGGCCTGCTTTCGGCCGGTCCAGGTACTTTCTTAATATATTGTATTCGATCAGGACAGCCAGCGGCTCGAGCAGGCCGTATGTGACCAGTGCGCTCTCCGTCAGCGCGGTCAGCACCACCACAAACGGATTGGTCACACCGTTGACCAGGGCCAGAAGCAGATATTCCTTCTTTCCCCGCAGGCCCATCACAAAGGCCGCCAGGCTCTCCAGCAGGATCGTGCCGGCCAGCGGGTACAGCAGATACAGGATAGTCTTCATGATTTCTCCATCAGGACAAACAGGGCTGCGGACACAGCGCAGCCGCTGATTCCGGCTGTCACAGCCGGAACTGCCAGACCCGCCAGCCACGGCACAAACCCCGCAAACAGCGCAAACGTAAGCAGCCCGAACGCAAACCCGGGCTGCTCCGGATAAGCCCGGTACAGCCGGTACAGCGTCATCGGCATGGTCATGTTGAACAGAAACAGCACCAGCAGGCCAGCCGGCATATACGGCACCGGCATCAGGACCGTGGCAGCCAGCAGGGTTGCACAGGCACTGCGGGTCAGCCCGTACCGGGCCGCAGGAAAGCCGCCGGCAGCTTTGCCCAGAGCCACTGCCGCGCTCACCACAAGCCCGGTCATGAAGCCTGTGTTCCATTGAAAAGAAAGATTCATGCCGGTCCAGGAACGCAGCACGACGATCAGAAAGCACAGCAGCGCAATCCGGCCGGGCTGTTCCGGTGCTCTTGTGACCGGGGCACTCTCCGTGGTTTTTTCCAGCATGACTGCCGCGCTCAGAATCCCCATCAGGATAACCGCCGGCAGTGTATACGCCGAAAGCCCGCCGCGGCCCAGTCGGGTGCCCAGGTACAGGCCGACAGCCCCCGGGGCCACAAAGATACCCAGGCCCCGGCCGCTGAGTCCGGCCTGATCATCCGCCGCGATGCTGAGCAGGCCGCCGCCGACATGGAACAGCGCGTTGCCAAGACCAAGCGCCCACACCGATGTCTGCAGCCCGACGGCCGTAAACAGCACCCCGGCCAGCAGGACAATCTTGCCGGACAGGCACCGTCTCCCAGTCTTCTGACTGATCACATCCGCCAGAATACCCAGCGGCATCTGCAGCGCAAAGGCCGCGAAGTTGTAATACAGATAGACCAGGGCCGCCGGACCAGTCAGCGCATAGCGGGAAAAGACCGCAAAAGCACATAGAAAATCCACCAGGCTGTGCAGGACGGAGACATATGTCAGAAACCGGGCCGATTGTTTCATAAATAAATTATATACAGAAAAACAGGCGGGTTCCCCCGCCTGTGAGATTACTTAATATTCTTAATGGCTTCAGCCAGGGCACTGATCCGGCTGACTTCCTCATCATTCAGACGGATATCAAACACCCTGCATGTATCTTCCATCGTGTGCCGCCGCCGGAAGCCGGTCAGCAGGTTCAGGGCATCATACTGCCGCAGGGTCCACGCCTGTACCAGGTTGGCAAAGGAACAGCCATGCCCCTGACACATTTCCTCCAGGCCGGCATACATATCCTTCAGGGCCTTCCGATACGGTTCCTGCATGTACTTCGCTTTGGCCCGCACATCATCCGGTCCGAACTGCCTGTCCAGAATACCCGGCCCGGCCAGGAACCCTTCTTCCAGCGAACCATAGACCTGGAAGACCGCATTGTATTTCGAGCAGGTATCAAAGTATGCCCTGTTGGCATCATCCAGAAGGCTGAACTTTTCCTGCACTCCGGCCACATATCCGTACTGCTCATATTCATCGAGATCGGCCGGCTGGCTGTTGGAGATCAGGACAGCCCGGATCTTGCCCTCCTCTTTCAGCCGGTTCAGCTCCGCCATGGTCTCCTGCACCGGCACTGTCCGGGAGATACGGTGAACCACCAGCGCGTCGATATGATCCGTGCCAAGCCGTTCCAGGGAGTCTTCGACATCTTTCCGGACCGCTTCTGCCCGGTGATCCCGGTTGACCGTATACCCGTCCCGCACATACTCGAACTCGCCGCCTTCATTGCGCCAGTTCAGGCTGCACTTGGTCTGCAGGATAAAGCGGTCCCGCCGGCCCTTCAGGGCCTGGCCCAGTACGGTTTCACTGTGGCCGATGCCGTAGACCGGGGCTGTATCAATGTAGTTGATGCCCAGCTCGTAAGCGTCATCCAGCAGGTTTTCCACCATATGCACATCCACCGCCATATCCGACCAGACATTGCCGGCCCCGAGGCCCCATGCCCCGAAGGAAACCTGTGATACTTCGATGTCGGTATTACCCAGTTTCTGATATTTCATATCGTTTCTCCTCATCTGTTTACAGGCACATCCGCAGAATCGCCTCGGAATCCTGCGGGGACAGCGGGATCCAGGAATTGCTCAGCCGGCCCTTCCGGTCCGCATGGACTGCCATTTCGGCAAAATGTTCATCGGTAATGCCCAGTTCGCCCAGGGTCATCGGCAGGCCGGCTTCCCTGAAGAAGTTCTCCAGGGCAGCAATACCCTGTTCCGCCAGCAGCTGCTCATCCGTTCCGGCCAGACCCCATACATTACGGGCAAACCGGGCCAGCTGCGGCCGCACCCGTTCCGGATCCTTCGTCAGGATATAACGCATCCACTGCGGTGTCAGGATGGCCAGGCCGGCCCCGTGGGTAATGTCATACCAGGCTGAGAGTTCATGCTCCAGCGCATGGCATGGCCAGCCGCTCCACTTCTTGCCGTATTCCGGAATACCCGAGCAGGCAATCGAAGATGCGCTCATCAGACTGGCCCTGGCCGCATAGTTGTCCGGTTCCTTCAGGACAACCGGCAGGCATTTGATGACGGTCTTCAGCAGCGCCTCGGCAATCGCATCAGACAGGATGCTGTCGGTGGTTTCCGCGAAGTAGCCTTCCATGACATGGCTCATGATATCGGCTGAGCCGGCTGCCGTCTGATAGGGTGATACCGTAAATGTATATGTCGGATCGCAGATCGACACCGCCGGATATGTATAGCTGCCGCCGAATTTTTCATTGGTTTCAGGGTTGGAGATCACCCCGCCGCCGTCATACTCGGAGCCAGTCGCGCTGAGCGTCAGGATATCCACCAGCGGCAGCGCTTTCCGCCCTTCCCGGGCGGTCAATACCATCTCCCAGAAATCGTCGCCTTCATAGAAGGTCCCGACGGCAATGGCTTTGGCACAGTCAATGACACTGCCCCCGCCGGCCGCCAGAATTACATCAATATTGTTCTCCCGGCAGAGCTGCGCACCCCTGGCTACCGAGGAAATCCGCGGATTGGGTTCGATCCCGCCGCATTCCACAACGGTGAAATCCTTCAGCAGATCCATGATCTGATCATACAGTCCGGTCTTTTTAATCGATCCGCCGCCGTAGCATAACAGCACCCGCTTTCCGTAACCGGCCAGGATTTCCGGCAGATGTTTGATCTGCCCTTTCCCGAACAGAATCTTTGTCGGTATATCGTGCGTATAGTTTTCCATAGATGTTCTCCTCCAGATTACAGACGGATGTGAAATGTACTGAACGCGCTGCCGGACGTCGTGATCATGAAAACAATCAGATCCGGCCACCAGGGAAAATGCAGTACGGTGAACAGCAGGGATGCCGCAAGATAGATCACGGACCCGTCTGCGAAACGGATCAGGTGCGCAAAGACAAAACCCTGCCGTTCCTGCGGTGTGGCCGCTTCCGCCGCTTCATTTGTCACCCCGTTGATCAGCCGGACACTGTCAGTCACCATGATCATGCCCAGCAGGACAAGAATCATGATGTCGGTCAGGTTGAAAACAATCCTGATCATCAGGGTCTCGTCCCCGACTGGCAGGAAAATGACTGCCGCCAGCAGCAGGCAGTATAACAGAAGCCAGATGATCAATACGCGCCATTCTTTTCTCACGGCTTCATTTTAGCATTTGCTGTCCGGCGCAAAAGAAAAACTGCATTTCCGTGCAGCTTTCAGTTATCACTTCAGCAGGTTCCGATAGGCATCCAGCAGGATCATTGCATCAAGCCCCAGCGCCACACTGTCAAAGCCCTGCGCAAAATACCGCTCTTCGTCTTCCTTTCTGCCCGCAAAGATCAGCGCTTCTTTGCCGGCCGCATGACAGGCCGCAAGAATCCTGCTGATGGCTGCCTGCAGGTCAGGATGATCCGTCTGCAGCGGAATACCCATGGCAATTGAGAGGTCAAGCGGGCCGATGAATATTCCGTCCACCCCATCAATTGCCGCTATCTCTTCAATATGCTCCAGCGCTTCCAGTGTCTCACACTGCGGGTACAGTTTCACCCGGCGGTTGGTTTCCTTCATGTATGCCAGCGGGTTCCGGCCCCACTCCTTAGCACCATAGACAGTCGTCCGGTTGGGACAGTACCCGCGTTTGCCCAGAGGAGGAAATTTTCCATATTCCACCAGATCTTTTACCTGCTGAATATCTGTGATGTTCGGTACGATCAGCCCCCGGGCCCCGATATCCAGCATATGAAGTACCTCTGTCCGGGATCCGGCTGGAATACGGACATACGGCAGGGTATTGCCAAGCTCGGCAACGCGGATGTAATCAGCGGTTTCTTCTGCGGAAAAACACCCATGTTCCCGGTCAATTACGATATAGTCCAGTCCGGCTGCTGCCAATACCTCCATGGTATTGCGGCCGCCCAATTCAAAAAATGTTCCGACAGTTTGTTTCATATTATCAGAGTATATCCACAGAACGGGTTTGACAACAGTCCTGCGGCGCAGGACACTGTGCAAAGATATCCGGAAACAGAATGCAGGCAGGAATCCGCATATTCCTGCCTGTTCCGTTTATTACTTGCCGGTTATTCCGGCTCTGCTTCGTCTTCTTGCTGCTTTTTCCGATATGCTGCGGCTGATGCACTCAGACCCGCAAAACACAGGATGAACGTGAGGAGCCCGGCAAACAGTGCCCCATACCCGGCGATCCGCATGTTTTCCATACGCCGCAGGACAAGCAGGAAAACAGTTGCCGCAACCACGAGGCAGGCTGCCGCGGAAGCCAGGGCATTTGTTTTTCTGTCCGGCTTCAGCCGTCTGTCCCAGATACCGTTCTTCATGCATGCGTACAGCATATACAGACACAAAACCATGAAGACAAGCCACTCCCCGGCAATATATTTCAGCTCACCGCCGTAAATCACTTCCTGTGCCAGGATAGACACAAGCAGGCCCCAGAAAGCCAGCCAGCAGCCGTTATGTTCGATGCCGAGCAGGACCTGTTCCTGCCGTTCATCCAGATTACTCTTCCGTGTTGTCATTGTCTTCTTCCTCCCAGAACAGATCGTTCAGTGTAACGCCCAGGGCCCGGCAGATCGCATTGCAGAGCTTGATGGACGGATTGAATTCCCCTGCTTCAATCAGACCGATTGTCTGCCGTGTCACGCCGGCTTTCTGCGCCAGTTCTGTCTGTGACATGTTCAGTTCGATCCGTCTGAACTTCATTTTCAGATTTCTCATCAGCAGTTCCTCCTGACAATGCAAAGTATAGTTTGCATCAAACTATATGTCAATTATATTTTGCATAATGATTTTATATTTTGCTTAATGCAATTTATAAATGCCGTCATATGACGGCATTGTTTCAGTTCTGGGGATAATAGATGTATTCGTAGCCGGTCTGCGGTTCCACCCGGTATGAACCACCGTCCCAGCGCATGACATCTGCCTGGAACGCCCGCATCTGCCGGAAGCCGGCATGGGTCAGCATCCGGCGGGCATGACTGTTGTCCCTGGATACATAGGCATATACAGCCCGGCACCAGCCCCTTCTGTATACTTCCTTCAGCAGGATGCCCAGTGCCTGTGTGCCATAGCCTTTGCCGGTCTCGCTTTCCCGGATAACCACATCCAGTTCCGCGTCCCCGTCATCCTGGCGGGTCAGTTCGATCTTGCCGATGAGAACAGCCTCCGCGTAAATTCCAAAACAGACAAACGGCTGGCCGGCGTTGTTTCCGGTGCGGATAACTTCAAGATACCGGGCCGTCTCCTCCTGTGGCAGCGGGACCGGCAGATGCACCAGGCAGTAGCGCTGATTCACCTGCGCGTACAGGTCATTCAGTGCTGTGCTGTCCTGAGCCGGGAACGGCTTCAGCTTCACTGTCATTTCGTATGCTTCTCAAACCATTCCGTAATCTCGTTGAGACGTCTGAGCCGGTGGACCGGCTTGCCGGAACGGGACAGTTCGTGATTTTCCCCGTGGAAGATCACCATGCGGGTCTCCACACCCTTGTTGGCCAGGGCCTGCATCATCTGCATGCCTTCCGGCAGCGGGCACCGGTAATCCTCGTCGCTGTGGATAAACAGCGTCGGGGTAACGGCGTTCTCCGCGTATTTCAGCGGCGAATGATCCCAGAATTTTTCCGTGTCACGGTACGGGTTCTGCACATCATTCTGATCCGTGCCGAACCAGAGCCCGATATCACTGATGAAAGCCATCGATACCCAGTTGGAGATGGAGCGCTGGCTGGCTGTGCAGCAGAACCGGTCTGTATGGCCGATAATCCAGTTGGCCATGAAACCGCCGTAGGAACCGCCGGTCATGCACACCCTGTCCTGGTCGATACACGGATAAGCCTGCAGCACCGCGTCCGTGAAGTCCATCAGGTTCAGGTAATCCACATACCCGTATTCCCCGCGGATATCCGCGAAGGCATCCCCGCGGCCGTCGCTGCCGCGGATGTTGGTGAAGAAGACAATGTATCCCTTGCCGGCCCAGACCTGCATCTCGTGGAAGAAGTTCTCGCCGTAGACCCCGCGCGGGCCGCCGTGCACATCCAGCACGGCCGGATATTTTTTCTTCGGATCAAAGTCCTGCGGCAGCAGCACCCAGCCCCGCAGCTGCTGGCCTTCACTCTCATAGTCCAGGACCTGCGGCGCAGCTACATAGGTGTCCTGCATCAGCGGTTTGTTGTGCGCAGTCAGACATTTGACCTGTTTCCCTTCCCGGGTGCACTCATAAATTTCCATCGGGCCGCTTGGATCGGTCAGCACAAAGGCAATCTTCTTGTCTGTCGCATCCAGCATGGATACCGAACCGCGGGCCCGGTAGAGAACCTGGTGTTCAAAACTGCTGTCATAAGCCCAGATTTCGGTGTGGTCCTGCTCGGTCGCCAGCGTGATATACGCGTCATCCAGCACAGCTGCCTGTTTTCCGCCGCCCAGCACGGTATCGCCGGAAACGGTATTGTGCAGGGTCCGTTCCGGCTTTTTGATGCGGATGGCCTGTCCGTCCTTCAGTTCAGTGAAGGCTTCGGTTTCCAGCCGGCCGTATTCCTTGTGATCCGAGGCAAAGGCAAACAGCCGGCCGTCCATCACAAACGGCTCGGACCAGTGCAGATCCTTTTTCTTGTATAATGTGCGGACTTTCATCGTCTCCGCATCCAGCGCGTAAACCCTGTTTTTGCGCTCCAGCTTCATCTTCCGCTCGGTTCCGGTCCAGTAAACCATACCGGCCTGGACCCGCCAGTTTTCCAGATCAAAGTACGGCGCGGTAATCCGCCTGATCCGCAGTTCCGGATCCGTCTGCACAATGAATAATGCCCTTCTGCGCCCGTTGACAAAACCGGCCCCGTTGGCCCAGTACGGCAGTTCATCGATGACCTGGTAATCCTTGCCGGCTTTTATTTCCTGCAGCTTGGCGGCTCTTTCTTCCGCGCTGTCCAGGTATGTGTCCGGATCCGCCGCAATGATCACGGCCGTGGCGGCATAGACACCGGCCTTTACCTTCTTCATTTCCTGCAGGGCCAGCGGCAGCTGCAGCCACGGCATGGCCTCGCCGCCGGTCACGTCCAGCCGGAACAGTTCGCACATGCCGGCTTCTTCCGCCTCGGTGCGCCGCTTCAGGATCAGGTGTGTGTCATCGTCCCAGCCGACAATTGCCGCGTCAAGCGAGGCTGTCAGCTGCTTTGGTTTGCCTTTTTCGATCAGCCAGATATCGCGGCGGTATGTGTTCTTCTTCACATCGCAGCAGGCCAGTTGGTACGCCAGATACCGGCCGTTGGGGCTGTACTGCAGGTTTTCGATAAAGCGGTACTTAAGCAGATCTTCCACCTGTACGGTTTTCATTTCTTTTCCTCCTGTTTTTTCAGTTCGATAAGCTTGAAGGTCATGACAATTGTTTTGGCATCGGTAATCCCGCCGTCCATGACGGCATCCCGCAGTTCATCCAGGGACATCGAGGCAACCTCCAGATATTCATCCTTGTCCAGCTGCTGGCCGGTATACGCGCCTTTCCGGCATGCGTACATATGGATGATTTCGGAATCATACGCGCCGGTCGGCACCATCTTTCCGAGATACCGGAAATCGACACCCTCGTACCCGGTTTCCTCGCGGATTTCCCGGGCCGCCGTAGTTACCGGGTCTTCTCCTTCTTCCCGTTTGCCGGCCGGGTATTCGATCATCAGGCAGCGCTGGGCATAACGCCACTGGGTCACCACAAAGAACCGTCCCTCTTCGTCCTCCATCGCAACCGCCACGCCGCCGGGATGGTCCACCACGACCCGCAGGGCATGATTTCCCGAGGGCATCAGGGCATCATCCTCATACACCTTGACAACCGGGCCTTCGTAGCGCAGCCGGCGGCTGCATGTTTTTTCGATCAGTTCCATGTCAGTTATCCTCTGTTCTATATGGATCATTATAGTACAGAGGCATAGAAAAACCCGGAATCAGGATCCGGGTTTCTTTCAGATGATCATGCTTTCCGCTTCTTCCGGGGTAAAGATGCCGGCATAGCAGGCCGGTCTGCCGGTCACTTTTGACCAGTTGCGGTCCCCGGTTTCATAGTGCCACCACTCACTGGCCAGGTTGGTGAAACCGGCTTCGGTCATGATGTGGTACAGCAGCCGGCGGTTGTCCCGGACCGTTTCATCTGTATCGTTCCGTTCAAACCAGACTGTTTCCGTACGGTCTGTAAAGGCATCAAATTCCGTGCCCATGGCCAGCAGTCCGTCCGGGCCGGCAATGGTCAGGTCAACTGCCCCGCCGGTGGTGTGGGCCGGCGGATATGTCCTGTCCGCCACCGGGTCCGCCACAAACTGCGATATGAACTCCGCCTGCTCTGCCGCGCTCTTCCCTGCCAGATGAAACTCTTCAATAATCACATCCCGGTAATAGGTATACAGTTCCTGCTGCAAGGCAAAAGGCCGCCACGCATCCCAGATGACAAAGCGGTATCCTTCCGGCAGAAGTGCCTTCGCTGTTTCCAGCATGTCCGCCGCCTCCCTGCGCAGCAGGCAGTCCTGATACCCGCTGCGCATGCCCAGGGCGGGATACATCATATGTATTTCCAGCCTGTCATCAGGCACGATCCGCACGAGCGGGCTGTCACAGAACTGCGGTTCTGTTTCCGCGTGCATCTGTCCCGGCGCGGGTATGGGTCTGTTCAGCCGTTCGTCCATGCTCAGTCCTCCACGGTATCCAGATAATAATACTCCGTGCGGTTGTACATGTTTTTGATCAGCACCTGTCTGCCCAGCGCGTCATATTCGTGGCTTGTCTGCATCATCGTGCCGTCATAGTTCAGATAATACTCCGATATGATCCGGCCGTCCTGGTACAGCATTTCCGAGGTCATAGTCCCGTCACTCTGCACCACGGTATACCGGGACAGTTTTCCGTCCTCGTCGTATTCGAAATATTCATCATAATCCGTGCCGGTACCGCCCATCCGGTGGGCAACCCGTTCCAGCTGCTTTTTCTCTGCGTCGTGGTAAATTCTTGTGATTGCTTCATTCATGCTGTAGCAGTCCGATTCCTGCATGACCTGGTTGCCCCAGCTGTCATAGGAATAATTCATCGTGCAGGTACCGCCGGGGCTTTCCGACCTGGTATAGGTCTGTCTGCCCTCGGCATCATATATCTCGCGGGTCTTGGTCCGGCTGCCGTCATAGCTGCTGACCGTGTCATAGGTGATGACGGTATTCTTTCCTTCTTTCTTGCGCAGGAAATTCTCGTAATTATATCCGTACGGAATACTGTAGGTCTCCATCAGTTCCGGAATGCCGAGCTTGTCCGTAACCGTGCGGACCGCAGGTTTGTTGTAATCGGTAAACTGGATGTATTCCCGGGAACCGTCATCATAGAGCTGTTCTTCTGACAGCTTCTGCCCGCCTTCCATGTACGTCACCGAATGCACCAGGGTGCCGTCCGCGAGATACTCCGAGGCACTTTCCAGATATTCGGGCTGGTCCTCATAGCTCCGGTAGACTTCCTCGGTCATCACAGTGCCTTCGTCATAATATGTTTTTTCCGTCCGGGTGCGCACTTCCATGCCATTGCCGTACTGTTCGAAGTAGTGTTCCTTTACGGTGACCGCCAGCCCCTTTTCATTATAGGAATATTCATAATCCGTCTGATACGCATACGTATAATCCCCGTCATAACGGTTAATGATCCGCACCGGGGCAAACATGATGCTCTTGATCAGTTCATAGTCCTTCTGCAGGATCTCCTCATCGGTCAGGCGGTCGGAAAGAAACTGATACGCTTCCGGGTACTGGCCTTCAGCGATCATGGTCATAAAGCGGTCGTGCACTTCCTGTCCGGTCATTTTTGCCTGGCCGCCCCCGCTTCCCGTACACCCGGTCAGCAGGGCAGCGCCAAGCAGAATCATTATCTGTTTTTTCATGGCCTCTCACCTCATTTTCATTGTAGACGGACAGCAAAAGAAAAGCACCACCCGTGCGGGCAGTGTCCGGCTGTTTTCCGCCGCTGCCCGGCTGCGCCTGCGTATCTCTTTCCTAAAATGCTAATCTGCGGTAACATGACAGCGGAAATATATCGGAAGGACCCGGGTGGGATGAGAGGTGAAAACCTCCGGTCATCCAGAATAGGGAAACAGGTGAAAGGCCTGTACGAACTCGTCGCTGTAAGCAGTGCGGGACATGCACGATGCCATTGGGAAACCGAGAAGGCGCATGTCTGATTCCTGCGAGTCAGAAGACCTGCCCGGGATCCGGACGTGAACCACGAGAGCCTGGCCATCACGTACCGTCCGAAAACATGTTTTCATGTTTTCTGTACGGCCCGGCCTCATGGGTTTTCCTTCAGGAGGATAGAAAACATGGAACAAAAGAAATCTTACAAACCGCTGATTGCCCTGCTGTGCCTGCTTGTGTGCGCATGCGGGCTGTATTTCTTCTGGCAGAGCAGGAAACCGGCTGTCACGGAAGGGGCCAAGGCAATCACGATCGAAGTGCTCGACAACGAGGAAAAGACCACTTCCTATGAACTGCATACCGATGCGGAGTATCTGAAGGGTGCCATGGATGAACTGGCAGCCAAGGACAGCACCTTCAAAGTGGAGGGCAGCGACGGGGAATACGGTTTCTTCATTGAGGCTGTCAACGGCATCACCGCTGACTTCGAAACCGACAAGGCTTACTGGGCCATTTACGTCAACGATGAATACGGACAGTATGGCGCAGACCAGCAGCCGGTCAATGACGGTGATGTCTTCCGTCTGGCTTACGAAATCTCCACGTACTGATCTTTCATGACGGATACCGGACGGGCGATCCGGCGGATTGTTTTCATTGCTTTTCTGACGGCAATCCTGGAAACCGCCAAATTTGCCCTGAATGCCATTGCCAATGTGGAACTGATCACCCTGCTGATCATCATCTTCACCCGCCGGTTCGGGACCCGGATGATGCTTGCGGTGTGTCTTGTTTTTACCATGCTTGAATGCATGTGGTGGGGCATCAGCATCTGGACGGTCACATACTTTTATGTCTGGCCGATCCTGGTGCTGCTCGTGTACGTGTTCCGGAAGATGACCGCTGCTTTGTCATGGGCCATCCTGTCCGGGGCCTACGGACTTGTCTTCGGCGCCCTCTGTTCCTTTACCACCCTGGTGATTGCCGGCTTCAGCGCGGCCGTATCCTGGTGGATCGCGGGGATCCCGTATGACCTTGTCCACTGTGTCTCCAACTTCATCATCTGCCTGTTATTGTTCCGGCCGCTTACCGCGGCCCTGGACCGCATGCCGATCCCGCTGTAAATCCTTTGACTAATAAAGATTTATCAATATACTTTATATGGAAAAGTGATCATGGATACTCATGAAACTGTGAGTATCTTTTTTACGGAAAGGAGTCCTATGGCCAGAGATTTTACCACCGGCAAGCCGATGAAGGTTATCTTCACGTTTGCTGTACCGATGCTGATCGGCAATGTCTTCCAACAGCTGTATTCGACCGTCGACTCGATCATCGTCGGCAACTTCGAGGGCAAGAACGCGCTGGCTGCCATCAGCGGCAGCATGTCCGTTCAGTTCCTGATCCTGGCCATTGCCTTCGGCTTTACTGCCGGCATGTCCGTCGTCATTGCCCAGACCTACGGGGCCAGGGACTACAAGCGGCTCAAGAAGGTCATGTCGACCGGGATCATGTTCATCATCGGGCTGTCCATTGTGCTGGGCCTGACCGGTGTCATCATCTCCCCGCCGCTGCTGCGGCTGCTGGGCACGCCGGATGAGATCCTGCCCCAGGCAATCCTGTACCTGCGCATCATGTTCATCGGCATGCCTGCCTCCTTCCTGTACAACTACTTCGCGTCCATCCTGCGGGCGATCGGCGACAGCAAGACCCCGCTGTACTTCCTGATCATCGCCTCCCTGACCAATATCGTGCTGGACTACGCGTTCGTGGCGTTCCTGGGCTGGGGTGTCATGGGTGTGGCGGTAGCCACGGTCATGTCCCAGATTCTCAGTGATGTACTGTGCTTTATCTACATCAACAAGCGGGTGGAAATCTACCAGCTCAAGCGGGAAGAATATGTCTTTGACCGGAACATCCTGAGCGCCATCATCAACTACGGTCTGCCGGCTGCCATCCAGCAGTCAATCATCTCGGTGAGCATGATGTTCGTGCAGAGCTTCGTCAACTTCTTCGGCGCCGACATGATGGCCGCCTTCGGCGTCTCCAACCGGATCGAGGGCTTTGTCACTATGCCGATGATGAACCTGGCCATGGCGCTGTCCACCTTCGCAGGCCAGAACATCGGTGCGGGCCTCGAGAAACGGGCCATCAACGGCATCAAGGCCACAATGATCATGCAGGCGGTCTTCTGCGGCATCATGGCATTTGTCCTGCCGGTGGCAGCTGTCCCGCTGATCAACCTGTTCGGCCTTGCGGATGATCCGAACGTGATCGCCCTGGGCCGTCTCGGTATCAGTTTTGCGGCAAGGTTCTATGTCATCTTCGCCCTGTTCCAGACCCTGAACCAGTTCCACCGCGGGGTCGGCGACACGAAGTTTTCCCTGGTTGCCAGCCTCTTCATGATCGGGGTCCGCATCCCGGTCACCTACATCCTGGTACATATTGTGCAGCTGGGAGAGATCTCCATCTGGATGGGCATGGTCAGCGGCTGGGCAGCCTCCCTGCTCATCAACAGCCTGCGGTTCTTCTCCGGCGGCTGGCGCGGCAAGGCCTACATCCAGGTAAAGCGGGCAGAAGCAGACGCATAATACCGATAACGGTCAGGGTACTGACCGTTTATTTTTGGGTATAGACTTTTAAAAGAAATCATTTTATTTATTTGTTATATGAAAACAGGCACGCTTCTGAAAACAAAACGTATTGAAGCTGGACTCAGCCAACAACAACTCGCAGATAAACTATACATTGACAGATCTATGATATCCCGGTGGGAATCCGAAAAGTCCCATCCGAATGAACAGCAGTTTCAGCAGTTATGTGATGTTCTAAATATTCCTTATGACTCGTTTTCAGATCAGAACAAGCCGGAAAACACATACATCTCCAGAATTACAAATGAACAGATTTACAGTTATATAGTCTTGATTGTTTGTTCTGTTATAGGCTTATTTGTCAAACCTTGGGGATTACCTTTTGCTGCTTTTTCTATTTACTACTCATTCAAAAAAAGAATGCCGTTGTTATTCAAACTATTCAGCATTCTTGTGTTCTTATACTGTCTGGACAATCTTTTGTTTTTGTTTGGTATCTATATCATTCGCCCAAAGATAACGATTGATTAATTATGTGTGACTACGATACTTCCCGAACTGATATTACTTCGTAAATACTTGCTTGTTGTTATCCAAAGGCTGCTTAGAGTAATTGTATAGGTGGCTTGAACAGAAGAATCAACGGTCAATGATGATGAAGATACTGAATATCCGCTGACGGAATAATTATCATCATAAGCAGAAGATATTTGATTGCTATTATTGATATATATCTTGTACGACATTGTGAGATATTCATTTTGCATTTTGATTAAATGCTCACCATTTAACGAAGAAGTTACACTGACTGTAGTTAATATACCCTTATCATCTCTAAACACATACTCTTGATACGCTTCATCGACAGAAAAATAAATTGCCTCATTTTGTTCTTCTGTGGTTTTTATATATTCAGCTTTTATTGGAATAGTGGTCATCATTGTTGCACATATAATGATTAATAGTCTTTTCATGTTTTTTTCCTCCAAGCAAATAGTAATCAAAGAAAGACTAAATATCGGTGAGAACCCTGTCACATAATATGATTTCCCATCCATTTCTCAAATCACCATTTGTGATCGGTAATTCACAAAATCTGTTGAAAAACTTATTTATAGTCTTTTTAGGAGGAAAACAATTAATGAGAAAACTATTACAATTATTAACTTCCACCTTTCTTATCGTTACTTATCTCTGTGTCCCTGTTCTCGCATTAGAAGAAGAACCGCCCGTTACCCACCATTGATCCTGAACCCATCGTCACATACAATAATATGTTGCTAAGAAGTACTTGTGCTTCTGGAGGAGGCCCAACAGCCTATGAGATGTATGGCACCATCAAAGTGCCTTACAACATCACTCAAACCAGGATCTTCTTCGCTCATTTAGCTTCGAACGATCCTTATGGTCCGTACATCGGTGCTTTCACTTCCGGAAATGTGTACTATGTTAATTACTATCTTTCAAATGGAACAATCATTGATCCTTATGCATATACACATACAAATGTTTATTATCAGTACAACTATAATGCAAATTATTGTACAGTAATGGATGGATATTACTAATTTACTTTGAGCAAAGGAAAATAATTATGACAACTAAAATTAAATCCAAACGATTTTTTGGCACCTTATTTGTCGCAACATTATTTCTTATTGCTTTTGGCTGTAAAACACCGTCCAAGCAATCCCCTGTTGATTCTTTCCTCAAAGCAGAATCAGCCACACTTGAATACCGCATGATGTATCGCTATGAAGACCCGATCACGGAACGGGTCGATCCTTACCTCAGCGGCTGGCTCTCTGCCAATCCGAATGCGGTTCCGGATGAGCAGGAATATGCCGAACAGTTCCGGCAGTTCATCAGCGAAACCGGTGAAGACACTATCACGAGACTGCAGGAAGTGCTCCGCAGCGCCACCCTGAAAGAAACAGACAAACCGACGGATGAAAAAGAAATCAACTATATGGTCCGCCTGCCGGATGAAACTGTGTATTCCTTTTATCGGAATGATTATCTCAAGATCGTTCAGGGTGATGCCCGGCAGATATACTCTGTTGAATCCTCTGCATATGATGAACTGATGCAGGAACTGGATGAATATATTCCCTTCTGGACCACCGCTGAATTCCGGGAAGAAATGTTCCCTGATTCCTGAAACCGTTTATTGCCACAAAGAAAACAGGCTCTGCTGCAGTCAGATATGATTGCATCAGAGCTTTTTCAGTGATATTCAAACAGACGCGACCGGCAGAATCATGGGTACCACGGCTCTTTCCGGAACAGCAGTCTGTACCGGATAAAGTCATTATCCCTGGTATCGAAGTTCTCCTCCGTGACCAGGTAAATGTGGGAATACCCGGTGCGGTGTACGGAGATATTGAAGAAGGAATCCACTTCCCGGTGTTCGTCATATACTTTCTCAAAGCCGTTCTGCAGTACTTCGGGATCAAACCGCAGGCGTGCCGCGAACTCGTCATAGTTCCTGATACTTCCGCCCAGGTCACAGGCCGCTTCTGCCGGTACAGATGTGTCTGCCCGGTCATACTCTTCCTGCACCACTTCCAGAATCCACGAGAAAGCCTCGTAATATTCCTTCTGTATCGTATAGCGGATGAATTCTGCCAGGTCATCATATGCCTGCGCACTGATCAGCTGCCGGGTGAGCTCAGCCGTCTCCAGCAGCGGCTCAATCGCTTCTTCGTCTGCCAGGGCATCAGAGCGTAAGAATAATTCCAGTCTTTCCATATCATTTTCATTATGTATAAATCGACCCGGAAAAACCATGTATTCAGTCGCAATTGCTATAATAAATACATAAAAGAGGTATTTATTATGGAGCAATATTACAGGGATATCCTGCTGACGACAGAATTCACCCCGGAGGATGTGGAGACAGCCATCCGCCGGCAGCGTGAGATCTTCGGACAGGAATTCGGCTTTCTGGATTCATCGCACCCGTATGCCGAGCGGGCCCAGCGTGACTTCGCGGCGAACTGGCGGGAAGGAAAAGACTTCCTGCTGATTGCCCGGAAGGACGAGAAGTTTGCCGGCACGATTACCCTGATGGGCGAAACCGATGACGTCGCAAGGCTCCGCTTCCTCATCGTGGAAAACGAACTGCGGGGCATGGGCCTCGGCAAGGCAATCGTAACCACGGCGCTGGAATGGGCAAAGGAGATGGGCTATACCCATGTCTGGCTGACCACGCACTCCGTGCTGACAACCGCACTCAAAATGTATCAGTCCCTGGGTTTTGTGAAGACAGCGGAGGAATCCGCCGAAGAGGTCTGCCCGGGCGCAACGGAAATAACATACGAGATTGATCTTTGACTCAGGGAGGAAACAGACATGATCATACAGGCTTTTCTTTCCCCGGCAGCGGGAAAACGACTGATCGCAAAAGGCCTGGCTGCCCGTGCAGATGTCCGGACGGCATTGAAGGAGCATACCATCCTGATCATCAAGGGTTCCACCAACGCCGCCCTGGCCGAAGAACTGCTGAAGCTCTGCGGATATGACGAAAAAGTACGTGGTTTCTACCGCGGCATCTTCAAACCGGCAGATGCCGAAGCAGAATATCCGGTGGATAAATACGATCTGATCATCCGGAAGGGTGAAATCATCCGGGACAGGACGGTATTTGACATCGCCGATGAACTCGGACCGGACGATATAGCTTTCAAGGGTGCCAACGCGGTCAACCCGCTGACCCATCAGGCAGCCGTGCTGATCGGCAATCCGACCGGCGGGACCATGGTGCCGCTGACCAAGGCGGTCATCGGAAAACGGCTGAAGCTCATTCATCCTGTCGGCCTGGAAAAGCGCAACCGGAATGATTTCCACATGATGGCCCAGCTGTGCAACGAAAGCGGCACCGCAGGGGTCCGCATGATGGTATCCCCCGGTACGGCATATACCGAAGCCGATGCCTTCCGGGAGCTCTTCGGCATCAAAGCCATCCTGGCCGGGGCCGGCGGGGTAGCCGGATATGAAGGCGGCTGTTTCTTCCTGCTGCAGGGTGAGGAAGCGGCCCTCGAACAGTGCCGCGCCCTTCTGGCTGAGATCACGGCGGAACCGCCGTTTGCACTGTAATCACATAAAAGGATCTTCTGTCCGGGACAGAAGATCCTTTTTCTTTACATCAGCGGCGCGATGGTTTTCATCAGTATGCCGGCCAGCTTGTAGAACAGTTTTTCGTTTTTGATTGTTTCCGCGGTTACTTCACGGCACTTCTCCAGTGTTTCCTGGAAATCTTTCTCAATGTCCGGGATACAGGATGTTCTGTACATGTAACAGGCACATTCGAAGTGGTGGTACAGACTTCTGTAATCCAGGTTGATCGTGCCGACTACGGCCTTCTCGTCATCACTGACAAATACCTTGGCATGCACAAAGCCCGGGGTATACTCATAGATTTTGATCCCGGAGGCAGTCAGTGAACGGTAATGTGTCTTGGCCAGGGAATACGCCAGTTTCTTGTCCGGGATCCCCGGCAGGATCAGCTTCACATCCACCCCGCGCTCCGCCGCGTATTTCAGTGCCGTTTCCAGTTCATTGTCCAGGATCAGATACGGCGTCATAATGTGCACATAACTCTTTGCCCGGTACAGGATATCCATGTACACACTTTCACCGACCTTGTCGCTGTCCAGCGGGAAATCGCAGTATGGGATGACATAGCCGTCATTTTCTGCCGGTTCCCGGATTTCGATTCCCTCCCAGCCGACCTGTTCCTCGGTCATATTCCACATCTGCAGGAACATCAGTGACAGGCTCTGCACCGCCTCGCCTTTCAGCATGACAGCAGTATCCTTCCAGTGGCCGAACCGCTCGATATGGTTGATATACTCATCGGCCAGGTTCACCCCGCCGGTAAAGCCTGTTCTGCCGTCAATGACCAGGATCTTGCGGTGATCCCGGTAGTTGTAGTGGGACGATATGAACGGCTGGATTTCGGCAAACGGCTTGCAGCGGATACCAAGTTCCTGCAGTTTTTTCGGATACTTCGCGTTCAGGGTGGAAATCTCGCACATGCCGTCATACATGACCCGCACGTCTACCCCGGCTTTGGCTTTGTCCGCCAGGATCTTCAGGATACTGCCCCACATCAGGCCTTCATCAATGATGAAGTATTCCAGCCAGATGAACTTCTCCGCCTTCTCCAGCTCGGTCAGCATCGCTTCATACTTCTCTTCCCCGCTGCCGAAGAACTTTACCTGGGTATGCTCATAGACCGGGAAGCATCCGCTGCGGCTCAGATACCGGCACAGATCATCCGTTCCGGAATCAATCAGTTCCTGTCTGGCAAATGTTTCCGGATCCTGGGCCAGGCTGGTCTTCGTCGCGGCAATCATCTCCTCCATCCGCTGCCGCAGCACCCGGTGACCGATATTGTGCTGGGTGAACCACAGGAAAATCGTGGCCGGCACCGGCACCAGCATGATCATGAACATCCAGGTCAGTTTGGCGCTGTAATCCATCGTGCTGTTAATCAGATAGAACACCATGATTAACGAGAAGATGCCCTGGGCTGTCGCAAACCACTTGAAATAGTCCGCAAACCACAGATAAAATCCCAGAAGTAATATGATTTCCACCACCAGCAGGCAGGCCACAAGGCCGATCCGGCTGAATACCAGGCGCAGAATACCAGACCGTTTTTTCGGGAGCAGGGTCAGTACCTCTCGGTTTTCCGTCATATTTTCCTCCTTTCGGGGCATTTTATATTTTTGTACTTTATGTAATCTATTCTGACACAGAAATGTCAGGATTTCCCCTTGAAAAAATACATGCTTTGCAAAGATAATTAAGTCAGAGGATGGATCTTTCATCACGGCATAAATATGCCATGAAAGGGAAAGGAAGGAACAGTATGAAGAAAATCATTACGATCAGCCGGCAGTTCGGCAGCGGCGGCAGAACCATCGGCAAGGAAGTGGCGGAGAAACTCGGCATTCCGTGTTATGATCAGGAGCTGATCCAGAAGATTTCCGAGGAAACCGGCCTTGATGGTGACTATATCAAGGAAAACGGTGAGTACACGGTTTACAGAGGCTGGTTTGCGAACGCCTTCCTGGCCCGTGACGAACGCGGTCTTTCCACACAGGACTACATCTGGCTCGCCCAGCTGCAGATCATCCAGCAGCTGGCGGACAAGGAATCCTGCGTGATCGTCGGCCGCTGCGCAGACTACATCCTGCGGGACAGACCGAATGTCCTGAAGACCTTTATCCATGCGGATACAGCCTGGCGGGCTGACCGGATTGTCAGGGTCTACGGCGAAACCGATGAAACCCCGGAGAAGCGCCTGAAGGACAAGGACGAGAGAAGAAAGGCCTACTATCAGCGTTACACCGACATGGAGATGGGCGATGCGGTCAACTACCATATTTCCCTGGACAGCGGTGTGATCGGTCTGGAGAAGTGTGTAGACATCATCTGTGATCTCTACAACAACATGGAAGACGAATAATTTTTACCGGAACATGTTAAAAGGAACTGCGTACCTATGCGCAGTTCCTTTTTTGTTATACGGAGCTCAGACTTTTTTCTTCTGGTTGCGGATCTTCGGCTCGGCGTCCACCGACCGGCCGCAGTGCCTGCACTTTTCATCATACCGGCGGAGCCGCTTGCCGCAGTGCGGGCAGCGCATGAATTTCACGCTGAACAGGAAATACACCATCAGGACGACGAAGATGGCGGCGGAAACAAATGTCCGGTACTGCTTGAGGATAAAAAACAGCATGACCAGGCCGATTTCAACCAGGTAAATGACATCAGAGATTTTCCGTGCTGTTTTCAGATTCATATACTGCCTCCCGATTCACTAGAATATATCATGTTCCGCGTCTGTATTCCAGTGATATTCCATGCGCCGGGCTGCTTCTTCTGCCGCTTCCTGTCCAAGCCGGTCCGCAATAAAGCCCAGGGCCATGTCGGTTCCGGCCGAGACACCGGCCGATGTATAGATATTTCCATCCCTGACCCAGCGGGCTTCCCGGTGCCACTTCACCTGCTCACCGCAGCTCTGCACCCAGGCAAACGAGAGCTTGTTCGAGGTGGCGTCTTTCTGATCCAGCAGGCCGGTCCTGCCCAGCAGGGCCGAGCCGGTGCAGACGGTCAGGATATACGCGGCATCCTTTACGAGTTCCTTCAGGGCCGCAATGAATTCTTCATCTTTAGCCAGCGGCCTGGTGCCGCCCCCGCCCGGGATCAGCCAGATCCCATCCGGACACGGTTCTGCCTTTTCAGTTTCAATCCGCACCCCGTGTTTATTCGCAACCATGCCGCCGGGCAGTGACACGAAGTGAATATCATAAGCCCCGGTCATGCCGAACGCTTCCACCGGACCGAAGACATCAAGGGTTTCAAAGTTCTCAAACAGCAGGATATTGATACGTTCCATATTATGCCTCCAGATCAGCCATCCGGCCGATTACAATCGCCCTGGCATCCTTTCCGTGCCCGATATACGGGGTCAGGGCCAGCGGTACGTGTTCCGGCAGGAGTTCTGCCAGCATCTCTGCCATACCCGGTTTCAGACCGTCCCGGTCCATCTGGGTAAATGTTCCCAGCAGGATCCCGGAAACCCGGTCAAATACCCCCATCTGCTGCAGCTGCACCAGGGATGTCTTCATGCGGGCCGGACCGCCGGACATGCTTTCCAGCAGCAGGATCTTCCCGTCCATGTCCGGAAAATACGAGGTGCCTGCCAGCTTGAGCAGGCAGCGGATATTCCCGCCGGCAACGATGCCGCGCATGGCTGTGCCGCGGACAAAGCGGACGGCCAGGTCAGCGGGATTCAGTTCATCCGTCAGGATCTTTTCCCGGAAATATGCCTGTTCCTCTGCCGCGTGCTCATAGATCAGGTTGCGGATCTGCCAGTTGACCGTTTCCCGGCCGGTCTTTGCCAGGATGGCATTAAGCACCACGGTCAGATCGCTGTAGCCGGCAAATACAGCCCGGCTGCTGCGGATTATTTCATAATCCAGCAGGCCTAGGACCTCATTGGCCAGGTCGCCGCCCGTAATGTCGAAAATATAATCCATGTCAGGATCAGCGAAAAAGCCCGTCAGTTCAGCTGCCTTTTCCTCAGCTGTGCCGCCCCACACGCATTTTCCGCATACCACCCCGAGGTCCATGCTTTCCAGAATACGGATCAATTCCTGCAGGGACTGCTGTTCTTCCGCCCGGCGGGGATCCGAGCATCCTGCCAGCGCGATTTTCTTCCAGGTCATTGTCTGTTCCTCTCTTTACAGCGGCATCAGCCAGGCCCGGCACGGGGCGCCGTCACTGCCGCCCAGGTTCAGCGGGGCTGCGTTCAGGAAGTATTTCCCGGCCGGCACATCCCTGAGGACAATTCCCTCCAGGATCACCACACCGGCCCCCAGCAGGATCAGGTGCACCTCCATCGGGGCGTTTTCCGGACCGACCGTCTGGCTCTCGTTGCCGACCAGTTTCACCCCGGCGGCCGCAAACACCCGGGCAGCCGAAGCGGTAATGACCGCCTCCCCGGCGACCAGCAGCCGTTCAGCCCCGGTTTCCCGCAGGAAACGCTCCGCGTCCGCCGCCGTGACCTCGCCGGCATGGCGCACGACATGACAAGGGCCGACAAAGGCATCGAGAGGTATCTGATCGATTGTCTTTCCGTCTTTCAGGAAGTGGTACGGCGCGTCCACATGGGTGCCGTTATGCGCGCACATGGAGAACGCCGTCACATTGCAGGGTGAACCCTCCGGGATGGCGGCGATTGTCTTCTTTTCCGGCACAGGATCCCCCGGCCACACCCGGCAGCCGAAGAGTTCCTGGGTAATATCGATTATCCTGTTCATCTGCCTTACCTCACGAATTTCAGATACGCATACAAAGCAAGTTCCATGGCCAGGATCAGCGGGACACCATAACGGAACGCCGCTTTTCTGGTTTTATGATGAAAGATCCGCATTGCGGCCAGGGCGCCGGCCCCGCCGCCCAGCAGGGCCCCGGCAAGCAGCGTTTTTTCGCTGATCCGCCAGCCGCCGTGCGCTGCCTGGTGTTTGTCCCAGCCGTACAGCAGGAATACCAGGATGTTGACAGTCGCAAGATAATACCGCAGGCTCATTCATCCTCCGGCCGGAAAACCGCCTGCAGAATCCGGCTGGTTCCGTAATCATCTTTCCACTCTGTTTCTTCTGCTGCCCGGCGGCCGTTTTCATACCATCCGGCAAAGACGTGCCCGGGCTGCGGCATGGCCTGGTACAGCTGTTCCCATTCCCCGGTTTCCTGCCACTGGGCATTGTAGACCGGGTTGAACCGCAGGCCGACATACCCGCCGTCCCCGGCAGTCAGTTCCAGCGGCATGCCCGCCTCATTCTGCGGCGCCAGGGCCCGGATGGTCTTCATGGGATTATGCATGGCGTTGAGATGCCGCAGTTTCGGGTTGGCCGTCGTATCCAGGGCCGTGATCCCATTATTGTGGCAATAGAAGTATTTCAGTTCCGGGCAGGCGGAAAGATCAATTTCCGTCAGCCGGTTGTCATTGACATACAGTTCCCGCAGTTCGACGTTCTGTCTGACATCCAGTTCCTGAAGGATATTCCGGCCGGCATCGATGCCCAGGACCAGCGGCATTTCCGACACGTCCAGATGACTGATCCGGTTGTCCTGCAGGCCCAGAATCCTTATCTCCGGCAGATCCTGCAGAAAGATATCCTCAATCCGGTTATGGTACAGATCCACATACAGCAGATCCGCACAGCCGGACAGATCCAGCAGCCCGGACAGGTCACAGCTCCGCAGATAGATCTCAAAACGCTGCAGCGGATAAATATCCTCGTTGAAAATATGAATGCCGAAACCGATCAGTTTGCCCGCTTCCGCAACAATGCCGTACCGGGTCAGATCATCAGCGGCCTCTGCCGCCTCATAGCTCCGGCTGCGGTCCGTTTCGGCTGTCCGCCGGATGACTTTCCGGTACCTGTCAATCTTCTCCCGGTTGCTGAGACCGGTCTCATCACGGTAAGCCAGAAACGCTTCCAGCTGCGCCATTTCCCTCATTGGATATCCCTCCGGTGTTTTCTACAGTTTACCATAAAAAGAAAATGGCACTGCATAGGCAGTGCCGTGCTCATAAGGGGTATGAGCAGGAAGGGATACTCAGTATTTCGGGGCAATCTTCTTCAGCGTATCATTATTCTTCAGACGTTTCCGGACAGCGATGTACAGCAGTGACGCAATGATCACCGCGATAACCGCGTTCGTAAAGGTTGTTATGGCGTTGAACTTGGCCAGTTTTTCCGCTGCCTGGGCCGGCGCACCGAGGATGTATGCCGTGTAGAAATAGGAGAAAATGGGTTCCCCGATGCAGTTGAACAGCATGCCCATGGCTGAGGAGATAAATACGGCTCTGGTCAGCTTCTTTCCGTCTTCCAGATGATTGATCTTGAAGATCTTGTGGGCAAACAGGCCGGTCACAACCCCGATCATGGTCTTCAGGATAATGGTCTTCGGCGCTACGGTGATATAGAGGGGATCGAGGACATCACCGATACCCATGCCGATGGCTCCGGCAATCCCGCCGGTCAGCCCGCCCAGCATCAGCGCAGCCAGCACGGTGAATGTATTGCCTAAATGGAAAGCGGTGTATCCTCCCGGGGTAGGAATGT
This sequence comes from Solobacterium sp., assembly GCA_017433125.1. Classification (GTDB taxonomy): domain Bacteria; phylum Bacillota_I; class Bacilli_A; order Erysipelotrichales; family Erysipelotrichaceae; genus Bulleidia. The sequence continues at coordinate 25,491 of JAFRHT010000050.1, forward strand.
TGATTTTTAGATAAGTAAATGATACATAGGCCAGCGCCGCCATGAGTGCCGTAACACTCAGCCGCAGAATACGATTGTCACGCATATGAATTCCCCCTTTGCTGTGTGCGATTACAATATAACTGTCTTCTGATGTCAAAAAAATATCCAGTTTCGGATATTTTTATATAACCAGATCAGCCTTTCTTTTTCTGCCGGCGGATTCTGCGCACCCGGTTGATATGCCGTTCAAAGTCCCCGCTGTTCAGCAGTTCCGCCAGGACAATCTGCTCGAAAACAGGCACCGTGCAGGAGTAAAAACCGACGTTTCCTTCATATTGTTCCAGCAGGGCCGGGGGCAGGACCATATAGCCGGCCCGGATCGCCGGGGAAACCGACATCGTAAAGGAATTGACATAGACCACAGTCCGCTCCGGTTCCAGAGAGAACAGCGTATCCTCTGTCTTGGTCAGGCTGCTGAATTCCGAGTCGTAGTCATCCTCGATGATCACCGCGTTCCGCTCAAGCGCCCAGTCAACATACTCCCGCCGTTTGGAAGCTGTCGCCGTGATCCCGGTCGGATAGCTGTTGTACGGCGTCACGTGCAGCACCGAAGCAGGCGTGCGCTCCAGTTCACTGGTCAGCACCCCGTCCGGCCCCATCTTCAGGAAATCAATCCGGGCCCCGTTGCCCTTGTAGACCTTCTCGATCTTCTCAAACGAAGGGCTTTCCAGGCCATAGATCCGGCTGCGGCCAAACATCTGTATAATGATGCCGTACATGTATTCCGAACCGGAACCGATGACAATCTGCTCCGGACTGACATAGATGCCGCGGCTTCTGGCCAGATACCCCGCCAGGGCCTGCCGCAGTTCCGTCGTGCCGTATTCCGGGCTGCGGTCCATGATTCTTTCGTCATAGACGGAAATGACCTTGCGCATGGTGCGGGCAAAGACAGAGAAAGGAAACGCTTCATCCTCATCCCGGCCCTGCGGCAGGCTGACTGCGGTCATCTGCCGGGCCGAAGCGACAGAGAATGTGTCTTTCGGACGGTACGTAACAAACACCCCGCTGCGCTGCCGGGCCTCAACATAGCCTTCGTCCGCGAGAATATTGTAGGCATGCTGGACCGTGATCACACTGACCCCGGTTTCCTCTGCCAGCAGACGCTTCGAGGGCAGCCGGCTGCCATGCGGAAGAACCCCGCCGGTGATATCCTCCCGGATCTGCCGGTACAGCTGCAGATATGCCTTTCCCTCTTCTTTCGATACAATATATTTCATCTGGTTATATTATTCTATGCCGGACATGTCTTTTCAAGCAGATCACCCGGCAGAGAAAAAACAGGAGGTTTCCCTCCTGCCTGTGTCTTACTTTGTATAGATACCCCTGGCTTTGAGCTGCCGGTAGTTGATCATTGTGAAGACCGCTGCCGCAATGAGCAGGGCCCCGAAGGTCAGGAACGCGTAGTCCGGATTGATGTCAAACAGCAGGCCCGCGAAGGTCGGCCCCAGCATCATGCCCAGGCTTCTTGCCGTGTTGTAGAGACCGGCCACCGCCCCTTTGGATGATTCGTCGTCATTCTTGAGCATGACGGACTGCTGCAGGGGCAGGTAGATCGCGTAGAAGGCATAGTAGATCAGCGCGAAGGCCAGCACGCCGGTCGTGGAGGCGGACAGCACCATCGCGATGATTGCCGCCCCGGACAGGGCCAGTGACCCGGCCAACCCCTTCGAGATGTTCATCCGGCGCACAATCCACATGGAAACCGTCATATTCATGACCAGCGACACCACGCCGACCACGGCTTTGAAGAGTCCGGAGGAAGACGGCGCGAAGTTGAACTTGGCCCGCAGGAAGTAATTGAAGTTCTGATCAAAGCCCGTCGACGAGAACATGGACAGGAATGCCGAGATCAGGAAGATCGTGATGGCAATGTTGATCAGCTTTGAACTGTCAATAATCGAGGTGAACGGGTTGACATCCCGGACGGTCAGTTTCTCACTGCTCTTCTCAAATCCTTCGTGCTCCCGGATGAAGAAGAACGTCGTCAGGGCCAGCACCAGCAGGACCCCGGCCTGACTGTAGAATGAATAATATAGATTGACATCCCCGATCAGGCCGCCGATGAGGAACCCGAACGCCCCGCCGATACTTGTAATGGACGCATGCATGACCAGCAGCTTTGATTTTTCTTCGGAGGTCGCGCCCCGCATGCTGGTCAGATAGGCCATGGAACCGACCTGGGTGGCACTGACGGTCAGGCCGCCGATAAACCGGCCCAGAACCACCAGGTGCCAGCTCTTTGCCAGGGAAAAGATAATCGCGGAAAGACCGTAGCCGAGATACCCGTATACCATGGAGCGGGCATATCCCATGCGGTCGCCCAGCCGGCCCCAAAGGGCACTGGTAATGAACTGGCCCAGGGCCATGGCCGCAAACGCAAAGCCGAACATTGAACTGGAGCAGTTGATCATCTGCAGGAAGGCAGGTGTCACCGGATGGACAAAATTGGAGCACATGGAAAACCCGGCATAGACAAAATAGAACAGTGCCAGATGGTATTTACGGATCAGATCAAGCATATAATTCCCCACAGCTGCATAAACGCAACATAAAAGGTATACGCCATTCTTTTCTTTTATGTCAATTCATATAATCAGAAACCGCTGTCTGATCTTCACCTGTCTGCCGGCCGGCGCAGGTTGCTTTTCATCTTGTAGCAGTTGACTGTGACTTCCTCCGGCTTGGCAGCTGAGAGAACCCGCTTTTCGGAATAATCATAGATAAAGCCGGTCTTGCGGATCACTTCCCGGCTGGCCGAGTTGCGCACATCCGCCTCAATGAGGATCTTTTCGAATCCCTCCGCAAACAGATAATCCGTGACCGCCCGGCAGGCTTCGGTCATATAGCCCTGATTCCACCAGGCCTTCCCGAGCACATAGCCGATCACCGGGAAATCTTCCTGCCAGCCGACTACGTCAATCATGCCTGTCAGGGTTCCTGTTTCCTTCTCCTCAATGCCCCAGCGGTATGTACGCGCATCTCCGTATTCCCGCAGCCAGCCGGCCAGAACCGCTTCCGTAACCTGCACGGATTCATGCGGGTTCCAGGTAAGAAAGCGGGTCACTTCCGGGTCATTGGCCCAGTTGCTGAAGATGGCTGCCGCATCCGCGGCCTGCAGTTTCCGCAGTTTCAGACGATTCGTTTCCAGTTCCTTCATATCATTTCCCCTGTTTCTTTTTCGGTGCGTAATCCTTCAGCTCCGGCAGTGCCCCGGCCGCGGCTTTCCAGAAGTACAGGCTGGCAATCGAGCAGTACGGTGAGAAGCGGCGCCGGTATTTCTCAAACAGCTTCCGGTCAATCTTCCGGTGGTGATAGACCATGCGCAGGCCCCGCTGCACGGCCAGGTCATCATACGCAAAGATATCTTTCCGGCCAAGCGCGAACAGCAGGATCATCTCCGCCGTCCATACGCCGATCCCTTTCAGCCTGCTGAGGGCCGCGATCGCTTCCGCATCGCTCATGGCTGCCACCGCGGCCAGGTCAAACTGCCCGCTGACAACCTGCTCCGTAAAATCGAGGATATACTCTGCTTTCCGGAACGTCATCCCGCAGGCCTGCAGTTCTTCCCGGCTGAGCGTGTGCACATTTTCCGGTGTAACGCTGCCCAGTTTTTCCTGCAGGCGGTTCCAGACGGTTTTCTGGGCGGCCGAAGAGATCTGCTGGCCGATGATATGGTGCACAACCGAGCTGTACAGGTCGTCATCCATGGGCCGGTCTATATGCCCGATGCAGTCAATGACCGCGGCCAGCCGCTTGTCTTTCCGTTTCAGGTATTCGGTTTCGGTTTCCCCGTACTGTACAAATTTCATAGCAGTCTTTTAAGAAAACCCGTATCCGGGTTTTCGTTGTTATTCTGTTTCGTACCCGGTATCCGTCTTCAGATACTGTTCCGGAATACTGTGGCTGGAGAAGAACTGCGGCGACAGCGGGAAGGCATAGCTGCCGGCATTGGTAACGGCAACGATGTCCCCGATTTCCGCCTTGTTCATGGTGACGCTGTTCTTGATGACATCCAGCGCCGTGCACAGGCTGCCGACCACACTGACGGTCTCCTGTTCCGCGCTGTCATTGAGCACTTTCACTTCAAACTCATTGCTGTTGGTATACAGCGGTTCCATGCCCGGCACCGGCTGGCCCTTGGCCACATTGTTCACCAGGCTCGCAATCGCCGGCCGCAGGAAGGAGTTCATGCCGTTGGGCACGATCAGGTAGGTCACGCCATGGGATGTCTTCTTATCCACGACACGGGTGTAATATGTGCCGGCATGGCAGACGACAAACCGGCCGGTTTCAATCAGCAGCCTGGCCTTCAGATCCAGGTTGAGTTCCATCAGTTCCGTGCTCTTTTCCCGCAGTTTCGCCAGATCCACCGGTGTTTCCTTAACGTGGTCATAGACAGTGCCGATGCCGGAGCCGAAGTTGACAAACTCCATGTCCGCCCCGCATTCTTCCCTGAGCATGACCGCGGTCTTCATCGTATCAATGTAATACTGGCCGATCGTCTCCGCGTCCAGCACCTGGGAGCGCAGATGCACATGCATGCCGGCAATCCGCACATCCGGGCATTCACCAATGACCTTCTTCAGTTCATCCAGCTGTTCGAGATCCACCCCGAATTTGCTGGGGCCCTGCGTGCCTGAACCCATGACATACAGCGGATGGACGCGCAGGCCGACGGTGACTTTTTCACCCTTTTCCGCCGCGATTTTCTGAATCAGCTTCAGTTCATTCAGACTGTCGGCCACCAGGACGCATTTACCCCAGGCATTGCGCAGATCCTTTTCGCTCTTGCCCGGGCAGGAGTAGTAGATATCTTCCTTTTTCATCCCGCAGGCCAGGCTTTCCTCCACCTCGCGCCAGGAGGCCGCATCCGCGCCGAAGCCATGGCCGGCAATGGTCCTGACTACCGGCACAAACGGATTGGCCTTGATGGAATACAGGAAGTCAAAGCCCGGAAGTTCCCGTTTCAGTTCTTCACAGGCATCATCAATTGTCTTTTTATCGTATATATAGCAGGGGACAAGATCTTTCAGTTCCATATTCAGGTTCCTCTTTTCTTCTTTTTCATTTTACACATTTTATATGCCATGAATACAGCCGGTTCTGCCTTCCGCCGGCCCGGCAGCGGTATATCAAAGCAGCAAACTGGAATGATCCGCCCCTGCGCTCATATTGACTGTTCACGGCCGGCAGAATCAGCCGCCGCCATGATCCACGCCAGCAGTTCATCGTCCGCTTCCTGCGGTGAACCCAGCAGGACATGGTGGGTCCAGCGGTGCGGGTACGGTTCCGACACAGCCGCAATCCGCGCACTTTCCACCCGGTACCGCAGCCCGAAGGTCACCGTCAGATACGGTTCCGGACGCTCTTTCTTCCGGCGGGCCGGCAGGAACGACACAGCCGCGAACATATGCTTCACGAAAAATGATATCTGGGTTTTCTTCACATCAATGCGGGCTTCGGGAACAGCCTGCAGCACGGCAGCCCGGAACGCCTCATAAATCGGCAGGACGGCCGGCTTCTGTTCAAAAAACCACAGTTCCGCCAGGGTGATCATTGTGTCTTTTTATGCCCTTGGAAATACGCTTCCAGCTGTTTCAGCAGAAACTTTTCCACCGCCATGGTCCGGGACTCGCCGGTGTTTGCGCAGTATGTATCCAGCAGTTTGATCAGGGCGCGGTTCAGTTCCAGTTCCAGTACTTCCGTATCTCTTTTCTGTTTCAGCATAATCTGTTCCTCTGTCTTCATTATATTCCCGGGGACGCAAAAGGGCACGGTTCTCCGTGCCCTTGCCGATTACCCGCCGATTTCATTGCCGGTATACAGCTGATAGTATCTGCCTTTCTTCTCCAGCAGTTCATCGTGTGTGCCCCGCTCTATGATGCGGCCCTGTTCCAGCACCAGGATGCAGTCACTGTTGCGGACAGTGGAGAGCCGGTGGGCTATGACGAAGGTTGTCCGGCCCTTCATCAGCGCGTCCATGCCCCGCTGCACGAGCGTCTCGGTGCGGGTATCGATGGACGAGGTCGCCTCATCCAGGATCATGGCCGGCGGGTCAGCCACAGCTGCCCTGGCAATGGCCAGCAGCTGCCGTTCACCCTGGGACAGCGAACCGCCGTCACCGGTGATCTTCGTATCATACCCATTGGGCAGACGCCGGATAAAGCCGTCCGCGTTGGCCAGTCTTGCGGCCCGGCGGCATTCCGCGTCGGTCGCGTCCAGCCGGCCGTAGCGGATATTGTCCATGATCGTGCCGGTGAACAGATGCGTGTCCTGCAGCACCATGCCGAGGGACCTGCGCAGATCGCCTTTTTTGATCTTGTTTACATTGATGTCATCGAAACGGATCTTGCCGTCGGCAATGTCATAGAACCGGTTGATCAGGTTGGTAATGGTTGTCTTGCCGGCCCCGGTGGAACCGACAAAGGCAATTTTCTGTCCCGGCAGTCCGTACAGCGTGATGTTGTGCAGAACGGTCTTCTTGCCGTCATAGCTGAAGTCCACGTCATCCATGGTGATCTTGCCGTTGAGCTTCTGATAGGTAACGGTTCCTTCCGCCCTGTGGGGATGCCGCCAGGCCCAGGTACCGGTCCGCTCATCGGTTTCACTCAGGGTGCCGTCTTCATTTTCCCGGACCCGGACCAGTTCCACATAGCCCTCATCCGTTTCACTTTCTTCATCCATCAGGTCGAAGATCCGCTCAGCTCCGGCCATGGCCATCGCCACGGAATTGACCTGCTGGGAAATCATATTCACCGGTCTGGTGAAGTTCCGGTTCAGGGTCAGGAATGATACCAGCGTGCCCAGGGTCAGCGCGCTCAGCCCGGACAGGGACAGGCCCGCACCAACCACCGCCACCAGCACATAGCTGATCTGGGACAGGTTGGCATTGATCGGCATCAGGATATTCGCGAACTTGTTCGCGTTGTTGGCACTGCTGCGGAGTTCCTCGTTCAGCGCCCGGAAATCACGGATGGATTCCTCTTCGTGGCAGAAGACCTTAATGACCTTCTGGCCTTCCATCATTTCCTCAATATAACCGTTGACCTTGCCCAAGGCCTTCTGCCGTTCCACAAAGTACTTTCTGGACTGGCCGCCGATCTTGCCGGATACCGTCATCATGATCGCGATCATGAACAGCGATACGCCGGTCAGCGGGATACTCATGCGCA
>JAFRHT010000051.1 GCA_017433125.1 Solobacterium sp.
AGACAGGCCCTAGATTATATTGAATGCCAATCCTATGATTTGGATTAGAAGACTAATTGACATAGATACTTTGTGAAATGTTGTGGCTTCGCATAACGTCGGTTATTTTCTGAATAAGGATGGTCTATCAAATTTACATGAAACGTATTTATTATGATGCATACTTGTAATTATTCGTCTCATAATAATATTTCAATTGATTGCCTTCATAATTGAATTATGGAGGTGATTTTTTATGAACAGAACAAAGCAAAAACCAAATCAACGAGGAGATCCATGTGACCGGCATTATAGAAAATCTGTTCTGCCGCAGATTTCAAAAGAATACATTTCGTACCTGCGTGCACACGGGAAAAGAGAAAATGAGGTTAAGCAGCGGAAGAAATATGTTGATCAATTCCTCAAGGATCTATATACAGGCGGACTTACTCAAATGAGGGATCTTAACGGTAAGCGTATCTATGAAATTATAGAGAACAAAGAAATATCTTTTTGGTTTTCAGTATCAATTCGAGCCTTTTTGAAATATTTATACCTGTATTCATATACTGCAGATGATTATACTGATACCATTCCGGTTCATCCAACGCATAAGACAGTTCCAAGCGTTTATACTCCCGACGAAATGCAGAGATTCTTAGCTTCTATTGATCGAACGAAGCCGTCCGGAGTACGAGATTATGCATTAATTTTATTGATTCGCACATATGCATTACGGGCTGGAGATGTTGCAAAACTGAAGATAGATGACATTGATTTCATTCATAAGAAAATCCGGATAATCACAGAGAAGACTGGAAATAGCATTTCGTTCAGTCTTACGGAAGAAGTAGAAAAAGCCATCACAGAGTATATTTATTCAGCCAGACCAAAGAAGAAGGACAAACACCTTTTTCTTAACAAAAACTATCCGCATAGACCAATGAGCAACAGCAGAATCTATCATATAGTTTCTGGCTATTTCAAAAGTGCAGATATCAATATTGAAGGAAAACGGCACGGTCCACATTCTATCAGAGCAAGCAGGGCAACAGAATTGTTGGATCTTGGGGCAAGCGTATCTGAGGTATCTGCTTTTCTTACACACACTACGTCAATTTCTACTATGAAATATCTGCAAGTAAGCAAAGAGCATCTTATGAAATGTTCTGTTCCGGTCCCGGAAATAAAAGTTCAACCATTAAACGGACTTTTAGGAGGCAATGATAATGCCTAGAAAGGAATACATATTCCAAAGTTCCTTATCTCCGTACATGAACAATTTTCTGATATTCAGGGAAAAACAGGGGAAGGGAATCGAAGAGACCCGAAGAGTTCTATACGATCTTGATCAGTTTATTGTAAAAAATTTATGTGTCGATGAAACACATATAGAACGAAATATCATCGAAAATTGGTCATTATCTTTGTCGGCAAAAGTTTCGTCGCAGTCTGTAGCAGCATATCTGTCTCTATATAAAGCATTTGCCAAATATCTTGGCTTACAGGGCATCAAACTGTTTATACCTGAGATTCCCATTGTGAAAACAGAATATGAGGCTTATGTGTTTTCTGAAGATGAAATAAACAGGATTATCACTTACAGTGACAATCAATATATCGGACCGGAAACTATTTTTTGGGCAAAGTATTCAGTGCTTCTCCGATTATTATATGGAACTGGTATGAGAATATCCGAAGGTATAAATTTAACAACAAAGGATCTCGATCCAAAAGGTGAATACTTTATCGTCAGCAGGGCAAAAGGAAACAAGGACAGAATTGTTGTATTACATCCAACACTACGCAAGGTTATTAGAAAATATCTCGAACTGATTAATGATTCAACGTATTTGTTTTCCAAGGATGGAGTAAAACCATATTCAATTCGATGGGCTCAAATGATGTTTTCAATGGTACTCGACGGCAGTGGTGTGGCCGAGAAAATGCCGAAAGCAAAAGGAAAAAAAGGATTCAACATACATTGCCTGAGGCATACTTTTGCGGTGCATTCAATTAGAAACATGATTAAAAATGGAATCGACGTTTATTCTGAAATACCGATTCTCTCTATATACATGGGACACGAAGATCCACAAGGCACCGAACAATATTTACATTTAGCAGGGGAGGTGCATTTGGATATAGAGGAGATGATGAAAGATTACAATAGTGGTATTTTCCCGGAGATTGAAGATTATGAAAAAGAATAGTTTTATGAAATGGATGACTTCCTTTTTCGAGGTTTACCTGCCGGAAATCAGGAACTGCAGCCCCTATACTATTACTGCATACAAACAATCATTTCTAACCTTTTTGGAGTTTATGAAAGAAAAAAATGGTAAAGACTGTTATAAGCTTACGTTTAACGATTTTACGATGACCAATATGGATAATTATGTTTTGTATATGAACAATATCAAGCATTATTCAGCATCAACGATAAATCAAAGAATAGCAGCTTTATCGTCGTTTCTGAAGTATTCCGCAAGAAGGGATATTTCAGCAATAGGTGCTTTAAACAACGTCATGTCCATTAATACACCAAAAGTGACCCAAACTGAAATGTCATATTTTACGAAAGAGGAAATCAGCATTATTCTGAGAACTCCATCATTAGACACTGCACATGGTTATAGGAACAGAGTGATTTTAGCTTTGATGTACGATTCCGGTGCCAGGGCACAGGAAATATGTAATCTGAATATAGAAGATATTAAGTTTACTCATCCGACAAAAGTACGACTTTTTGGTAAAGGTAGTAAAACCAGGGAGGTTCCGATCAGCCCAGAAGTAGCAAGACTACTGAAACATTATATCTGCGGCCTCAAAAATACATCTAAGATAGAACCTCTGTTTATCAGCGAAAGAGGAAATCGGATTACAACTGCTGGAATTAAGCATATTACTGCACAGACAGTGAAATCAGCGAAAGAGGCAAATCCTGAATTGTTTGAGTATGATTCGTATACACCGCACAGTTTCCGACATACAAAAGCTATCCATATGCTTGAGGCAGGGGTACCACTGATCTATATCAGAAATTTCCTAGGGCATGAATCAGTACAGACTACAGAAATCTATGCGAAAGTAACGCAGGCAAATATGAATAGACTTTTAGCAGAAAAGAAAATTGATGTTAGCATTCCAACAGAGGTAAAGCCTGAAAAGAATAATAATCTCCCGGACTTTTTGAAATAATACTATGAACAGATCCTGCTCATTAGAAATTAAGATGAACAGGATCTGCTTGTCGTTTTCACAATCTTTAAAATGAGAATTATTGATTTATTATTAGATGAATATACACAGGGGAAGTCTTTAATATAAAGCATTTCCATTGTTTATATTAATATAGAAATTCGTCGCATAACATACATTATGCGAAGTAATATCATTTTTCCGTTTGTATGGAGAGGATACGGTGCGTATCGGCTGTAAATGTAATTGTACCGTTAAGATCAGTCCGGTAGACGCGCATGCCATGCTCTTCAAGACGCCTGACCAGATTGGCATTCGGCAGCTGGAATTCATTTCCTGCGCCGACAGATATGACAGCGTAGTCGGCATCTACGGCATCGAGGAATGGTCCGGCACAGGAATCATATGAGCCGTGGTGTCCTGCCCGCAGTACTGTGGCTGATAGATCCTTTCCGGTATCCAGGACGGCATATTCAGCCGGCCAGCCTGCGTCTCCGGTAATCAGGAAACGGATTTCTCCATATTGTAACAGGACCATACCGGAATACTGGTTCAGATCATCATGCTGCAGGGTTTCGGGCGGTGAAACCATGTTCACATATAAGTTAGCATTTTCACAAATGGTGCTGTCCTCTTTTGCTGTCTGGAAATTTATTGCATGCTGATCTGCGAGTTTCCGGATCAGCCCAAAATAGTAATTATCTGCTGTGAGTTCCGAGGGAAATGAAGGCTCGCATATATTTTTGACCGTAAACTCCCCTGTTATTCTTCTGATTCCCCCGACATGATCCGCATGCGGATGCGTCAGAAACAGCCAGTCGATTACTGTTATGTTTTTTTCTTTCAGAAATTGTACTGTATTATCGGCATTTTCAAGCGGACCGCAGTCCACCAGCATGACTTTGCCGTCCGGAAATTCGATCAGGGTCGCATCCCCCTGCCCTACATCTATAAAAGAAATCGTTATAGGATCTTCTTCCGTATAGAACGGCAGAAAGTTTTTTTCGTCTGCGTACCAGCAAAGGCCGAGCAGAATGACGCATAGAATTGATTTCAGAATGGAACCGGTACGGCTGCGGGGATACGGAAAGACAGCCAGGGCTGTAAACAGCAAAATATAAAAGTATTGAATATGCCGGAAAAAACCACCCAGAAACAACAGCAGAGCAGCCAGTGACATGAACAGCCTGAATATGGATTCCCGGGACAATCCCCCTTTTTTCTTCTTCATGCTTCTATTATAGCGATACTCGGAGCGGAAAAAAGAAAATGACAGCGGTTGCTGTCATCCTCTGCATACTTCAACGAAATGTCTGAACAGAGTCATGCTGGCATCATCGGATGCGGCGGTGAACTCCGGATGCCACTGGACACCGAATACATAGCGGTATCCCGGCAGATAGGCCCCTTCCACCAGTCCGTCATCGCTCCTGGCCATAATCACCAGATTCCTGGCAGGATCCTTGATGCCCTGATGGTGCACACTGTTGACCATCAGTCTTTCCTGCGGAATCAGTTCGGCCAGCGGTGTTCCGGCAACAATATTGACGGCATGGGACAATTCACTGAACGGCGGCTGCTGACGATGTATGACTTCCCTGCCAAGCTGGCTTGGCAGGTCCTGGTACAGGGTTCCGCCAAGAACGACATTCAGCAGCTGCAGACCGCGGCAGAAGCCGAAGACCGGCTTGTCAAGTTCCATCATCTTTTTCAGCAGAGCAATTTCCGCATCGTCTCTGGCCGGTGTTGTCTGACCGCAGCACGGAAGCTTTTCCTCACCATACAGGGATGGCTCCAGATCCGGTGCACCCGGCATCAGAAGCCCGTCAATCAGCCCGGCACTGCGCTCTGTAATCTCCGGATCGGCACAGACCGGCAGAAGAACCGGTACGGCTCCGGCTGCCAGCAATGCCTGCATGCACTGCTGTACGACATAGTATGTGTTGTCATCATCATCAATCATTGGAATAATACCGATAACTGGTTTCATAAAAAGCCTCCTGATTTAATACAATACACGAATAATAAAAAAGAGACAACTCATTCGAGCTGTCTCTATGTCATTCAGCGGACTTTGTCCTTCAGGCTCTTGGAGGCCTTGAATCCGGGTACCTTTGTGGCGTTGATTTCGATCGCTTCCTTGGTCTGCGGATTGATACCGGTCCGGGATGCTCTTGTCTTGACTTCAAATCTGCCAAAACCGGTAATGTCGACCCGCTCCCCTTTGATCAGTGCATCAGTGATTGTATCAAATACAAGATCAAGGATTTCTGCGGATTCTTTCTTGGTAAGATCATGCTTTTCTGTAATGATCTCAGAGATGAATTTTTTGTTGATACTGTCCATGTATGATTCCTCCGTTCAGACAATTTCCTGGTCACAGACAGACACTTCAGAAATCATTTTTTCCATGATTTCATCTACATCTGCCCGGCTGAGATTTTTGACTCCGGCTGCATTATGGTGACCGCCGCCCCCGTATTGTCTAGCGATCGAGTTGACCGCAATATATTTTGAGCGCAGCGATCCGTCATATCTGTCATCATCCTGATCTTCATGCTGGGTGAAAATGGCCCAGGTCTGAAATTCCCTGACGTGCCCAAGTTCATCAATGAAATTTCTTGCTTCCGACCCCGTCATTTGCCAGTCAAGCAGGTCCTGACGGTTCAGAATAACGCAGGCAGAAGATTCCTTGATTATAACAGAACGGCGGATGAAGCCGGAGAAGTTGAATTCATGCAGAGTCTGATCGAAAAGCTCACGGTTCAGTTCCGGAATATGTATTCCTTTGGAAGCCAGCCACGAAGCCGCCGCCAGAGTTGAAGCAGTTGTATTTGCTGTCCGGAAACAGAGTGTATCGGTCAGCAGGCCGCGGTAAAGACATTCCGCAGTCCGCAGGGATACGTTGTACTCAGGTTCCAGTGCCGCAAACAGGTGGGCAAGAATTTCACAGACTGCAGCCGCCTTTTCATCGACATAACGAAGATCCCCGAAAGGTTCGTGATCCGGATGATGATCAATTTTGATCCGGAAAGCAGCCAGGGCAAACCGGGCGTCGTCAACCCTGTCCTGACCGGCCGCATCCAGAATGACCGCTGTACTGCGCCGGATAATATCATCTTCCGCCCTATCACTGACCGGAAAATCACCCTGAATCCCCTGCTCACAACCCAATGCCAGAACAGTCTTTTCCGGGAAGTTTTCCTGCAGCCAGTATTTCAATCCGAACTGGGCGCCCAGGGCATCGCAGTCAGGCCGCTGATGACGGAAAATTGTGATAATATCAGCCGCTTTCAATTGTTCCGCAATCTGTGTTCCTGTCATCTTACAGACCAAGCAGACGGACTGTATCGCGGGCAATCATCAGTTCTTCGTTGGTTGGGACAATCCAGACGGCAATCTTGGAATCCGGCTTGGAAATCAGGCATTCCTTACCGTGAATCTTGTTGTTGAGATCATAGTCAATGCTCAGGCCCATGCCCTCTTCAAGGTGCTTCAGAACACGCTCACGCATGAAGACATCGTTTTCACCGAGACCGGCTGTAAAGGCGATGGCATCAACATGGCCGAGTTCCATGTAGTAACCGCCGACAACGTTGACAACCCGGTTGCGGTACAGGTCAGTTGTCAGGATGGCGCGTTCATTGCCTTCGTTTACGGCAGCCTGGATGTCACGGGCGTCACTGGAAATACCTGATACACCGAGCATGCCGGACTTCTTGTTCAGATAGTCATCCATTTCTGCCGGTGTGCAGCCGAGCTTCTTCATCATATAGAAGACAACCGTCGGATCGATGTCACCGGACCGGGTGCCCATCATGATGCCGCCCAGCGGGGTCAGGCCCATGGATGTGTTGATGCACTTGCCGTTCTTGATGGCAGTAATGGAAGCGCCGTTGCCCAGATGGCAGGTGATCATGTTCATTTCCTTATAGTCACGGCCCATCAGTTCAGCTGTTCTGCGGTTGACATACATATGGCTTGTGCCGTGCGCGCCGTAACGGCGGATCTTATAGTCTGTATACCAGTTGTACGGAACCGGGAACATGTAGGATTCAGCCGGCATGGTCTGATGGAAAGCTGTGTCAAATACAAAGACATGGCCGATCTTCGGCAGGGCATCCCGGAATGCATAGTAGCAGACCAGGTGTGCATGATTGTGCAGCGGCGCAAGTTCCTTCAGCTCATCAACCTTGGCCACAACATCTTCGTCAACGACTACAGACTGGTCAAAATAGGAACCGCCCTGGACGATCCGGTGGCCGGCGCCCTGAATTTCGTCAAGTGAATCAACAATCTTGTGCTCAACCAGGGACTTCAGCAGCATGTCGACAGCTGCCTTGTGGTCCGGCAGCGGCAGTTCTGTCTGAATCTTTTCCCCGTTGACCTTGATGGTGAACATACCCATCTTCTGGCCGATCCGTTCAGCCTGACCAGATGTCAGAACTGTTTCACTCGGCATGTCATAAAGCTGGAACTTCAGCGATGATGACCCGGAATTAACTGAAATAACCTTACTCATTTTTTCCTCCTCCGATTTCAGTATCGATACACTGATCGACCAGCCTGTTGATGCCGGCGTCAGCGGTTTTCTTGATTTCCCTGTACAGCTGCATGCGTTTCTCATAAGCTGCGGCCATGTGCAGAGTGTTTTCATAATGCAGAAGTTCATCCCTGCATCGTTTAATCATATCATGAACTGCTGCCCTGCTCACATTTTCCATCTCGGCAATTTCCTGCAGAGACAGGTCATTGCGGAAATAGTATTCGCAGATCCGCTGCTGTTTTTCCGTCAGCAGTTCTTCATAGAAGTCCAGACAAAGATTCATATGGATCCTGTCATCCATTGAGCATGCCCTCCGCCAGACTGTAGAGATAGGCATCCAGGTCAAAGGGACGCAGATCTTCAGGCTGTTCGCCAAGTCCCAGATAGAAGACCGGCAGTTCGAGCTGGTGCTTGATGGCAAGTACGATACCGCCTTTGGCAGTGCCGTCCATTTTGGTCAGGATGATCCCATCCAGCCTGCTGGCCTCATTGAAGATCTCAGCCTGGGCCAGGCCATTCTGGCCGGTAGTGGCATCCAGGATCAGCCAGGTGTTGTGCGGGGCTCCTTCGATTTCCCGGCTGGCTACCCGGTTCATCTTGCTGAGTTCCGCCATCAGCCCCTGCTTATTCTGCAGCCGGCCGGCAGTGTCGCACAGCAGGATATCGATGCCGTTTTCCTTGGCATAACGGCAGCCGTCAACGATCGCCGCGCTGGGATCACCGTTTTCCCTGCCCTTGACGCAGGGAATATTCAGCCGGCTGCCCCATTCGGCCAGCTGGTCAATAGCGCCGGCCCGGAAGGTATCGGCAGCCGTGAAGGCAACTGAGCGACCCTCATTGAGATACATGCGGGCCAGTTTTGCGGCTGTGGTTGTCTTGCCGGAACCGTTGACGCCTTCCAGCAGGATGACGGTCGGACCGTTTTCGGCAAAGTTGATAGGTTTGTCAGGAATCTCTTCATAAAATTCCTTCATGATCTGCACAAGCCGTTCGACCGCGTCCCGATAGCTGAGGCACCAGCGTTCCCGGGCTGATTTCTCCAGACGTTCACAGATGATATCAGCGGTTTCAATACCGACATCACTCTGCAGCAGGACAATGGTTACATACTCCAGGAATTCATCATCGACCCGGGCATAGCGGTCCCGCAGATCAGCCATCTGGCTGCCGAACAGGTGCCTGGTCCGGGAGAAACCGGAGAGGTAGACAGCCTGGTCATCCTTCCGGGAAAATTTATCTCTGAGTGTATCCAGAAAACTCATGCCTGTACCCCCTGATCCGCCATACTGACGGCATCACGCAGCTCCACTTTCAGCATCTGTGACACGCCCTGGTTCTGCATGGTGACACCGTACAGAACGTTACAGTTCTCCATGGTGCCCGGCCGGTGCGTCACAACAATGAACTGGGTGCGGTTTGTGTAGTTGTGCAGGTACTGGGCAAAGCGTTCGACGTTGCTTGGATCCAGGGCTGCTTCAACTTCATCCAGAATAACCAGCGGCACCGGCTTGACCTTCAGGATCGCAAAGAGCACACACAGTGCTATCAGGCTCTTCTCACCACCGGAGAAAAGCATGTTGTTCTGTACGGCCTTGCCCGGCGGCTGGGCATCAATATCGATGCCGGTATTCAGAATATCAGCCGGATCCTCCAGGATCAGCCGGGCTTTTCCGCCGCCGTAGAGATGCCGGAAGATATCGTTGAATTCACCGTTGATCTTATCGAACATTTCCTTGAACTGCTTCGTCATGACCCGGTCCATTTCATCAATGGCGGCCAGGATCTTGTCGCGGCTGTCGGTCAGTTCGGCAATCTGCTTCTTGAGGAATTCATAGCGCTCGTTGACTTCACTGTATTCCTCCGGCGCGTTCATATTGATATTGCCGAGCCGTTCGATATCCGCCCGCAGCTGCAGGACTTCCTCCCGGGCATTTTCAATCGTTTCCCCGGCAGTCCTGGTTTTGGCAAACTCATAGGTCAGCCGGTATTCTGAGGCAAGCCGCTGCAGGTTGTTTTCCATGCGGGTTTCCAGCCTGCCCTGCTCGACACGGATAGTGCCGGCTTCGTTCATTGTATCCTGAAGCTGCCGCCGCAGCTGGCGGATCTGGAGTTCCTTCCGGTCAATATCCTGACTGGAAAGAAGCCGCTGTTCACGTTTGGATTTGATCGCAGCAGTAATTTCATCTCTTCTGGAATAAGCCGTATTCAGCTGGTTGATCAGTGAATCATGTTCATGATCCGCCTCTGCCGGCTGCCCTTCAGCGTAGTCCCCGTCCGGCTGCAGCAGTGAGAGATCATTGGTCAGTTTATCGAATTTTGCCTTCTTGGCATCAACGACAGGTTCCAGTGCTGCCGCCGCAATGCGGTTCTGCTGCAGTTCACGGCTGACCACATCCCGTTCGTGCGATGCTTCTTCGCTCTTTTTCCGGGCCAGTTCTACCCTGGCATTCTGCGCGTCAAGGGAACGTCTTACTTCCTGCAGTTCCTTTTCCGCGGTTACCAGTGTGGTACTGTGCCGGGTCTTGCCGCCGGTCATCGAGCCGCCGCGGTGAATGACTTCCCCGGTCAGCGTGCAGATTTTATAACCGTGGCTGATGAGTTCGGAGAGCCGGTTGCCGTGTTCCAGCGTATCGACGATCAGCACATTCTGCAGCAGTGAGTCAACCACCGGGGAAAACTTGTCATCATATGTGACAAAGTCCGCAGCCGTACCGAGATAACCTTCCGTATTGTCACAGATGACCTGGATATCACGGGCTACCCAGCGCGGCCGGCAGACCGTCAGCGGCAGAAAGGTGGCACGGCCGCTCAGGTTCCGGGTCAGAAAGGCAATGGCATCACGGGCACACTGTTCGTTGACCGTGACAATATTGTACATGGAGCCGCCCAGGGCTTCTGAGATCGCTTCTTCGTAACCGGCTTCAGGTTTGATCACCTGGCCGATGACCCCGAGGATGCCGTGAAGCGAACGCTGGTTGTCCATGATCGATTTCGTTCCGGCCTGATGCCCGGCAGAGAACGGATCCCGCAGCATGTTTTCAAGATACTGCCGGCGGTTCTGCAGACTTCTGAGCATGCCCTGGGCCTGCTCAAACTCATTGTTCAGATCAAACAGTTTCTGGGCTGTCTGGGACAGTTTCTGACTGCCCAGGCTGATATTGGTCCGGATTGTTTCAAAACGTTCCTGCCGGTCCTGATATTCAAGCCGGGCGGCTTCCAGCAGCTCCTTTGTTTCGCGGATCTTCTGATCCCGGTTGCCGGTTTCGATAATGTACTTGCTGCGCTCATCCATTTCGGTTTTGCGGGCTTCGAGCGAGGTAATGTCATCCACATTCTGCATCAGGTCTTCCTGCAGGCTGGTGATGTCACGTTCCAGCTGGGCATTGTCTTTTTTCAGGGCCTCAATCTGCCCTTCTCCCACCTGAATGCTGGCTTCAGCCATGGTATTGCGCGTTTCCAGGTCAAAGAGTTTTTTGTTTGCTTCTTCGATCCCGGTGTTGATTTCTTCGATTTCCTGCACCAGAACAGTGATTTCGATTTCTTCCAGGCGCTTTTTCTTTTCCCGGTAGATCTCCGCCTTATGGGCCTGCCGCTTCAGCGGGGAGACCTGTTTCTCCAGCTCAGCCAGGATATCCTGGGAGCGCTCCAGGTTGTTCCTTGTCCGCTCCAGGCGGCTCAATGACTCGATCTTTCTTTTCTTGTACTTCGCCACTCCGGCTGCTTCCTCAAAAATGCCGCGGCGGTCCTGGGGTCTTGCTTCGGCAAAGGAAACGACGTTGCCCTGGGAAATGATGCTCAGTGAATCCTTGCCCAGGCCGGTGTCCAGAAACAGGTCCACGATATCCTTCAGCCGCACAACATTGCGGTTGATCAGATACTGTGCTTCCCCGTCCCGGAACAGCCGGCGGGTTACTTCTATCTCATCCTTGTCGGTATTCAGGACATGTGATCCATTGTCAAAAACAAGCGTTACTTCCGCCATATTCAGCATGCGCCGGTCAGCACTGCCGGAAAAAATGACATCGTGCATTTTCTCGCCGCGCATCTGCCGGGCACTCTGCTCGCCCAGTACCCAGCGGACCGCATCGGAAATATTGGATTTTCCGCAGCCATTCGGGCCGACAATTCCGGTAATCGGGTTGTCAAACGAAATGACAGTTTTATCAGCAAAGGATTTGAATCCCTGCATTTCAATCCGTTTTAAAAACATTGTTATCTCCTCAGATACGCGACAATTATACCAAATCGCAGGATGTGATGGAACACAAAACCTGTCGCAACCAGCTGTTTCAGTAAAGAAAATGACGATTATTATGCAGAAAAATGCCATCCCTTTGCGCGGGATGGCAGGTTGTGGTTTACTTCTTCTCCTTCAGCAGGGCAACGATTTCCTCGAGGGCCTTGAGCTCGTCGCTCTTTTCCGGTTCCGGCGCCGGTTCCGGGGCCGGTTCTTCCGGCTTCTTATGCAGTTTGTTGATCGACTTTACCAGCAGGAAGATGCACAGTGCAATGATCAGGAAATCGATGATGTTCTGGATAAACTGACCATACTTGAGATATACATTGGCTGCTTCGTCGCCCTTGTCGACCAGCAGGAGCTGCAAGGTCGCAAAGTCATTGATTTTGAAGATACTTGAGATCAGCGGCATCAGAATATCATTTACCAGTGAGGAAACGATTTTTCCGAATGCAGCGCCGATCATCATGCCTACGGCAAGATCCATGACGTTGCCTTTCAGGGCAAATTCCTTAAATTCTTTCAAAAAGCTCTTCATATGCTTCCCCTATAATCTCCTTTTGCTCCGCCGGAGTTTCTTCCGTAAATATGATGAAACTGCCCATACAGACGGGGTTTTCTGCCCGGTATGGTTCCGGTTCGAGAACCTCAAGAAGATTCTTTCTATACCTTAGAGGGTATACTTTTTTATGACTGTCTTCAAGATATTTGGCGCTGTTTTTTGTCCGTATACCGTTTTTGATATACATCAGTGTGCGGCGGCCATAGACCAGCCGGTAAAACGGCGGGATAAAGCCATAGCGTTCCGCAAAAGCCTGCAGTGTAGCCCGGATATGCCCGGTCTGCATTTCACTGGACAGGATGATACTGCAGGCCCCGGTTATAAAAAGGAACGCGGCGGCATAACTGTTTGTACAGTTAAAGGACATGCCGGCAGTGAAATGATCCGGGGCATGGGCAAGGTCTCCTGGCTGGGAAAGGACGCTGTGATCCGGCACCGGCAGCTGTTTTTCCTGTATGACCGGCATAACCGGATGGTTTCCGTCCGGGGATGCCCAGGCACAATGCGGCGGAAGCTCTCCCCCTTTCCGCTCTGCCATGACCAGCATGCGGTCAGCCGGAAGCGTAACCGGCTTCAAAGAGAGACAATATGATTTTGCCCCGCTGCGGATATGGGTGACGCTGCGCAGTCCGGAAAGACCGTCGAGAGCCTGCCGGCGCAGTTCGTTCAGGGCTGAGACAGACAGGAAAGCATTCCGGCTTTCTCCGGAAATAGCTGTGACTATATAATGGGAATCACCGGTTTTTGAGAAGGCAGCAGCCAGACGCTGATGATCCAGCGGGGCTTTTTTCGCTTTCTGTACAATCTCCTCACTGACTGATGAAGCAATATGTCCGGCCTGATCCTGTACCGTCAGAACTGCCGGCTGTCCGGGCACCAGTGTGTATTTCATCGTCACGGGAATACGTTCGGGTCCTGTCTGTATTTCCTGCTGAATCCTTTCGAGCAGCCGGCTGTCGGTTGTCTTCTGCAGCTTCTGTCCTTTCTTCGGATAAGGTTTGGAACGGCAGTCCAGCCAGACCAGATCGCCGGCAGTAGCTTCACTGACCAGCCTGCCGTTTTTTTCTATCCGCACAGCCGTAAGCCCGGTATCGTGCGGTTCATTCAGTATCCGCAGGCCATCATGCTGATACAGCGCATCCGTCAGTCTGACAAGGACCCTGCCGTTTCTGAACTGTTCCACTGTACCGATGGTAATGCCCATGTGGTTTGGCCTGTAAGGACTCATTCTTTCTTCGGTTGACGCATTGAACAGATGCCCGTGGCTGAAGCCCCGGTTGAACATCAGCATCAGGTCTTTCAGGCGCTGCCGGGTCGGATGATATGTTTCCCCGCGGTAGTAAGCGTCAATAGCTTCCCGGAAGGTCCTGATCACAAGCCAGACATATTCAGGCCGTTTCATGCGGCCTTCTATTTTCAGGCTGCTGACCCCTGCTTCAATCAGTTCGGGGATCCGGTCAAGTACATTGAGATCTTTCGGGCTCAGCAGATATTCCCCGGCTTCATCACGGTATGCGTTACGCCCGTCTGACCACTGATAGCGCAGCCGGCAGAGCTGGGCGCACATGCCGCGGTTGCCGGAACGGTTTTTCATGGCCTGGCTCATCAGGCACTGGCCGCTGTAGGAAATACAGATGGCACCGTAGGCAAACACTTCGATATCAATTCCTTCGGCAATGCAGTCACGGATGACATCAAGCGGCGTTTCCCTGGCAATAACAGCCCGGGCAGCCCCCTGCTCCTTCATGAAGCGCACCCCGGCCGCATTGTGGATATGCATCTGGGTGGAACAATGCAGTTCAAGATCAGGATAGACTTCCCGGATCCAGTGGAACAGGCCCAGATCCTGGATCAGCAGCGCATCGACATCATGTTTATAGAGAAAACCGACTTCCTTCTGCGCCGCAGAGAGTTCCTGCTCGAACAGCAGTGTGTTCATCGTGACATAGACCTTGACCCCGTGGATATGGCAGTATGTGATCGCCTGCACCATCTCCTCATGATCAAAATTGCCGGCAAACGCCCGTGCTGAAAAACCGGTGCCCCCCAGGTAGACAGCATCGCATCCGGCGGCTACAGCCGCTTTGAGAGCTTCCATATTGCCGGCCGGAGCCAGCAGTTCAATCTTTTTCCGCATAAGTTCTGATAATCCTGTATGCCTTGATCAAATCTTCGGTACGCATCCGGGCGTTGGCCCCGGAAGTGCTGGGCAGCGCGATATGCGGCAGATCACACTGCACATTCTGCGCATATAACCGGCTGGCTTTTGTGCCGGTTGTAAATACGGCCCGGATCTTTGTTCCGGCTGTAAAAGCCGCAATGTCGTTTACGGTGACATCGCTGATTGAGGCGTCGGCGCTGCCCTGGATCCGGCAGGACCCGATGACGTCCCAGAGGGCAATGCCATGGTCCAGGCAGAATTGGCGGCGGTCTGTGATATCCGCTTCAAAAACCGCGGCCATGACCCGCCAGAATCGGTTTCCCGGGTTGGCATAATAGAAATTCCGGGCCCGGGAAACAACCGATGGGAATGAACCAAGAATGAGCACCTGAGAGTGCTCATTCCATAGAGGTTCAAACGGATGAATCAGCAGGTCACGCTTCAACGTCGTAGACACTGAGATATTCCTTGGCAAGTCCGCCTTCTGATGTTTCCTTGAGTTCGATCGGAATCATCTCACCGGTTTCATTCATGGTATGGACGACCATATCGAAGGTGATGACATGGTCCTTGATCCGGGACATGTGCTTGGAAAGCAGGGCTGCATCCCTTGCCCTCAGGATGCCCATGCCGTTGCGCTCGATACACGGAATCATGACATAGCCGAGAACCGGGTCGCAGGTCAGGCCGAGGTTGTGCTCCATGCCGATTTCGGCTGCGTATTCGATCTGCTCAATATTCAGGCCTTCCAGATAGGCGATGGATGCTGCAGCCATGGATACGGCTGCGCCGACTTCTGCCTGGCAGCCACCGACAGCACCGGAGATGGTCGCGTTCGTCTTGATGACATTGCCGAAGACACCGCCAATGGCCAGGGCATCGACAACCTGCTCCTTCGGATATGCGCGGTCCTTGATATAGTAGTAAACAAGGGCAGCAATGATGCCGCAGGAACCGAGGGTCGGACCGGTAACGCTCATGTGGCCGTCCGCACTTTCCTCACAGGCAGCGTAGGCATAGGCCATCAGCCGGACACTGTCACGTTCAGCCGAACCGCAGTATCTAGCCTGCTCATACAATGATTTGGCACTGCGCAGCAGAGCCAGTTTGCCCGGCAGGTGCCCTTCCGCGTTCAGGCCGCGCTCAACAGCATCGATTTCGGCATCGACGATTTCACTCAGGAAATACTTGAGGTCCGGTTCATAGGAATACACATAATCGGTCAGGCTGATGTTCTCCTTTATGAGCCGGTCATAGATTTCCTTCCAGTTCTTTTCTGTATAGAGGTCATCGTTCCATTCCAGATGCTTTTCCTTGATGCGGATACTGCCGCCGCCGACCGAGAAAATGGTCCACTTGTGCTGTTCGACCATGTTTTCATCAAGGGCCCGCAGGTAGAAGCCGTTCGGGAATTCTTCTTCCCAATCAAGTGAGAACTTGACTTCCGTGTGCCCCGGCAGGGAATTGATGATGATCGCATCCGTATGATGCCCTTTTCCGGTCAGGGAAAGCGACCCGAAGAGTTCCGCGTCATAGTACGGATACGGTCCGAATTCCTCAACAAACAGCTTGCACGCCCGGTGCGGCGCGATGGTGTGGGAACTGCTTGGACCCGGTCCCACTTTGTAGAGTTCTTTTAATGATTGCATTGTTTTATTCTCCCCAGAAGGAACTGTTCAAATCCTTCTTTACCTCCGATAGTACCGTTTTTGATCTGCTGGTCCAGGGCTGCCAGCCGGTCCAGAATTGCCAGAATATCCTTTGAGGTCATACCCCGGGCACTGCGCAGTTCCCGTTCAGGGAAACGGCGGCCCGTATACTTTTCAATCCGGTCAAAGGACATGCCGCATTCATCACATCTGACTACATTATATACACTTCGCAGCCGGTAGGCCAGCAGCGGAATGACCGCCTGATGGGACATTCTTTCGATCGTGACCAGCTCATCCAGGTACCTCATCATTCCGGCCGCATCACCGCGCAGGAATGCGTCACCGAATTTCCAGACATTGACCTCCGGATTGACGGGTATCAGGTGTTCGATATCGACCCGGTCAAGATCACTGGCCCCGTAAAGCAGCAGTTTGTCCATGGCCCGGTAAAACTGTGTGGTACTGCCGTCAATCCGTTCATCCAGTTCCTGCCGTGCGTCCCTGGTAAGGCGCAGGCCGTTTTCCCGCAGGGTCCGGTCAATCTCAATATTCAGCTCATTCCGGGACATCTGGCTGAACGTGCGGTGTTCAACGGTTTTATTGAACCAGCCGGAAAGCACTTTATATTCCTTTGTCCGCTTGTCGGCATCATACCCGAAGCAGTACAGGATCAGGTCGGCATCGTCGTTCGGATCGGCACAGTACCGTTCCAGCAGCCGGGCAATGTTCTGATCCTTCGGTTCGCTTTTCCCTGCCCCTTCCTTGCGGGTGCGCGAGCTCTGCAGAAAATACGGACTGTCGATAATGACAGTCCGTCTGTCTCCGAATAAGGAAATCGTGCTGCATGCGGAAAGCACATCTGACAAACTGAAAGATGAGCGGACAGAGCCATCGATATTCTGAATATTCTCCGGCAGGACACCTGATTTTTTGATGATGTCCTCCCGGGCCTTGGCCATGCGGTATGTTTCCGTACCTTCCAGCAGATAGATCATGTAAACATTATATCAATCTTTCCCTGCGCGGTCACAAGCAAGTTCATACGGGGCAGGAAGAAGATCGAGATATCCCCTTCTTCCCGGGTCAGCAGATATGGCACATGGGCATTTTCCATACGCTTAAGCACCCGGTAATCGGGATGGTGATATATGCTGTAGGCACCGCATGATATGACCGCCAGGCGCGGCTGCACGGTATTGAGCAGTTCGGTCGCAGTACCGGTCTGACTGCCGTGATGGGACAGCTTGAGGATGTCGGTCCGGAGACTGCCGTACTCCCGGATCAGCCAGCGCTCGGTATCCTGTGAGATGTCGCCGGTAAACAGATAACGCAGATGATTCACTTCGGTATAGATAACCTGGGAATTGTCATTGTCGCTGGCATGCCGGGTGGAATTCAGATCAAGCAGAAGAAACGGGCCGGCCTGCCGCTGCGCAAAGTAACCGGTGATAACCTGACAGTTGTATTCATCCGCCAGCAGTGCGGCATTGCCGGCGTGGTCGTCGTCATCATGCGAAACAAAAACAGCATCGAGCCGGCGGATACCTTTGGCATCAAGCAGATGGGTGATGTTGTCGTGCTGGGATGGTTTGCCGGTATCGATCAGGATGCTGCAGCGGTTCAGCGGGCTGCGCAGCAGGAAGCAGTCCCCCTGCCCGACATTGAGAAATGTAACTTCACCAAGGGGATGAAACAGCCCCAGCAGCAGAAAGATATACAGCAGGCATGTAATCAGCTGTGTACGTTTTTCGTACCGGCGCAATGTCAGCGCCAGAAGCAGGAAAAACGGCAGGCCAAATCCGAGCATGGTGCCAGGGATGCGGAACGGCCGGAGCAATATCCCTGCCTGATCTATGAGATTGATAATTGGGACAATGGGGAAAACCGGCAGAACAACGGTCAGACAGCCCAGCCAGATGAGCATGCCGCTGAGCATCCGCAGCCATGGGAACAGCAGGATTCTGGCCGGGTTGACGGCGGCGTCGACCAGACTGGCCAGTACGGAGAGAAACAGGAACCGGTTCCAGCCCGAAGCCATGTCCCCGGACAGAAACATACGGTAAGCCATGATCAGTTGGAAACCGGTGCTGGCGGCCGCGGCCGGATACAGGACCAGAATGGCACAGGCTGTTATCCCGGCCCGCTCATGCCGGCTCAGCTGCTGATCTGACAGTGCGTGATAAAACAGCCGCTGGGTCAGCAGCATCGGAAAATGATAGAAAATGCACAGAAACAGATTCAGCCTCCGCATCAGTTTCCTTCTTCTGCCGGCTGACAGTTTCTTTTTCAGCACCTCATCAAGCAGGGCCAGAGCTGCCGTCCAGGAAAAACTGCTGTCATGCAGCAGGCCGGAAAAGGAATAATCACTGCTGCGGATACCGAGCAGGATACGCTGCAGTACAGCCCCGGTTTCTTCATCATAATGATTCCGCAGATGTTTCTGCAGAAGACTCCGCATCGTTGGCAGCTGGAACCGGACAGCAGCCGTTTCGGCATGCATGACAGCAATGATCCCCTGTCTCCGGCACCAGCTGCGGAAAGAGAAACGGTAGAATCCGGGACTGTCCTGCGGCATTTCACAGGTTCCCGAGATAATGACAAAACTGTCATAGGTCAGCGGCTGGTCGGTATAAACCAGTATCCGCGGTCCCTTTGTCTGTACGATCACATAGGTTTCCTGTACCTTGACCACCCGGCCTGAGATTACATGCCCCGGCTGTGCAAATGGGATTGAAAATGTGCACAGTAACAATAACAGCAGGACAGCCGGCCAGTGCCTGCTCCTGACGCGCAGGAAGTAGATCAGCGCCAGCAATACCGCGGACAGCAGTGAAAACCTGCCTGTATACAGCCGCTGTATGAACAGCAGGACGGCAAGCAGCTGCGAATAATGCGCCAGTTCCCTGCCGGTTTCCTCAAAGCGTGATAAAAGCGGCAATCTTTTCATATTTGGCCGGGCCGATCCCCTTTACTCTCTGGATATCTTCCAGGCTCTGAAACAATCCGTTTTCCGTCCGGTATGCAATGATTTTTTCCGCCGTTGCCGGTCCGATGCCCGGCAGCAGCACCAGGTCCTCAAGGGAACCGGTATTTATTGACACCTGCAGCGCGGATTCTTTCCGCCGTACCGGGATGTTCAGCACATCGTGATCATTGAGGACCTGTTCCGGATTCAGCAGGCCGGGATCGGCATCATCGCTGAGCTCGATCTCCTGCAGGGCATCACGTACGGTGGCGTGCAGGGGCAGCGTCAGGGATCCGGGGCTGTCAGCTGCTCCCGTCACCGTAATCGTGATTGTGTCATCCTGCAGGTTCCCGGTATCAAATGAAGTCATCTGCACAGAGAGACTGAACAGGATCAACACGAAAAAAATAAGCAGCTGTTTCATGGAAAACCTCCGCTTATTTTATTCGCATGTTTTCTGATTACTGCTTTACTTGACTTTGACAATCATGACCTGGTACGGGCTTTTGACCGGTACGGTAACGGTAGAACCAATCCGCTTGTCAAGAATGGCCTGAGCCAGCGGTGTCTCATTGGACAGTTTGCCGTTGAGCGGGTCTGCTTCGGTGGAACCGACGATTGTGTAGTCAGCTTCCTGCTCGGTATCCATAAATTTGATTGTTACAGTGGAACCGATCCGGACTGTCTTGGAACCGCCCTTCTTGGTATCGATGATTTCATAGTTGGCCAGCTGGTATTCCAGTTCGGCAATCCGTGCTTCTACCTGCGCCTGCATGTCACGGGCGGCATCGTAGTCAGCGTTTTCAGAAAGGTCGCCGAGCGCTCTGGCTTCCTTCAATTCCTGCTTTACTTCCTCACGGACAACATGAACCAGGTTATTATATTCGTCCTGCAGTTTTTTCAGACCTTCTTCGGTAACATAGATTTTCTCGTCTGCCATGGTAATCACTCCTTTATATATTTTTGCTCGTGTATTATATCATCGAGCGATGAATGACGCTACTGATTTTTGTGACCAGGAGATCAATGGCGACGGTATTGCTGCCGCCTTCCGGGATGATGATATCGGCATAGCGCTTGCTCGGTTCAATAAATGATTCATGCATGACCCGGACAGTGCTGACATACTGGTTGACCACGTTGTCCAGAGTTCTGCCGCGTTCCTTGACATCCCGCAGCAGCCGTCTGATGAACCGGATATCCGCATCGGTGTCAACATAGATCTTGATATCCAGAAGATCGCGCAGGTCTTCGCTTTCCAGCACGAACAGACCTTCCAGCACGATGACATCGGCCGGCTTGCAGAGCACTGTTACATCGGAACGGGTGTGATTGACAAAGTCATATGTCGGACGCAGGATTTCCTGCCCGTTCATCAGCATATGAACATGCTTGATCAGCAGTTCATTATCAAAGGCAAACGGATGATCATAGTTTGTGACAATTCTCGCTTCCATTGGTTTGTCACTCTGATCCTTGTAATAGTCATCCTGCCGGATGATCAGAACTGAGCGTTCATCCGAGAAGACATCCTGAATCTTTTTGGCGATGGATGATTTGCCGGAAGCGGACCCGCCGGCAATACCAATGATAATCGGTTTGTTCATTCGTTTTCTTCCTCCCGTTCGATGACGGATACGAGATTGCCGTCATCATCGTAATTCAGCTCCAGACAGAACAGCTGCGGATCACCTGACAGCATTTTCTTCAGAAAAGCCCGGTCACCAGGCCAGAGTTCCAGTGCCAGAATTTCATCTTCCGGAATCCATGCCAGCGTGCCTTCATTACATTCAGTCTGCGTGCCATGGAAGTCATGAGAGCTGTAAACCCACATTTTTTCGGCATCTTTTGTGCCATAGATAAAATACAGGATACCGCGGAAATCAAGCGTATCAGCGATGAAACCGGTCTCCTCGTGGATTTCCCGCAGGGCTCCCTGCCGCGGGGTTTCCCCCGGTTCGATTTTTCCGCCGGTGCCGATCCATTTGCCGGCATTGATGTCGTTTTCCTTCCGGTTGCGCAGCAGCATCAGCCAGCGGCCATCCTTCTGCAGGTAGCATAAACTCATCGGTATCATTTCAGATATTTTGCCACGTTGGCGTTGTGCTCCTCAAGCGTCCTGGCGTAATAGACGGTACCATCGCCGTATACATCTGCCATGAAGTAATAATAGTCATGCTTTGCCGGCTTCAGCACAGCCCTGAGGGCATCAACCCCCGGGTTCTGAATCGGTCCCGGCGGCAGGCCCGGATACTTGTATGTATTGTAAGGGCTGTCGAATTCACTGTTTACTTCACAGGCCATCCAGTCATCATCCTTGTTCACATCAATGGCATAGCAGACTGTGACACTGGACTGCAGCGGCATGCCGGTGTTCAGGCGGTTTGCAAAGACGCCGGCAATATTCGCCATTTCCGATACCTTGCCGGATTCATACTGGACAACACTGGCCAGTGTGAAGACCTGATGCACAGACATATCGCTCTTTTTAATATCACTTTCAACTTCCTTGTAATTGACCAGGGTCTGGTTCAGGATTTTTTCCGTAACTTCCTGCGCCGTCGTGTCCTGGAAGAAAATGTATGTATTCGGGGCCAGATATCCTTCCAGGCAGATACGGACATCCTGACCAAACATCTCTTCCGTAAGGAACGGGTAACGGTCGAACAGGGAACGTATATAATCCTGATCATTCCAGAGATTGAGCAGTTCCTGTTCGCTTACATTTGTAGCCGCAGCGATCTTTTCGGCAATATGCTTGGCCCAATCCCCTTCCACAATGGTGACCTTGACATCATCAACGATAGTTGCGGTGGAATCGTTCAGGGTAGTATAGATCTGTTCCAGATCCCAGCTTTTATCCAGCAGGAAATTGCCGGCTTTGATATCAGTCAGCTTGTTCTGTTTGGCAAACGCATAACCGGCACTGCCGCTGCGGATGATACCCTCGTCAGCCAGTTTCTGGGAGACCGTCTTGGCCCCGGCTCCGGAAGGCACAGTGAAAATGACTTCCTCCGGGGTTGTCTGTACCGGTTTCTGGTTGTTTTTCAGATTCATGTAATACAGCAGGCCGCCGATCAGCAGGACCGGCAGCAGCAGGATCAGCAGATTGCCCGGTTTCAGCCGGCGCTTCGCTTTTCTTTTACCGGCCATCAGTCCGCTTCCTCAACATCAAACGCATCAAGGACTTCACCGCACATGGCCAGAACTTCATCGTCCTCGACCATCGTCAGGTTGCCGTCATCGTCATATTCGGCAGCGAAGACCTCGTCACCATCCGGTTCCTGGAACAGAACATAGTTTTTGCCGGTGTTTTCATCCGTAAAGGTCAGGACGATTTCCATGGCTCTCTCGTTGCCTTCATCGTCGATCACGAACATTGTATTGTTTTCATCAAGCATACTTTTTACCTCATAACAAAAGGCGTATCGCGCCTTTTATTCCGCACGCGGACAGCCGCAGGCAAACCCCTGCCGCTGTCCCGTCAGTTATTCTTTCTTTTCCGGGATTCATCCCGGGTTTTCATCAGTGATTCTCTTCCAGATAGAACCGGACGAGTTCTTCAATGATCTCATGCCGCTCAACAGACTGAATGATGCTGCGGGCATTATTGTGACTGGAGATATAAGCCGGATCATTGGAGATCAGATAACCGGCCA
>JAFRHT010000052.1 GCA_017433125.1 Solobacterium sp.
ACAGCTCTGATAAACTTGAAAACGGCATTCCACATCATCAGAAATGACAATCGAAAAGGCCGGTTGCGTTTCCGCTTTCCGGCCTCTATTTGGCTGTAAACCCTACGTTTATTTACAGGGATCACCCTACGCTCATTTACATGTTTTCTTTCCCTGCCCTACGTTCATTTACAATACCCTTTTTGGATCCTTCTATATATAACTGTCAGCCATCATGCTGTCTGCCGATAGATTCATCACCGATTTCATATGTCCGGGAACTGATCACGAGCTTAACTGTGCTGTTTTTCCGTGCACTGCCTGCGGACATTTATATGGCTGATTGAATACAGTTCTTCCTTGGCCCGGAAAGTATCATCAAACAGAAGTGAGCAATGCTTTTCTTTCTGCCATGATCTGCCGTCATTTAGTCCCCAGAGTGTAACAGAAACAAGCCTGATCCCCTGTGTGGCAGTATCCAGAAAGCCTTCGAAGATCTCTTTGTATTTCTCTGCATAGCCGGTCTTCCGTATCTCGCCTGAACAGATATCTAGTTCCGTAATATGGACGCTGCCAAACTCCAGACCATACCGCTTCATGGCATTCAGATACATCGAGGTATCTGTGTCAAGCGTAATATGTCCCTGCATCCCTATTCCATCCAGCAGTTTTTCTTCTTCATGTTCACAGTTCATAACCGTTTCTTTCAGGATCCGAATGATCTTCTCCTGTTTTTCCGGCAGCCATTCATAATTGTCGCAATAGAGAAGATCGCCCTGTATCTGTTTCAGTGAATCAGGATCCGGACCCATATGATACTGTCCGGCAAATATCAGAGAATATTTCTGTATTGCCTCACGGACATACCGGAAACTGAAATAGATATAATCCGGACCGATAATGCGGTACCAGTAGCTGTCACGATACAACTGTCCGGGATGATTGGAAACGGCTTCATTTACGACGTCATAAGCATAAACAAGATCCGCATATCCGTTTTTATAGATATACCGGACAAATCCGCTGATATACCTGTTCAGGCGATCCAGCAGGATTTCCCTGCTGACCAGACAGTCTGCTCTCAGGGTTCCGGTCTGGTCGTAAACAGGCTGAAAATCCCGGCAGAAAATCGCCTCATCTGTCTGCTTGTGCCAGACAAGAACATGAACCCTTATCTTCAAGTTATGTGCTCTGGCATACTGAAGTGTCCTCAAAGCACCATCACTAATATGAAACAGGTCCTCTGCATTCGGATCAAAGTTATATTCCGGCTTCATGGCATTTTCACAGACAACTGCACTGAAACAGTGCGCAATCAGCGCTTCCTTGCCCCAGCAGCCGATCTCAGCCCGCTCATGATCCCAGTTGTCGATTACGTCTGCCGCAACCCCTACCTCAAAGATTCCCCTGAATTGTTCCGAAAGCTCAGGCGCATGAACTGCTCTGCAAAAGATCAATGACTGACGAAGCCATCTTTTTGTGCCGTTAATCCTGAATTGTAAAAACGTTTCTGCTTTCTGCAGTTCGCGTTTTACTTTTCTTTTTATCCTTCCCAGCAGTTTCCTCATAAATCTTCCCGTAATGCGTCTGATCATAAGTCGTTTCAGTAACGCTGCCGTTCTGTACGCATATCCTCCGACAGTTTTATTACCATGGTATCTCCCACCATCTTTACAGACCCTTCATAGGGGAAAACAGGCATGCGTTTGACTTCATCCATGGCCATATATTGTTTCGTGTCATCTTCCGGAACAAGGTTTACAGGATATCCAAGGATATATTTGAATTCCGCTTCGTATGTCTCGTAATATGAAATGCTGAAATTATGTTTTGTGCCGACCCACAGATCTTTAACAAATTGAAAACCCGGTCTTTCCATATTCAGAGGTGATTCATCCAGAACACCAAGAATCGCTACAGGTGTTTCTCCGATTTTATAACCTTCTGTTTTTTCCATTTGCACCGCCAGCCTGGTCATAAGTGACATTGTTGCGTCATATTCAAGCGCTTTCCTGACATAAAGAGCATTGGAGAAGCTGATGTGGTTAAAGATCAGTACTGAAAGCATCAGTTTCATCGCTGTATTGACTGCTTTATGAGTTTGACTGACGTTGTTCCTCATGCGATCCATTCCCATAATGATCATGACAAAATACAGGACATTCGAATATGTCATGATGCCATGTTTTAAGCCGCCGGACAGCAGATAAGAGATATTAAAAGATAAAGGCATAACAATAATCAGAAACAATATGAGCAGAGCATGTGCCTTACCCCACTTTTCCCTTACTGCATGGAAAAGCAGCAGAGCAGCCGCACACAGACCGAGACACAGATTCATCAAAGCGGATGCTTTCCGGTGTATCGCCTCCGATGCCCGGAGATATGAGAAGCCGCGCTTCCACGTTCTCCCCAAAAGACGGATAAAATCTGCATGAACCAGATCTTTCATCCGGAGGAGACTGTTATAATTATTTGCCAGCTGATCACCCGTCACATTCAATGTCATATGCAGACAGATCATATAGAGCAATCCGCCGGCAACTATGGCGCCGATACATCTAAGCCCATCTTTCCAGAGCGATTGTATTTCCTCTCCATCCAGAAGTCTTTTTAAAATACAGATCTGAGCCAGAACAAGAGTCACCTCAAGATAACTCTGATACAGTCCAAGACTTGCGGCGATGCAGAATGCTGAGCCCAGCCAGTGAAGTCTGCCTCCTTTTGCCTGCATAAAATAAACTGCCAGTACACTGAACAGCAGGGCCAGCATATCCGCATCATACACAAACAGAAAAGAAGCATTCAGAAAGGTAAGGGTTTCATGTGTGACGAGCATACCGCAAAGCAGAACAACAGAAACTTCCTTTTTTATATCAAGCATCCGGACAATCAAAACCATGGCAGCAAGCAGAAAAACACTTCCGCAGACAGCGCACATAACCGGTGAGACCACTCTCCCCCGCAGAAATGCATAGAAAGGAACCAGTATTCTTCCCAGAGAAATCTGCCAGTCGTTATCAATCTGATAAATCAGGAGAGAATCATGATTGTATATGGCATTGGTCCAGCGATACAGATGTGCCAGCAGAAGAAATATGATTCCCGATCGGATCGTCAGCCGATCTCTGTCATCAATCCGGATCTTATTCATCATGGGTTCGACTCTCTTCTTCCGTCAGGGAACGGTAAACATGGTCGGTATGACCGCTCATTACTCTGATGATGTTAAACCTAGTATAGGAACTGTGAGGAAGAAACTCTTTATGTACAGCGTCTGCAGCCAGCCGGTCATTTTCGTCCCGGATTGCCAGCAGGCTGTCGCCGGGGTAATCCTTCGCCGTCGCAAACAGAAGTTTTCTGTACGGCAGATTGATATCTGAAAAGGTCCTTCTTGCTTCTTCATTTTCGGAGTAGAATTCAACGATCACATTGTCCCAGTTGATTCTCTGCTTTCTGAGATTCCACTCGCCAATGCTTTGTCCGGCATCTGAACTGTGATTACAGTGCAGATGAATATCCCCCAGCAGCAGCACCGGATAGCGGACACCGCTGCTTTCATCGATTTCCCAGCGGTCAAAAACAGGTTCATATGATTCAATATATCGCCTTAAGTCCTGAATCAGCCGGAAGTATTCATGATTGGGTATCCACATGTTACGGAACGGAGATTCACACCTCATGCTGAGATTGCTGTACGCAAATCCGGCCCAGCATGTATTCGATATCAGTGTCGGTCTGCTCTGCAGAAAATCCAGGTATTCCAGCAGAGAATCTTCCGGCCGCAAGACGGTTTCATAGGAAAGAATCCGTTCCCGGGGTGTGTCTGTCAGAACCAATAAGGAGTCCGTGATTTCCTGAAAGTGAACCTTATTGCAGACAATGACATAGTCATAATCAAGTTCTCTCAGTTTTTCTTTCGGAACAACCGGAAATCCGTCCACCACTGCATACGGCGACGGTTCTGTCTGGGTCAGGGCAACAATCTGTATTTCGTTTTTTTCTTCAAGATAGCGCAGTGATTTGTACAGCAGATTATAGTAATAACCGATTCCGTAAATAATGACTTTTGTCCCATGACCGGATCGCTTCAGAACTGCCTTATGTACCGCGGGTGTCGGATCCGGCTTTTTCGGCATCATGGACCGGCGGATCTGCGAAGAACTCTGTCCCCGGTAATAATTGAAAAATTCGATATCCGACCCGAGTTTCCGAAGTTCTTCTCTGTCTGCCAGCCAGTACGGATTGTGGGCATAGTCATCGCCGGAAAACAGACAGTCAAACGGATGCCGGTGCCATTCTTCAATCTTGGACAGGTATTTCATTTCATCGATAGCTACAACTCTGTCTACATACCGCACGGATTCAAGGATCTGTTTCCGTTCTTCAAATGGTATCGTCGGGTGAAACTGCTTGATCTCCCATGTCACTTCATCTGTAAGCAGGCCTACGGTCAAGTATTCACAGCGCTCTTTTGCCTTTTTGATCAGATTCAGATGGCCGACATGGAACAGATCGAACACACCCATAACATATCCGGTATGATACTTCTTTGTCTTAGTCATGCTTCTGTTTTCCTCTCAATCGTCTGCGGTTTTCTTCCGCCCGCTGCGGCTGATTCTGCCAGTTGTAATACTGTTTGAATTTCTGCCATTGCCGGTTGACACCGACAAACGCATTTTCCATTTCCTGGTAATTCTGCAAATACCCGGTCAGATGAAATCTTTTTTCCATCTCTTCTCTTGGATAATGTTTTTCCAGGTTCGGGATAAGCAGCCAGGCATAGAGCACCGCCCGGAAAATGATGTACGCAGCCGGGCATTCCGGCATGGTAAATTCCTGATCGAAATACAGAAATTCATGACCGTCGAAGAAGATGTTGAGCGGGATCATGTCAATATATCCTGTCTGTAGAATCGGCCCGCATCCTTCATTGCGGATTGTTTCAGAAGAACGGAGAATCATTTCGTACATACGGTCAAAGACCTTCTCCAGCTGCTCTTTACCTTCTTCCGCAATGGACAGAAGACAATTCTGAAGCGTCGGAAGATGATATCGCGGCATGATTACATCATTCTGGATCAATGCTTCCCGGATAACGGGAATGCCCCGATCACGAAGTGTCTCCATATTTTCCTGCATGGCTGCGAGCGATGCAGTTCCTTCCTGATACAGAGCGGACTTCCGTACTGTTCCATCAGACAGAAATGAAATGCCGTAAGCTCTGGGCTGTTCGCGGTCAGCGGAAATCACCGCGGATGTGACCTGCGGGGATTGTTCTTCCCCCGCTTGGTATTGAATCAGGAATTCATTGGCAAATGTTCCGAACACGCCTTCTTTCAGCAGGTCATCGTAAAGATCCGGTTCATAGACAACCTGTGTGTTCCCAAATGGATCATAAGAGAGCAGCCGGTCACGGATACTGCCGGAAGGCATGTCATCATCCGAGAAAAGCATCTGGCACCAGCTGCTGTCCGGTACCGGATAATACATGCAAAAATCATCATCCAGCGCATCTTTGAGCAGCTGCACCGTTTCCGAACGGGACAACAGCGCCCCGGGCCGGTACAGCAGAAACGGCTGCGGCACGAATGAATCCTGACAGCCGCAGAGATACCGGATGCCAAGACGATTATGAAAATTGCAGATTAATGTTCCGTCTTCTGCAAGTAATCCCTTCAGTTCCCGCAGTGTTTTTCCGCGGTCGGTTCCAGTTCTGTCCAGACAGTCAATCGCCAGAATCAGATCGTATTTCTGACCTTTCTCCGGCTCAGCGATAATATTCAGATTCTGCCGATGCCTGTATCTTGTTTTCAGCCCTTCGATGCATACAGGGCTCGGTTCCAATACATCAACAGAATCAAAATGGTCCAGAAGCATGCCGGTCAGAGCGCCAAAGCCGGGTCCGACTTCCAGGGCCCGTTTTCCGTTAAAAACAAAGCCATGCAGAAATGCTTTCCGAAGACTGCCCAGATGATACGACATCTGCCAGTCATTCATGCCGGCAATTACGTCATCAAAGTTTTCCGTATCTTTTACCCGAATGATATCCAGGATCTGTCTGCTCAATTCTGAATCCATACTGCCACCTACATTTCCCGCTTGATCCAGCTGTCATAAAACCGGATGCCGAATGTCTGTTTTCCATACAATTCATACAGTCTGTCCGCCAGACGGCTGCGCACCGGTTCAATGGTTCCGCCACAAAGATCAAGCCACTCTTCCATCAGCCTCAGAATATCTTCATGAACTCTTCTGACACTTTCAATTTCGGCCATGTTCCGCTGCTCTTTTTCGAATACCGGATGTCCGGCAGAATCAAAGCCGTCAACAGAGGGCTCCGGCGAAGTCATGAACACCTCAATATCCATAAAGTGTTTTGTAACAAATGACTGCTGCCCGCCGAAGTAGTCATCTATATCTGACAGGATTTCCGATTCCATCTCCCGGCGGCCTAGATACAGTCCTCTGAGCCGGAAAAGCACAAAATGTTCCAGCATATTCTGGGTAAATCCGGCCGCTACGAGATCCGCAAACGCATAGATTCCGTCTGCCTTCAAACCGCTGTTCTCCATGTAAAGAAGATAATTCTTCCTCGCTTCCGCTGCTTTTTTTCGTACTGCGTCTGCATGTGCCCGGATATAGGCAAGAATACTGTCATGGTTCTCATACGAATACGGCATAATATCACCGGATTCCAGCCCGAACAGGTTTTCCATGATTTCCTCAGGCTGCATATTCTCGCCGCGCACTGCCATCTGCATCATCCAGCCGTCGGTTGCCATATTCGGCTGAAAAGCTGACTTGCGGGAAGTATAAAAATACATCGGCTCCGGCAGCCCGGGTTCATATTCGCGGTATTTATCATAAAGCTGCTTCACCAGCCAGCCGTCCCGGGACACGAAGAGCACTTTTTTAAAATTACTTCCCGACAGTTCATCTTTCAGCCAGCTGATATATCCCAGCAGCACCGGTCCCAGTGCCATCCAGGCATAACCGTTAAGACTGTAGATATTGTTTTCGCTTCGGAACGGGTCTGCATATCCGGTTTCAATCAGCAGCCCGAGCAGTGCTTTTTCGCTCGGTGTCAGGGGAACAAAGCGGGACAGGTCCAGTCCGTCAGATGCAGCCAAATCCCGGGCGGCGGGAATATGGACCGCACGGATACCTGCCCTCTGTGCCGGTACCAGATCATTCTCCGGGCTGTCTCCGATATGCAGACAGACGGCATCCGGCTCTGCCTGCTTCAGCAGTTCAAACAGCCCGTCCTGCTTTGACATGCCATAATCGCAGGATACGAACAGCTTTGTGTAGCCGCAGATGCCGGACTGCATAAGAATTTCACTCATGATCTGTTCCGGCAGATACATATCCGACAGCAGATATACCCGTTTCCCCTGTGCAAGGGCGTAGCGGAACAGTTCCAGCTGCCCGGGCCGGACTACAGCCACCAGCTGTTCTGTCTTCAATTCAGCCTGCTTTACATCCTCAGTCTGCCCGTCATCCCACCCGTATTGTTTCTGCAGAAAAGAATAGATGTCATGGATTGTACCTTGCCGGAAAGCATGTTCGGCTTCTTTTCGCTTCCGGCAGAATTCAACCTGTTCAAGGCCGCAGCGCTGCGCTGTCAGATAAAATACATCTTCCGGATAAAGGGTTTTCCGCATGATCAGCGTGTCAAATACATCAAAAGATATCACATCTGCCCGATCGATTTCCTTCAGTATGCCGGCTTTCCGTTCTTCCCCGGCGCCGCCGTCAGGACAGGACCACATCTGCCGCTCCGTTTCCCGGCGCCGGAAAGCTTTATCATTGTGATAAACCATCCTGTATGTATCAATTCCGTACAGCCGCGGCATAATGCTGTCCTCAAGCAGGTTCGTTCCCACATGGAGCATTTTTCCGCCGCCCCGCGCTTCCCGGATTCGCGGAAAAACCAGTTCTCCTTCCTGTGACGGGTAGAAATCAGCTTCCGGTATCCCATGTTCTTTCAATACTTCCAGCTGCGGGGAAACCGGGTAATAACGATTGGCGGTAAACACAACCTGCTTTCCCCTGCTGATCAGTTCTTCACACAGGATACGGAATACCGGGCGCACCGTCAGATGATTCTCCTGAAACGGATCCCGGTCGGCAAATGTATCAGCCACAGCAAATGAAACGATATCATAAGGTTCCGTCTTTGCTTTCCACTCGGAAAGACCAAGATAGACATGCTGCTGCAGTTCGTCATGCAGGCTGATTTCATCCAGGCCGTACATATCATATAGCTGTACATTGTTTTCCCGGCAGAACGCATGAATGCGCCGGTAAATCTCCTCCGCCGCAAAAACCTGGGCACACATGATAATTACTGTGCCGGCCGCCTGCGACAGTGGTACTACCGTTTTCCCATACAGACATTCGCCTGTGCGCGCCTGATCAATCAGGCCGGCAAAATGAAAATGCTGGTCATACTGCTCAATGACTGCCCGGGCATTGATGCCTGTGCCATAGAGAAAGATTTTCTTTCCGGCCAGTCCGGCAAAATGATCCATGAAAGTATTCAGCCTGTAATCTTTCGCGGTCGTGTATTCCATAACTATCTGATCATCCGGCAGAGCATATCATCACCCATGAACTGCCGTACGGTTTCCCACATCTCTTCACCATATTTTGTGCTGGCAATCAAAACACAGTCCGGCCGCCAGCCGGCCGCATCCCGGACACAGATCACCGGATACCCGTGGAATTCCTTTTCCGCCGGCTCATCCGTGTTCAGAAAAACCACTTCAGCCCGGATTTCACCGGCAGTCTTCTGATAATGCTGCAGGAACCGTTCACTGACTATCCCTGTACCGTAAATCGCAACCCGCCGGCCGGAGACACCTAGCAGGTAATGCTTCCCGACTGCATCCCGGATTTCCTTCTCCAGTCCGCTGCCGAAACGGCTGTCATGCCAATCCTCTGTTGCGCCAATGATCTCCCCGGCAGTCTGCACATGGAAATCAAAGAGATCATCAGTCACCCGGGAATCCCGGATCAATGCTTTCAGGTATTCACAGAATCCGGCCAGGGGCTCAGTATATGCCGGGACCGGCTTAACTTCCCGCAACCGCCGGAAACGCTGAATATTCAGCCGGATGACATCCCGGATCATCTTTCGTTTTTCCGGATCTGCATTTTCCTTCCAGATTCTGAGCAGAACATCGTGCATGCGGAAACACCCTTCCAGCAGCCCGACAGTGAAACCGCCCAGCATGTTGGAACCGCGCCGCCAGCGATGCATGTGAAGCTGTTCCGGAATGAAGTACAGGTTCTCCGCGTTCAGATACATGCGCAGGATCCAGTCGTTGTCCTCAAAGTATGTCTTCTCTTCATAGAACAGATGATTATCCAGCAGGAATTCCTTCCGGATATAGTGCAGCCAGCAGACATACAGGACGCCATGCCGGTTGTAGAATGTATTCCAGAATTCCGGCCCTGTATAGTTCCTGTCTTCAATCCCCATCGGCAGCCGGTCATAGATATCTTCCGGAATGACCAGTTCATGATCATTTTCATCGTAGACAAACCCATGGGCATCAAAGATGACAAAATCGAGACCTCTCTCCTCGCATTTGTCATAGCACTTTTCCAGCAGTCCCGGTGTGATCCAGTCATCCGAGTCCATGAAATAGATGTACCTGCCCCGGGCAATCTCCAGGCCGCGGTTGCGGGCTGTCCCCTGGTAGAGGTGGTCCTGCTGCAGCAGCGTGATGAACGGATACCTGTCTGCGTATTCCCGGCAGATTTCCAGGCTGCCGTCATCCGAGCCGTCATCGATCAGGATAATTTCTATTTCTTTCTGGGTCTGGTTCAGAACACTGTCCAGACATTCACGCAGATATTCAGCAGTGTTGTATACCGGGATGATAATTGACGTTTTGATCATGATTTCTCCTGACTGTCGATTTTTCGGTAATAAATGTATGGGATGCCGCGTTCTTCCAGTTTTGCGGCAATTTCATCGTAGTAGCCGCGGGCTGCCGCTATGACAGCAACCGCATGATCAGGTATTTCCGTTTCCGCAAATACACTGACCGGCCGGCCCAGCAGGTATTCCGGATTGTTTCCCCGGGAGCTGACAAGGAAGCCTTCAAGACAAAGATCATGCTGCATCAGCCGGCGGGCAAATGTTCTGCCCAGCACCCCTGCCCCGTAGACATACACATACTGATATCCCCGCAGTTTATCAAGCAGCCAGCCGGGTAATTGCTGATAATACGCTTCTGCCTTGCAGGCCTGTACAAACAGCCGGTAAAGCTCCTGTTCTTCTCCGGGAGTAAAACAGCTCTCCAGGTCTTCCCGGTCTTTCAGCTGACCATACAGCCGCACAGTGCGCTCATGCATGCGGGCAATGTTGATATCTGCCGCCGGGCATTGAATTCCGTGATCATGAACCCATGCAGTCATCTCCCGGAAACAGCGGAAATATCCGTAGAAATCCCTGCCGGAAACCGGTCTCGTCATGACCGACTGATCCCGATAGCGGCGGATAAAATACTGGTCCGGAATATAGAGGGCGCGCTCTGCCAAAAGCAGCCCGGCAAACGGCATGACTTCATCTTCGTGCTCATGCCCCTCCGGAAACCAGACCCTGTTCCGGCGCAGAAACGACATGTTCCAGAACTGCCGCTGGATATAACAAGTCCATTCTTCCTGCTCGATAAACAGGGAGAACAGTTCCTTCCCGCTGACCGGGTGATTGGGATAAGTTCCGTACCGGACCGCCGGATAGTTCGAATTGCTGCGGGCCAGATCCTCACTCTCGTAGATGACCCGGGAATCAAAGAAAATGCAGTCTGCCTGTTCCTGTTCGGCCCGAACATACAGTTTTTCCATCGCATCATCTGTGATCATATCATCAGAGTCCAGAAGATACAGATATTTTCCGGAAGCGGCTTCCATACCTCTGTTCCGGGCAAACCCCTGCTGGGAATTCCGGGCCAGATGAATCACCTTTACCCGGCTGTCCCGCCCGGCGTAAACATCAAGAATCTGCGGGCACCTGTCCGGGGAGGCATCATCCACACAGATGACTTCGATATCCGTCAGCGTCTGTGACAGCACGCTGTCCAGACAGGCCGGAAGATACGCTTCCACATTATAAACAGGAATGACAATTGATACTTTTGTCATAACAGCCTCCCGATCCGGCCGGCAATCTTCTGATTCACGATTTCATTCAGATGAGACGGCACAGCCCCGTATTCATAGTTTTTATCTGCAAAGTAATCCGGCAGATCAGCGACTTCAATCACAGGAATATCCGAATAGAAATCCTTTATTGCCCGGCAGTAATCCGTCAGGATCCTGTTCACCCGGTCAATCATTTCGATATCCGCGTACGTTTCCCGATGTTCAAGATCCCCGTACTGCCGGCTCAGCTGACTGGCAAGCACAATGATTCTCGTATCCGGGGATGTACTGCGTATCATGGAGACCAGACAGCGGAAGGCCTGCAGCCAGAGCAGTTTCCGTTCTTCACTGTCAAACGGGATTCTCCGGCCGGTGCTGAAGGTACTGTATTCCTCACAGCCCTGCAGGGCATCACTGTCGGTAATGTATCTTCCCTGATATTCCAGAATATCGAAGCGCTCTTCCACCAGATCCAGAAACAGATAATCCGGCTGTTCTTCCTGCAGCACCCGGGACAGTGACCGGGTCAGTTCCCGATCGATCATCATCTTCCGGTAACGGTTTTTATGTGTCACACGCATGTCTGCAGGAACTGAAAGCAGGCTGATCAGACTGGAGAAATTGAACCGGCAGGCCGGATCCTGCAGCATATCCAGATGCAGCAGGATCCGGTTAAGGTTATATCCTCCCCAGCACAGATAAGTCCGGTTATTCCCCTGCGGGAACTGTTCCCGCAGATAGTTTCTGTAGTTCATTACAAGTTCGCGGTAATCATCCGCGTTTTTGCGATAGAACTGGGTGGCAAGAATGTCACTGAGCCGGTATTTCACGATCCCTTCCAGATCCTGTTCATACTCCGCATACAGGCCGCAGCGCCTGAATTCCGACACAAGAAAGCGCATGGCCGCAATTGCCATGGTGTTGTTTGGAGTACCGTCTTTATTGGCATAACCGGTTTCAATCAGGGAATTTTCCCGGAAGCGGCGATAGTAGTACAGCGGTTCACGGACATTGGCAATCCTTCTGCTCAGCGCCAGGATCAGGGCATACACCGCCGGTGATTCAAACGAACATGACGGCATGCGTACGTCATTATCGATCCATAGGGACCGTTTCGACAGTGCTTTATATGTAGCTGTAGGCCCGTATTTCATATGTTCCCGCAGTGTATACGGCACACCCATGCGGCCATAACACGCCCGGAA
>JAFRHT010000053.1 GCA_017433125.1 Solobacterium sp.
GATGACCTTGCCGGAGGAGACGCTGCAGGAGATGCTCTTGCCGCTGACCGAACAGCTGATGATCTGTCCGGCCTCGTAGGCATCACTTTCGGCCTGGGAAGCGGAGACACTCCAGCCGGCCCCGAGACTGTTGGCCGAACTGACCGCCGTCTGCAGGGATGTATAGGAAGCGCCGGCACTGTACAGGGAAGCATCCGGGGCATAGGCACCCCTGGATACGGTGTAGTTGATGCGGGACCCGGCCGGGAAGCGGCCGCTGTCATTGGTAATAATACAGCCGGCTGTAACAGAATCATGGTAGGAATCACTGCGGATTCCCGGCGTCATGCCGGACTTGCTGAGATAACCTTTGAAGTCTTCTTCCGCCATGCCCCGGCGGACGTCTACAGCCACGGTCCGGCCGACGGCAACTTCTGCGGTGATGACGGTGCCTGGGTTTACCGGACCGCTGGCACTCTGGGACAGGATGGTGCCGGCTTCCGCATCGCTCTCCTTTTCGGTGAATTTTACACTCAGGCGGGCACTGCTGCTGTTTTCGCTGTTTTTCGCATTGATATAAGAGGTGAAGGCATCGCGGGAACGGCCGGTATAGTTATCGACATTGACCAGACCTGCCGAGACCTGGAAGGTGATGGATGAGTCCTCGCCGATCATGCCGGAGGAAGGATTCTGGGAAAGCACCGTTCCGGCAGGCTGGTCACTGTAGTATTCCTGGAAGAGGGCTCTTATCCCGTTGGTCCGGCACCAGTCAGCTGCCTCAGCCCGGGTTTTACCGGTCTGTGAAGCAATCGTAATTCCCTTGCCGGAAGATAAGGTGATAACGAGACGGGAACCCTGAGTCAGCTTGGTGCCGGCTGCGGCCGACTGCCTGATGACCATTCCGCGGGCGGCAGTATTGCTGGTTTCCTCCGCGAAAGTCACGTTGATCTTGTTTGTGTTGGCCCAGGCCTGGATATTGGCGCGGGTGTAACTGCGGAAATCCGGCACCGTTACTTCGATTACTTCGTCTTCCTTGTCTGACTTTGCTGAAATCGTAATGACGACAGGCTGGCTGCGCTTGAGCATCGGGTCATTCGGGGAGATGCTGACAAAGAGGTTTTCTTCCACGTCGGTTTCCGTGCTGAATTCAAAGGTGACATCCCTGAAGCCTTTATCGGCAAACCACTTCTCGATATCATCACGCCGGCGGCCGGTAAAGTCGGGAATATCAAACTCTTTATCCGGGTCAGGTCCGTCGGAGAGGACAAAGGATACCTCGTCACTGCGGCCCAGCCGGGTTCCTTCCTCCGGGGTCTGTTCCAATACAGTGTCCTTTTCGATCTCCTCATCAAAGCGGTAGGTGTAGTGCATCCGCTCTGCGCCAATTTTGTTTTCTGCAGCCCAGTCTTCGGTATCCTTCCGGGTCATGCTGATGAATGAAGGCATATCAATGCCGCTGTTCAGGATATAGACATAATAAAATCCTGCCCCGATGGTCGCGGCGAGGAGAACGCCGGCAACGGCGGTCAGGATACGGGTCTTGCGGTTGCTGTAATCTATGCTCATGGTGGCTGCCTTTCAGTCAATAAATTATAACATAAAGCAATGCCGGATTATAACTGCGCGGTCCCGCGGCAGTATGTCTGTACAACCTGGTAGTCATCATCCAGTATTGTCAGGTCAGCGTTGTATCCGGTGCGGATCAGGCCATAGGTTTCATCAATATTCAGCAGGCGGGCCGGATTGATGGTGCAGGCGTTGATGGCGGCGGCCGGTTCAATGCCGCATTCGCAGATCAGATAGCGCAGGCCTTCATTGATTTTGAGGGTGCTGCCGGCCAGCTTGCCGGTGTTGGCAACTCTGGCACTGCCGTCGGTCTCAATGATGCAGGGTTTGCCGGCAAACAGGAAATGCTCGCCGATGCGGGATCCCTTGGCCCGCAGGCTGTCTGATACGACGATGGCGTAGTTCCGGCCTTTGCACAGAAAGAACAGCTGCAGGACTTCCAGAGACACATGATGTCCGTCCGGGATGATCTCGGCATACATGTCATTCAGCAGCAGGGCAGCGCCGGCCACCCCGTTTTCACGATGATGCAGCCCGGACTGGGCGTTGAATGTATGGGTGATGCAGACCGCGCCGTTGCTGTGGGCGTTGACGACTTTCCGGTACGTGGCCCCGCTGTGCC
This sequence comes from Solobacterium sp., assembly GCA_017433125.1. Taxonomy (GTDB): domain Bacteria; phylum Bacillota_I; class Bacilli_A; order Erysipelotrichales; family Erysipelotrichaceae; genus Bulleidia. The sequence continues at coordinate 2,168 of JAFRHT010000053.1, forward strand.
CGATGGACACCAGGACATTGTTGTGGGCACAGAAGCGGGTGAAGTTATAATCGAGATCATTCTCCGGGGCCAGGGTGATGATCCGGATGAGGTTATCTGCCGCCCGCTGCCAGACTCTGAACTGCGGGATGTCCGGAGCCATAATGAATTCTTCCGGCTGGGCCCCGGCATACTCGGGATTCAGGAACGGGCCTTCCAGATGGATGCCAAGCACAGCGGCACCTTTGTCAATGCGCCGGCGGGTTTCGGCAATGCCTTTAAGGGCTTTGGACATCCGGCCCGGCTCATCCGTCATGACCGTCGGCATGAACGATGTGACACCTTCCAAGGGCAGGGCTGCAGCCCATTTGCGCAGCCCGTCACCTTTGGCGTCATTGCTGTCATAGCCATAGCCGCCATGGCAGTGAATATCAATAAAACCCGGCAGAATCATGCAGTTGCCGTAGTCTTTATGGCTGTTCTTCTGGTCATAGGGATCTACAGACCAGATCTGCCCGCCGCTGATTTCCAGCTGAGCCGGAGCGAAGTGTTCACCAACCCAAACCCTGGTACTTTGTATGCGCATGGAATCCTCCCGTTTTCTTTTCATAACTGTAGCATAGATTTCCCGTTTACCGATGCAGAATTCTACTGCTATAATCTGAAAAGAAAGCAGGGTGGATTATGATCGGAATCATTGTGACAGGACATGGAAATTATGCCGGCGGGATGATGAAGGCTGTGCAGCTGCTGGCCGGGACACCGGAGAAGTTCGCAGCTGTGGATTTCAAACTGGAAGACAGTACAGATGAACTGGAACTGAAACTGCGGGGCGAAATAGAAAAATTCGGTCCGTGTCCGGAAGGCGTGCTGATTTTTGCGGACCTGGCTGATGAACAGCCGGCCAAGGTCAGCCGGGATCTGGGCCGGAAACTGGCCGGGACAGTCCAGGTGGAAGTGGTTGGCGGAACCAACTTGGGCATGCTGATGGAATGCAATATTGCGCGGGGTTATATCAACAACATTGCGGCGCTGGCGGACCTGGCTGTGGAAACGGGCCTGCAGCAGATTGCCCGTCTGGAACGCTGAACGATATTCCATACAAAGACAGACACGGATCTGTCTTTTTTTGTGCCGTTGTGTCAGTATCGGCGAATATCATTGTCAGGAGGAATAGGGCAATGGCAAAAATCAATGATCTGCCAGAGTCGGAAAGACCCCGGGAAAAAGGACTGCGGGATGGGGTGGAAAACCTGGCCAACCGGGAACTGCTGGCCCTGCTGCTCCGCAGCGGCAGACCAGGCATGTCAGTGCTTGAAGTGGCCGATGAAGTACTGATCAGGGCCGGCGGAATCCAGGGGCTGGCCCGCCTGGATCATCAGGAACTCTGTCGTATCCCCGGCATATCCGACAGCAAGGCCCTGGAACTGGAAGCCGGGCTGGAACTGGCCGGACGCATTATCCGGGAACAGGCTGCCGGCAGGAATATCGTAAAGGAACCCGAACAGCTGGTGAACTGGCTGCAGATGACTATGGGCAGCCAGCGCCAGGAGCACTTTATGGTGGTCTATCTGGACACGGCGCTGCACATCCTGGCCAGCCGGATACTGTTTATCGGAACGCTGGATGCCAGTATGGTATCCCCGCGGGAAATCCTGCGGGAAGCACTGCTGCAGTCAGCAGCCGGAATCATTCTTGTGCACAACCATCCCAGCGGATCCCTGCAGCCAAGCGATGCGGACCGCAGGATGACAGATAAAATAATGGCGGCTGCCGAACTCATGGACGTGCAGGTGCTTGACCATCTGATTGTTTCCCGGGACGGATGTCTGAGCATGAAGCGGGAAGGGATGATGAAAACCTTAAGGTCCGGTTTCTGACGGACGCCGCCTGTGCTATAATTCTGTCGTATGATCCGGCAATGGAAAAAACTGCTGGCCGTTTTTTCGGCCTTACTGCTGATGACCGGCTGCACTCCGGTGAAAACCCAGATTGCCTATACGGTATATCCGGTTGGTTTTCTTGTTGAACGGCTGACGGGCAATCCGTCCCGGGCGGTCTCGGTGCAGCAGGATATGATTATCCAGCGGGCGCAGCTCAAGGAAAATTACGCTGAGATCCTTTCGGATTCCGCCGTGTTTTTCTATGTCGGCCAGCTGGAGCCTTACCGCAGTGTCTATGCAGCTGAGATTAACGCTGCCTGTTCTTCACAGCTGGATCTTTCCGCCATGAACGCTGTCTATGATTTTGAAAGGTATATGCCGGTATATGCCGGGGATGATGTGACGTACGTCGAGAGCCGGTACTACAATGACCCGGCTATGGACAGCATTGATACAGATGTGAAGGACCTGTATCTCTGGACGGATCCGATTGCCATGCTCAGTATGGCCAAGGATATCCGTGACTGGCTGCTTTCCGCCTATCCGGAAGACAAGGAAACAATTGAAGACAATTTCCAGAAACTGGAAACGGATCTGATCAACCTCGATGCCCAGTACCAGGCCCTGGCCACAGCCAACCAGCATGATAAGAAAGAGATCAAATTTGTATCCATGACCGCAAGTTTCGGCAACTGGCAGAAGACGTACGGCTTCCAGGTCTACCCGGTCATTCTTTCCAAGTACGGCGTCCTGCCGAATGCGCAGCAGCTGGCTGTCATTGAGAAGCGGATTCAGGATGACGGCGTCCGGTATATCGTCTATGAACCGAATATGACGGCGGACATGACAGTACTGTTTAACCAGATTGAAGATGATCTGGGCCTGACCCGGGTGGAGCTGAGCAATCTGTCTTCGCTGACCGCGGCAGAGGACAACTCCGGCAAGGATTATCTGTCCATCATGTACGAAAATCTCAGCGTATTGGAAACGATGCGGGAACCGCGCCAGACCGCAGCGCCGGCTGTCACGGCAGAACCGGCAGAAGAGCCGGAGGAATCGCCGGATCCTGAAGCAACAGAAGCACCGGAATAAGAGCGGCACTGCGTTTCAAGGCCTCCTATGATACAATATTCAGGGAGGTTTTTTTGTATGAAAAAGCTGTTGCTGGTGGATGGGAATTCGATGCTGTTCCGGGCTTATTACGCCACGGCATACGGACGGAAAATGACAAGTCCGGAAGGAATTCCGACAAATGCGGTATTCGGTTTTGCGTCCATGATGCAGAAAGCAATCGATACGGTTGGGCCGGATTCGGTGCTGGTGGCGTTTGACGCCGGCAAGCATACCTTCCGGCATGAATTGTATGCGGATTACAAAGGCGGCCGTAAGCCGGTACCGGATGATCTGGTGCCGCAGTTCGGCCTCGTGCGCGACTACCTGGACGGCTTTCATATCCGCTGGGTGGAGATGCCTGATATTGAAGCCGATGACCTGATCGGCACGATGTCAAAAAAATCGGTGGAATACGAAACGGTCATCCTGACCAGTGACCGGGATATGCTGCAGCTGATTGATGACAGCACAACGGTTCTGCTGATGAAAAAGGGCCTGACTGACATGGCTGAAATGACACCGGCCGCCCTGCAGGAAGAGCTGGGTATCCAGCCGCTGCAGATCATTGATTTAAAGGGCCTCATGGGCGATGCCAGTGACAATATTCCCGGTATTCCCGGGGTGGGTGAAAAGACCGCCCTGAAGCTGCTGGCCGACTACGGCTCAGTGGAAAATGTGTTGGCCCATGCAGGTGAGCTGAAGGGGGCTCTGGCCAGAAAGGTGGATGAAGGGCGTGAGTCGGCAGTCCTGAGCAAGACCCTGGCAACAATCAGGCGTGATATACCGCTGGATTTCGGTCCGGAGGACTGCGCGTTTACCCCGGATTATGCGTCGCTGATCCGCTTCTTTGAAAGCCTGGATATGAAGAGCCTCATCAGCCGGTATGCCCAGATGGAAGATTCCGGGCCGGTCAGTGAACCGCAGCCGGAAGCGTCTTTTACCCGGGTGCAGTCCTGTCCGGAAGAACTGCTGAAAGGGCCGCTGGCAGTATTTGTGGATGCTTCCTCTGAATCCTTCCTGCAGGCGGAGGCGTTCGGCCTGGGCCTTGCGGGGGCGGCAGGCAGCGTCTACATGGATCTTGCGGATGTAAAAAAAGATACGGCACTCTGCCGGGTCCTGCAGGATCCCGGGATTGCCGTTATCGGTTTTGACGTGAAGCGGAACCTGCATCTGCTTGGCCGGGAGGATCTGGCCGTGCGGTTCAGCGAAGATGCCATGATCCTTGCTTCGCTGGCGGATTCCACGCTGACCAGTATTGATAAGATTTTTGACCGCTTTGATCTGCATACTGCCGCATCCCAGGAACAGGTTCACGGCAAACCGGGCCGTCCGGTTCTGGCTGATCCGGATATGCAGACGCGGTTTGCCTGTGAAAGCGCGGCCAATATCCTCAGACTATATGAACTGACCCTGCCGCTGATTGAGGAATACGGCATGGTATCCCTGTACCGTGATATTGAAATGCCGCTGACGGAAATCCTGTACCGGATGGAGAAGACCGGGATTGTCTGTGATGAGCGCGTTCTGATGGAAATCGCGGCCGGCATGAAAACGGAAATCGATGCCGAGCAGGCAGAAATATATGCCCTGGCCGGCCAGGAGTTCAATATCAACTCCCCCAAACAGCTGGGAGAAGTGCTTTATGATCACCTGCAGCTGCCAAGCGGCCGTAAGCGCAGCACCTCGGCGGATGTCTTGGAGAAGCTGGCGCCTTTCCACCCGATCATCAGCCATCTGCTTAATTACCGCAAACTGCAGAAGATCTACAGCACCTATGCCGAAGGCCTGCAGAAGTATATCGCTGCAGACGGCCGGATCCATACGCTGTACAACCAGTGCGCCACCCAGACCGGCAGACTGTCCTCCAGTGAACCGAACCTGCAGAACATCAGTGTCCGGGACGAACAGGGAAAAGTTATCCGACGGGCGTTCAAGCCGAGTCCGGGATGTGTCCTGATTGCCAGTGACTATCATCAGATCGAACTGCGCATTCTGGCCCATATGGCCAACGAACCGGGTCTGATTGATGCCTTTGTATCCGGTGTCGATATCCATACAAGGACAGCCATGGATGTGTTCGGCGCGGCACAGGAAGATGTGACACCGCTGATGCGGCGGCGGGCCAAGACCGTCAACTTCGGGATTGTCTACGGCATCAGTGATTTCGGCCTGGCCCAGCAGCTGGATATCAGCCGCCGGGAAGCCGCGGAATTCATTGAAAGCTATTACCGCTCTTATCCGGGCATCCGTTCCTACATGGAGCAGATTATCAAAGACTGTGAGAGGGACGGCTATGTGACGACCCTGTGCAGCCGGCGGCGGGAAATCCCGGAGATTCATGACAAGAACCGCATGGTGCGTGAATTCGGCCGGCGGGCGGCTATGAATGCGCCGATTCAGGGTTCAGCTGCCGATCTGATCAAGATCGCGATGATTCACATTGACCGGGCCATGAAAGCAGCCGGGGTGAAAGCAAAGATGATCCTGCAGGTGCACGATGAACTGATCTTTGATGTCCCGGAAGCGGAAACTGAAATAATGAAACAGATCGTGGAAGAAGGAATGGTGAATGCCATGACCCTGAAAGTCCCGCTGACTGTGGAATGCTCAGTCGGATCAGACTGGTATGAGGCCAAATAATGCCTGAACTGCCGGAAGTCGAAACCGTGCTCCGGGCTCTGGAAATCAGAGTGAAGGACGCTGAAATCAGTGATATTATCATCCGCTGGCCGAAGGTAGTCGAAGGCGATCCGGACGTATTTTCCAGAACGCTTAAAGGACAGCATTTCCGTGGTTTTAACAGGCGCGGGAAGTATCTGCTGTTTACCATGGATGACTGCCTGCTGGTAAGTCATCTGCGCATGGAGGGAAAGTATTTCATAAAAACCGCGGCTGATCCGTACAGCCGGCATGAACATCTGGTCTTCTGCCTGGCTGACGGCCGGCAGCTGCGCTACCATGACACCCGCAAGTTCGGCCGCCTGCAGATCCTGCCGAAGGATACGGATCTGGTTTCGTTCCATGATCTGGGGCCGGAACCGTTTGCGGAAGCTTTTTCGCCGGAATATATCCATGCCTGGCGGCGGGGCAGAAAAATGCCGCTCAAGTCGCTGCTGCTCAATCAGTCGTTTGTGGCCGGGGTGGGCAATATCTATGCCGATGAGATCCTGTTTGCCTGCGGGCTCCGGCCGGGGCGCAGCTGTGCCCGGATCACCGGAAAAGATGAAGAGAACATCGTGCGGGAAACCAGGAGGATCCTCGGTGCGGCAATCGCTTCAGGCGGTACAACCATCCGCAGCTACAACAGTTTCGGGATCACCGGCCTCTTCCAGCTGGCCTGTCAGGTGCACGAGCAGAAAATCTGCCGGAAATGCGGCAGTGAGATCAAAGTGAAATGGATCGGCGGGCGGTCCAGCTACTATTGCCCGCATTGTCAGAAATAACATGAAGAAAATCGGTATTACCGGGACCATCGGGTCCGGAAAATCAACCTTTGCGTATCTGATCAGGGAAGCCGGCTGGCCTGTTTTTGACGCGGATGCGAGCAGCCGGACATTCCTGCAGAAAGGCACAGGTTCATATGATGAGATCGTTGCCTGGTTTGGTCCGGATGTTGTTGATGAGCAGGGCAGCCTGATCAGCGCGGCCATTTCCCGCCGGGTGTTCGGCAATGAGGAAAACCGCCTGATGCTCAACCAGATCATTCATCCCCGGGTCAAAGCAGACCTGCTGGCCTTTATGGAAGCGCACCGTCAGGAAAAACTTGTATTTGCGGAAGTGCCGCTGCTGTATGAAGCCGGCTGGGAAGATCTGTTTGATCTGGTAACTGTTCTGACCTGCAGCGAGGAAAACGCTGTTGACCGGCTGATGCGGGACCGGGGCTATACCCGGGAACAGGCGGAAGGACGGCTCCGTTCGCAGGTGAGCCGGGAGATACAGATTGCCAAAGCGGACAAAGTCATTCATAATGACGGCACAGCGGAGATGCTGGCGGCGGAAACCGCCCGCTGGCTGAAAGAACTGGAAGAAGGGGAAGAGAATGGAACTGAAGACCGGTGATGTATATCGAATCGAATGCGGCAGTTTTCTCAGCGATGATCTGACAATATCGCTGTTTTCCCTGTATCAGCCGCTGATCGGCCGGGATGCGGCGGCACTTTACATGACGCTTTACAGCGAAGGCTGCCGGCAGAAAACCCAGGAAAGCCATGCCCGGCTGCTGGCGATACTGAATATGAGTATTGATGATCTCGAGCGGGCCAGAATCCGGTTGGAAGAATACCTGCTGCTGCGGGTCTACATGCAGACACAGGAAACCCGGACAAGCTTTGTCTATGTCCTTAATGCCCCGCTGTCGGTCAGCAGTTTCCTGGCGCAGAAAGAACTCATGGGCCTGCTGGCTGCTGCCCTGGGGAGCCGGCAGATGGAAATGACCGTGGCCAAACTGCAGCCGGCCGGACTGCCGGGCGCGAATTACCGTGAGATCACCCGGGCGGTATCCCATGCCCGCCGCAGTGTCAGTTATGACCGCAGTGTCGACTACAGCCGGCCGGAAAAACGCTACCGGTTTGCCGATGCGGATACCGAAATCAATTTTGACTATGAGCGCTTCCTGACCCAGACTTCAACGCTCGTCTTCCCGGCCGAACTGCGCACCCGCGAGAACATGCAGCTGATCGGCCAGCTGGCCACGGTATACGGGCTGTCAGCCGAACGCATGCGGATTCTGGTCATGCGCTGCATCAATATCAATGCCATGACCTTTGACGCCGAAAAGCTGAAAGTCCTGTGCCAGAAAACCCAGCCTGATGTGATGCAGGCCAAAGATCCTTACAGCCTGCCGCCGGTTTCTTTCCTGCAGGCCCGGCAAAACGGAGCCCCGGTATCAATTGCTGACCGCAGGATTCTGGAAAATCTTTCCCTGAATATGAAATTTTCCGGAGAAGTAATCAATATCATGATTGAATATATCCTGCGGGTATCACAGAACCGGCTGGTTAAATCGTTCGTTGATATGGTGGCCGGTGAGTGGGCCCGGGACGGGGTAAAGACACGTGAGCAGGCGTTCGCGGCAGCCCGCAAGACGCCGCCGGGAGGCGGCGGCCGGAAAACCGGAAAGGACATGCCCGAGTATTATGAGCGGATGGAAAACAGCCCGGAAGAGAAGGCCAGTGATGAGCAGCTGCAGGAAGTGCAGGAAATGATGAAAAGGATGGGCAGACAGTAATGGAAAAGATGAATCCGGCACTGGTAAATCCGGAAGCGTGGGAAGCGCAGCGGCAGAAGAAAGCGGCAGAGCTCCTGCATGATCCGGAAGCCATGAAAATCATACAGGCCCACGGGATCCCGGCGGAAGCCGTGGCCAGGCAGCCGCAGCGTATTCAGGACTGGCTGCAGGAGTTTTCCCTGTGCAGAAACTGCGCCGGCCTGGCTGACTGCAGGCAGAAGCGCCGGGGCTGGCGGTCCTCCCTGCGTTATGACGGGGTTCTGAGTGATACCATGGAGACCTGTCGTTACGCTGATGAAAAGCAGAAGCAGGAAGCACACCTTGAACAGTATCTGATCAGTGATCTCGGGGCCGCGATGGCGACAGCCTCTTTTGAGGATATCAAGGTCACAGACAGCGATACCCGGTCCTATGTGAATGCCCTGATGAAGACAATGACGGCCTGCAGTTCCATGAAAGGGCTGTATCTCTACGGCAATCTCGGCACGGGCAAGACATATCTTTCCGCCTGCGCGGCCAATCAGCTGGCCCGCCAGGGAAAACAGATTGCCTTTGTTCACTGCCCGGCCTTTGCCGAACGGCTCAGGACCCTGCAGAAAACCAATGAGCACCGGACTGAAATCAGCCGGATGACCTACGCGGATTTCCTGGTTCTGGATGATATCGGCGCGGAAGAAGTGAATGAGCGTCTGCGGGCGGTGATCCTGGCAGTCCTGGATGCCCGCATGCAGAACGGACGCTGCACCTGGTTTACTTCCAATTATGACTTCCGGACGCTGCAGCAGCACTTTACGCTGCCGTATGACGGCCGCAATGAACTCGATGCCATGCGCATCATGGAACGGATCAGGGCCCTGGCGGAACCATTGGAAATCATCGGGGAAGACCGGCGGCTGCTGAACCGGAAAGGGGAAAAAGAATGACAGTACTCGAATCCTTCGGACATTCCTGCTTCAGAATTACCGCAGCCAATGGTTATCAGGTTGTCTTTGACCCGTATGAAACCGGCAGTGTACCGGGGGTTGACCTGCCGGCGGATCTCACCGCCGATGCTGTATACTGCTCGCACGGTCACGCGGACCACAATGCAGCCCATCTGGTACACCTGCGCGAGGACGGCCCGGATAACCCGTTTGTCATGACCGAAGTCACTGTGCCGCATGATGATGCCGGCGGTGCCAAGCGGGGCATGAATGTCATCCGCAGACTGCAGTCGTCAGGCTTTACAGTCATTCATTACGGTGATATCGGCCGTGACCTGACCCCGGAGGAGACAGAAATCCTCAAAGGCGCGGACCTGATCCTGATTCCGGTCGGCGGTCACTTTACCATCGACGCTGCACAGGCAGACAGGATCATCCGTGATACCGCGCCGAAAACCGCCGTGCTGATGCATTACCGCAGCGCGCTTGGCGGGTATGATGTAATCGCCCACATCGATGATGTCAGAAAGATTATCCCGGCTAAACACTGCCCGGACTGGACCATGACCGTGGAAGATCACCCGGGTATCTGGACGATGGAACCGTATCGCGGTTAAATAGTTGGCAATTAATCGGCATATCTGCCAGACAAAAAAACACTGATAAATATGCTTAAAAATGGTATATCATCGGCAATCGCAAAGTGATAATCACAAAAAAATTAGCACTTAACTATTGACAGTGCTAATATCTGCGCTATCATATAAGTGCAGCTGGATGATGGCTGAGAAAGAGGTGTACAAATGATGAGATATTTACCGGAAAGAAAAAGTTTGTTTGATGATATGTTTGATTCCATGTTCAACGGCAGCGGCTTCAATTCCGCCAATGCGCTGATGCGCACGGACATCCGTGAGAAAGACGGGAAATACCTGCTGGATATTGACCTGCCTGGCTACACAAAGGAAGACATCAAGATTTCCCTGTATAACGGCAACCTGACAGTCCATGCGGAACACAATGAATCGCAGGAAGAAAAGGACGAAAAGGGAAATGTCCTGCGGCAGGAGCGCTACAGAGGCTCTGTCAGCAGAAGCTTCTATGTCGGTGACGCCATCCGTGAAACAGATGTCCACGCTTCCTTCAACAACGGTACACTGACCGTTGAAATCCCGACAGCGGAGAAAAAGGAAGCAGAAGAGAAAAAGTTCATCAGTATTCTGTGAGCATGAGAAGAACCCGTATCACTGATACGGGTTCTTTTTTTATTGGTTTGAATTATTTACGGCCGTCTGGTGTGGGCGGTACGGGACTGTATTTCCGCAATGGCTGCCTTCTGGTTCAGAATGACCGGGATGACAATCGGGTTGCGGTTGGTCCGCTGATAGAGGAACGGTTCCAGGCAGGAGCGGATGGTATTCTTCAGTTCCCCGAAGGTGGTGCGCTGCAGCATCTTTTTCTTCAGGGCATCATATACAACCAGTTCTGCTTCCTTCAGCAGGGTCTGGGAATCCTTGATGTAGACAAAGCCGCGCGAGACCAGGGACGGCCGGCAGAGAATCTTGTTGTACCGGCTGTCAATTGTGACAATCACTGCCACCATGCCGTTGTTGGCCAGGATCTGGCGGTCCTTGATGACCGAGGTGGACAGTCCGCTGGCATCATTGCCGTCGACGTAGATGGCGTCTGTCTGGATGCGCTCGTTGGCGATGAAGCATTCCTCGTTGCGCAGCACGACGATATCACCGTTGGCACAGATCATATGCCGGTCTTTCGGCACGCCGGTTTCCGCAGCGGTTGCCGCGTGCTGCACCAGCATCTTGTATTCCCCGTGCACCGGCATGAAGTACTGCGGCTTGATCAGGTTGAGCATGAGTTTCTGCTCCTCCACCGGCGCATGTCCGGTCGTATGGAAGGAAGTCAGCGGGGAGTTTGTAATGACGTTGGCGCCGACCCGGGTCAGCTGGTTGACAACCGCGGAGACGGAAACACCGTTGCCCGGAATCGGGTTGCTTGAAAACAGCACAGTATCACCCGGAATGATCTTGATGAACCGGTGGGTGCCGTTGGCGATGCGGCTCAGCGCGGCAAGCGGCTCACCCTGGCTGCCGGTGCAGACAATACAGATCCGGTTGGCCGGCAGAGTGTTGAGTTCATTGCCTGAAATAAAGCTGCTTTCCGGAATTTTGATGACGCCCATGCGCTTGCCGATTTCCACAACATTTTCCATGGAACGGCCGAAGACCGCAACTTTGCGGTTGCACTGCACGGCAGCCTCGAGAATCTGGTTGAGCCGCAGGACGTTGGACGCGAACGTGGAAACCAGCAGCCGTCCCGGGGTGCGGCGCATCTGGTCAACGATTGAAGCGGCCACCCGTTTTTCGGAAATCGAGAAGCCCGGGACACCCGAGTTGGTGGAGTCACTCATAAGCAGGGTGACACCGATCTGGCCGATATAGGCCATTTTCTGATAATCGGACTGAATGCCGATCGGCGTCAGGTCAAACTTGAAATCACCGGTTTCGACAATCCGGCCGTTTGGCGTATTGATCAGCACCCCGAGGGAATCCGGGATGGAATGCACGGTGTTGAAGAAACCGACATTGAAATGCTTCGTGCGGACCCGGCTGTCACCGTCAATCTCAACGATCTTCACGGAACGGGACAGTCTGTGTTCCTCGAGTTTTTTCTCGATCAGGGCCTTGGCAAACCGCGGCGCATAGATCTGCTTAAGATGAATGGACTGCAGGAAGAAGGGGATTCCGCCGATGTGGTCTTCATGACCGTGGGTGATGATCAATGCCTTGATCTTGGCCTGGTTTTTGACCAGATATGTGAAATCAGGAATCACGTAATCCACACCCATGAGTTCATCTTCGGGGAACAGGACACCGCAGTCGATGATAATGATTTCATCATCATGCTCGATGCAGTACATATTCTTGCCGACTTCGCCCAGGCCGCCAAGCGCATAGACTAAAGTATCGGTCCGCCGGTTAATGGAGTTTTTCTCAAAATCCGGTTCAGGCACACCGGAATAACGGACGGTGCGGCCGCTTCCTGCGGCTTTGTTTTCTGTCATAAATTATAAACCTCGCTGTTGATGCTCGCTGATATTGATAAAAGAATAAAAGTAAAAACAATAAACGTCACATAGATTATATCATGAATCAAACACTGTAAAAAGAATTGTCAGATAACAACTGCATCGGCGACCTTCGGGAAGGGATTGCCGGCATTGATATGGTCATAGAATAGGGTTCCGCTGAAATGATCCAGTTCATGCTGGAGCACGATAGCAAGATAGCCGCGGGCCCGGATCGTGATTTTCTGATCAGTCAGCAGATCATAGCCCTGAACGGTAACCCTGGCACTGCGCACCACATAGCCTTCATGTTCTTCAGCCACGGAGAGGCAGCCTTCACCGCTTTCCAGATAAGCTTTCTGCACGGAAGAGGACACAATCCTCGGATTGGCCAGCATATACTCATAGACAACTTCATTCTCGTTCTTGTCGAGTTCTTTCACGATGACAGCGGTCAGCTGCTTCGGAACACCAAGCTGGATCGCGCTGATGCCCACAGCCGGCCGCAGGTTCTTCTTTTCGGCCAGTTCGGGGTCGGTGGATTCCTTGACGTATGTATACATTTCGGTCAGCAGCTGTTTATCTTCTTCCATCAGTGGCAGGCTGACCGGCTTGGATTTCATCCGGATTCTCGGGTCTGTATCTTTGATGATCGTATCATTATTAATAAGCATCTTTTTTACCTCGTCTGTTATTCTAGCAGAATTGTGTACCTTGTCAAAACTTAACCTGTGCATGCTTACGGAAGTCTTTGGGTATGTTACAATCAATACGTATATGACGGCTATGGACAATACGCGAAAATCTGCCTCGGGCAGACGGCGGTTTTTTCTCAGCCTGCCGCCGGAACACGATGCTGTGATCAACCGCAGTATCTGGTTTCTGGCGTTTTTCGGTCTGCTTATGATCGCCAGTGCCTCCATGGGCATTGCGGACGGACGCACCTGGTATCTGCTGTTTACCGTTGCTAAGCAGGTGGTCTTCCTGACCGGCGGGGTTATCGCCATGAACTGGCTGGCCGGGCATTTCAATATCCGCTATCTGCAGAGCGAAAACTTCCCGATGCTGGCCATCCTGATGGGTATCCTGCTTCTGGCCTGCCTGCTGTTCCGTGAGGTCGGCGGAGCCAGGGCCTGGATCCGGGTGCCGATTTCCAGCGTGGACATTTCCATTCAGCCTTCGGAATTCTCCAAGATCATGATCATCCTGGTCGTCGCAGCATACTGCGGCGATATCAGGAAGCGTTTTCCGACGGACTGGGCAATGCTGCAGCGTCCGGCTATTTTTGTTGTCGGATATATGCTGATTGTACTGGTGCTGCAGAAGGACCTCGGTTCCATGGCGGTTATGGCCGTCATCGGGTTTGTGTGTGTGGAGATTCCGTCACATCCGCAGATGCGGAAGTTCCAGCGGGGGCTGGCCATAGTTGTCGGCTCACTGTTTACATTGGCATTGTTCATGCTGACACCGTGGGGCGAAGGCCTGATCAACCACCTGCCGCTGCAGAAGTACCAGATCAACCGGATCCTGTCATCCATCAATCCGTTTATCGACCAGTACAACACCGGGTATCAGTTGATCAACGGCCTGGTTTCATTCGCCACCGGCGGGGTGACCGGGCTTGGCTTTGGCAATTCCGTGCGCAAGTATACCCGCTTCCCGGCGGCCAACACGGACTTCATCCTGGCCATTGTGGTGGAAGAGCTTGGCTATATCGGCTTCCTGATGATCTTTATCCCGTACTGCCTGATTGTCTGGCGGCTGCTGCAGTATGCCTGGCGGATGAAGAGCGAGAAGGGCCGGATTATCCTGACCGGCACGGCCATGTATATCGTTGTGCACAGTATCTTTAATATCGGCGGCGTGACCGGGCTGATCCCGCTGACCGGTGTACCCCTGCTGATGATCTCGGCCGGCGGTTCCTCAACCCTGTCACTGATGTGCGCCATCGGCATTGCCCAGGCGGTCATCTGTCAGTTCAAACGGGGTGAAATCGAATGAGGATTGTGGCCGGGGAGTATTCTTCCCGCAAGCTGGAAACACTGAAAGGGGAAGCCACAAGGCCGACACTGGACAAAGTGCGGGAAGCGGTGTTTTCCTCCCTGGGAGGTTATTTTGCCGGCGGCCGGGTGCTGGATCTGTATGCCGGCAGCGGCGCGATCGGCCTGGAGGCACTCTCCCGCGGCATGGATGAGGCTGTGTTTGTCGACAGCAGCCGGGAAGCCGTGCGCGTTATCCGGAACAACATCGCTTCATTAAAGGCCGGAGAGCGCAGCCGGGTGCTCTGCGTCAAGGCTGCTGCCGCGCTGGCCATCCTGCAGAAGGAAGGGCAGAAGTTTGACCTGGTTTACCTCGATCCGCCGTATGCCCGGCAGGAAAATGACCGGATTCTGAAACTGCTGGAAGAATATCAGCTGCTCAATCCGGGCGCCCGTGTTGTCATTGAATCACTGAAAGAAGACCCCAGGCCGGATGATACAGCATCCATCCGGTTTCACAAAGATGCGGTATACGGGATAACCCGGATCCGCTATTACATCTGTCAGGAGGACTGAATCATGAAAGCTTGTTATCCGGGAACCTTTGATCCCATCACATCAGGACATCTCGACGTCATCGAGCGGGCCAGCCGCATGTTTGATGAATTGGTTGTCCTGATCATGCAGAATCCGCGCAAGACCTGTGCGTTCACGGCGGAAGAGCGGAAAGAACTGATTGAGCAGAGCATTGCCGCGCTGCCGTGCCATGACAAAATCACGGTCATGATCGGCTCCGGCCTCACGGTGGACTTTGCCGGCAGAATCGGCTGCAACGCCATTGTCCGCGGTATCCGCGCGGTTTCCGATTATGAATACGAACTGCAGCAGGCGACAGCCAACCTGATGCTCAATGACAAGATCGAAACGCTGTTCTTCATTGCCCGGCCGGATTACTCGTTCCTGAGTTCATCCGTGGTCAAGGAAATCGCGCTGAATGACGGGGATGTCTCAAGACTGCTGCCGCCGGAGATCGCTGACCGGGTGATCCGTCAGCTCAAGGAGAAGTACAGATGAAAAAGCTTTACGGCACTGTTGTGCCGATGATTACCCCGCTGCTGGATGATGACAGCATCGATACGGAAAGCCTGTGCCGTCTCTGCGACCACGTCATTGACGGCGGTCTGCAGTGCCTGTATCCGTGCGGTACGACCGGGGAAATGATGTACCTGAGCGTAGCCGAGAGGAAACTTGTGGCGGAAACGGTTGTCCGGCATGCGGCCGGCCGGGTGCCGGTATTCGTTCAGACCGGGGCCTGGAATCTGACTGATACCATTGAACTGTCGCGGCATGCCGTAGCGATCGGCGCTGATGGCATCGGGGTGGTAACGCCGGTATTCTATAAGCTGTCGGATCAGGGCCTGATTGATTTCTACAAGGCCGTGGCATTGTCTGTGCCGGCAGATTTCCCGGTATATCTCTATGCCATTCCTCAGAATGCGGTGAATGATATCACCCCGGCCGTGGCTGAGGCAGTTGCGGCGGAATGTCCGAATGTTGTCGGCATCAAGTACAGCTGGCCGGACTTCACCAGACTGCAGCAGTTCATGCTGGTGCGCAATCAGACCTTCAGCGTGCTGGTCGGACCTGATCATCTGTTTGAGGCTGTCTGTGCGGTCGGCGGTGAAGGGGTGGTCTCCGGCAATGCCATGTGCGTACCGGAACACTATGCGGCCCTGTGGCAGGCCATTCAGGCAAAGGATTTCGATCTGGCCACAAAGCTGCAGCGGCGCACCAATGTGCTCAATGTCCTGATGTGTGAGATCAACAACATCGCCGCCTACAAAGTGATTCTTAAAGACGAGGGGGTCATCCGTACATCAAAGGTCAGAAGGCCGATGGAGAACCTGACGGCAGAACAGGAAAAACAGCTGCTGGAACAGCTGCATGACCTGCGCTACCGGGAGATTATCCTTTAATACAATCAAGTCCGTCCCGGGCCGGGGCGGACTTTTTATCGTTTCTCATCATCCGGAATCAGCGCCGGATCAAACATGACCCGGGAATGGTTGTTCAGAATCAGCCGGGTTTCCATAATCGTTCCGGAAGCCTTGTCAATCTGATCCCGGTAGACCCGGGAGATCCGGTACCATGTCTTATCTTCCTGCCGGTAATGATGGTCTTCTTCCCACAGCCGGTATGTCCATGGCAGCTCAGCGGAACAGCGCAGTTCGCCATGGAGAACA
>JAFRHT010000054.1 GCA_017433125.1 Solobacterium sp.
ACCGTCTGAAGTAATATAGTATAATAATCCGGTACATGGTTTTATGTGCCGGATTTTTTGTTATCATCAAAGTGGCGGAGAAAAGAAATGGCTGATCAATCCCTGAAGAAAGACAACCCCAGTTTTATCAAAACCAGAACTGATTATTTCTGGATTATCGACCTTTTTGCCTATACGCTGACCGGAACGTGCAGTTCCCTGGCATTTCATCTGAGCCCGAAGGGAATACTGATGGTGGCAGCGGTCTGTATTGTGCAGGGGGCAGTGATCCTGTTCACTTCGTATTATTGGAACTGGCCGCTGTATGCCAAGCGGTTCTTAGGGTCATTCCTGCCCGGTCTGCTCCTTGTCTTTTTCTACCGGATCATCTTGCCGCCGGACGGTGTCTATGCGCTGATCTCGGCCATGTTCATGCCGATTGCCTCGGGTACAACATTGGTGCAGGGAATCTGTCATACAAATAAAAAAGCCGGATGGCTGATGATGCTGGAAGCGGTGCTCATTGGTCTCAGTCTGGGCCTGGGCGGTTTTGTTGCCATGAAGATCGGAGGGGCAGCCGGATGGATCTGATGAAGGAAGTTTTGCTGTATGGGTTGTACTGCGGCGGCCTCGGGGTCGGCCTGACGATGATCCGGAGTATTTCCACCTATACATTGAAATATGTATTTGTGGCGTCGTTCTTCTGCGGCAGTATCTACACTCTGGTGAATACGCTGACCGGATGGACAGTGGTGGCAGCGTTTGCCGCAGCCTTTGCGGCGGCGACGGTGATCCGGTTCTTCTTCGAAAAGCAGCGGTACGGCCTGTACTTCGGCCTGGTGATCACATCGGTATTCTGTCTCTGCCCGGGTGTTGCCATGGCAAACATGTTTGACGGGATCATGAACGGTGACATCGCTGTCGTCCTGAGCAAGCTGGAGCGTGTGCTGATCATGGCTGCCGGGCTTTCCCTGGGGATCCTGGCTGCCGGGCTGGTGATGGACAGGGTATACGGGCACCGGGTGCCGGAAGAACTGCGATAGTCATAAAAAAGAATGCCGGAAACGGCATTTTTCTTTCTGCAGTCAAAAGAAAACCCTGTGCATTTCACAGGGTTCAGGAAGATATCAGGCTTTGGTTTTCCGGCCGATCAGCACCACCAGGAGCAGACCGGAAACCGCCAGCAGCATCACTGTAAACAGACTCATCTGGTAATTGCCGGTGCGGTCGGTGAGGAAGCCGTAGAAGGTTGTCATGACGGCATAGGCCGAAGTGGCGCAGATTGTCACCTTGGAATAAACATCGGCGTAATTGTCCCTGGCTGCTTTCTGGGACAGCAGGGAAAGCCCGACGGTGCTGATCGAGAAATTCGCAGCATACAGCGCTGCCCCGCCCAGCATCAGCGCGGGTACAGACCGCAGGAAAGCCATCAGGGCAGTACCGGTCAGCCCGATCAGCAGATACATGACAGAGGCTTTGATCGCCCCGAGCCGGTCAGCCACAAAACCGTAGACAAACTTGAAGAGTGAGTTTGTCAGGTTCTGTACGGAAGCCACGGTAGCCGAGAACTGCAGGGAATAGCCGGCACTGACTGCCAGGGCCGAGATATGGGAGTTCATGCCGTTCTGTCCGGAGAAACAGACCCCGGCCAGACAGAGCATAACCAGTGTGGAAAGGGCAATGGCGGCTGTTGTTCCGGCAGCGGATTTCTGACTGCTGCCCTGTACGGATTCAGGATGGAGCAGCCGCATGGTCAATGTGCAGGGCAGGCACACAGCCAGCAGGATCGCCGCCATAAGACGGAAACTGGTCTGGTAGCCGAAGGCAGTGATAACCTTGCCCAGAACCGGGTTCATCAGGGCGGCGAACACACCGCTGAAGCCCATGGCAATACCGAGTTTCGAGCCGTTCTTTTCACCGTACCAGTCTTTCAGGATCAGTGATACCGGCAGGGTTGCGAAACAGCCTGCGGCGATACCGATCAGGACGCCGGCCACATAGAAGATATATATTGACTTGGCAACAGACATCAGCAGATAAGAAGCGGCTCCCAGCAGCACCCCGAAGGACATGACCTGACTGATTTTGAACCTTTTGATCAGCCGGACAAATACCGGTGCGAAAAAGGCAGTGGAAAGGCTGGTCAGGGTTACCGTTAATGCGACATCACCGCGCCCGACCTGCAGGCTTTCGGCAATGGGGGTAAAGTAGATGCCGATACAGTTGGATATAAGACCGACGGCGCCGCCGATGCACAGACAGCACCGCAGCAGAATCAGAGTACGCTCACGTTCATTCATATTCTCACCTTTATACCGCTAAATATTATAACGATTCAGTCTATGAAACAAAGAAATATGCTACAATAAACGCATTCCCGATAATCCGGAAGGATTGCCGGAGATTCCGTAACAGAGAGTTCCCGTCAGGTGAAAGGGAAACGGAAGAGAAGGCATGGTAAGGCCCGGGGAGGGAAACGCGGCCGGCGTTACAGGCATAATGAGGTGACAACTGTCACGAATTAGGGTGGTACCACGAACAAGCTCTCGTCCCTATGGCGGGAGCTTTTATTTATCAGGAGGAGAAAGATTATGGCAGAACAGAGACAGCTGAATGATCAGGAAATCGTCCGCCGGCAGAAGATGAACGATCTGCGTGAGCAGGGCATCGACCCGTTCGGACACGCGTATGAAAGAACCCACCGGTCCGGAGACCTGCGCGCCCTGTACGGGGAGAAGAGCCGGGAAGAACTGGAGGCACTGGGAGCAGAGGCATCAATTGCCGGCCGGATCATGTCCAAGCGGCGCATGGGCAAGATCGGCTTCATGCATATTCTCGACAGGGAAGGACAGATCCAGGTGGTCGTAAACAAGAATATTGTCGGTGAGGAAGTCTACGAACTCTTCAAGCAGAGCGACCTGGGCGACATTATCGGTGTTTCCGGCAAGGTGATCAAGACCAACGCCGGTGAACTGTCCGTGCAGGCGGAAAGCTATACCCATCTGTCCAAGGCACTGCGGCCGCTGCCGGAGAAGTTCCATGGCCTGACAGACAAGGAAGAGCGTTACAGAAGACGTTACCTGGACCTGATCATGAACGATCAGAGCCGTGAGATTGCCATCCTGCGGCCGCGTATCATCCGGGCCATCCAGCACTACATGGATGCGCACGGGTATATCGAGGTGGAAACCCCGATTCTTTCCCCGATCCTGGGCGGGGCCAATGCCAGACCGTTCATCACACACCACAATGCCCTGGACAAGGACTTCTATCTGCGTATTGCGACCGAACTGGCCCTGAAGCGGCTGATTGTCGGCGGTCTGGAAGGTGTCTATGAAATCGGCCGGATCTTCCGGAACGAAGGCATGGACCTGAAGCATAATCCGGAATTCACAACCATGGAAGCGTATCTGGCTTTCTCGGATCTGGAAGGCATGATGAAGTTCAATGAGGAACTGTTTGAGTCCATAGCCATGGAAGTGTTCGGAAAGACCGATTTTACATGGCGGGATCAGGAGATCTCGCTGAAGGCACCGTTCAAGAGATGGAACATGGTGGACGCGGTCAAGGAAGTGACGGGTGTTGACTTCTGGCAGCCGATGAGCGTGGAAGAAGCCCTGAAGCTGGCAGCGGAGCACAATGTCAAGGTGGAACCGCACCAGCACAGTGTCGGCCACATCATCAGCCTGTTCTTTGATGAGTACTGCGAGGACAAGATTGTCCAGCCGACGTTTGTCTGGGGTCACCCGATTGAGATCTCACCGCTGGCCAAGAAAAACCCGGAAGATGAGCGGTTCACGCAGCGGTTTGAACTGGAGATTGCCGGTGTGGAAATGAGCAACGCGTTCACCGAGCTGAATGACCCGATTGACCAGAGGGAACGGTTTGAAGCCCAGCTGGCACTCAAGGAACTCGGTGACGAGGAAGCCAGCGAGATGGATGAAGACTACGTTGAGGCATTGGAATACGGCCTGCCTCCGACCGGCGGCATAGGCATGGGCATCGACCGGATCGTCATGATGCTGTGCGGGGTTGACAGCATCCGTGATGTCCTGCTTTTCCCGACAATGAAGCCGAGGAACGATGAAAACGCATAAATAAGCCATTTTCTGAAGGTTTCTGCAGAAATTTAACACAAACTTAACACAAAATATTGGAAGAGAGGCTCACAGGGATGATCGGTAACGGTCATCCTTTGTGTTAATCGAAACAAAGCAGACGAGCAGGAAATTACAACCGGCTCGTTTTTGTTATGCAGGAAGGAGAAACTATGGCATTTGACTATTTTTACGGAAATGAATCAATGCAGTTTGCATTTTACAGAATCCCAAAGACTCTGATGCTGGATCCTCAGTTTGATCATGTCAGCCTGGATGCTAAGCTTCTGTATGGCTTGCTGCTGGATCGTACGGCAATGTCCATGGAAAACAGTTGGTTTGATGAACAGGGAAGAGCATATATCTTCTACAGTATTGAAGAAATCGCCAGAGAGATGCACTGCGGAAAGACCAAAGCTGTTGCACTTCTGAGTGAACTGGATACGGAGAAAGGAATCGGACTGGTGGAAAAAGTCAGAACCGGCCAGGGAAATCCAAACCGGATCTATGTAAGAAAATTCAGTTCAGAATTTCAAAATCTGAAATTCAAGAATTTCAGAAATCGAACTTCTAGTATTTCAGAATCTGAAACTCCAGAAGTTCAAAAAGTGAAATCTAATAATACTTACAGGAATAAGACTGAGAGAATAAGAAAAGAAAATATTAAAAGAAACAGTTTCGGGTCTTACTCGAATGTGCTGCTTAGTGATGACGAAATGAAGAAACTCAAAGAAGAATTTCCGTCTGACTATAGCCAGAGAATCGAATTATTGTCCGGATACATTGCCTCTACCGGGAAGAAATACAAGGATCACCTGGCGACAATTCGAAACTGGGCAAGACGGGAACAGATAAAACCGAAACCAACAGCTGCAGCGAATTATGATCTTCCGGAAGGAGAATATGTCTGATGAAGACGGCAGAACAGTACCTGGATAGTATTGCACCACCGGATCAGATTGATGATGTGAATGATGATGACCTTGCTGTTTGCCCGGTATGCCACGAGAAAACACAGACTTATTTTGTGTGGAATGACAGGAAAAAGATCGTGCACTGCATGTGTAAGTGTGAAAGGGATAAGGTGGCAGCAGAGGAAGAAGAGCGGCGAAGAGCAGAAAAAATGCGCCGGATCAGAGAGATGAAGGCTGCCGGTCTGCAGGATCCAATGCTTAGGGCATATACATTTGAGAATGACCGTGGCGACAATCCGGTGATGAAAAAGGCACAAATGTATGTCAAGAACTGGAAGAATTTCTACTCAGAGAACATTGGATTACTGCTAGTCGGACCAGTCGGAACCGGGAAAACATTCTTTGCCGGATGTATTGCTAATGCTCTTCTGGATCAGGCAGTACCGGTTCTGATGACGAATTTCTCAAAGATTTTGAACTCACTTGGCGGAATGTTCAGCGAAGATCGAAACAAATACATCAACAGTCTGAATGAATTTGACCTGCTTATCATCGATGATCTTGGTATAGAGCGCAGCACAGACTTTGCGCTGGAGCAGGTCTATTCCGTTGTCGATGCCAGATATCGAAGC
>JAFRHT010000055.1 GCA_017433125.1 Solobacterium sp.
GTATTCTAACATCCCTCTTCAGTGAAAGAAAAGCACCCCGCAGGGTGCCTGTTTTATCATGGTGACGCGTACGGGATTCGAACCCGTGAATGCCGCCTTGAGAGGGCGGTGTGTTAAGCCCCTTCACCAACGCGCCGTATAGAAGGAACTTTACGTTCCTTCTTCAGATTTGTCAAGCCGCCAGTGCTTTTTTTGCTGTGTCAGCCAGCTCCTTGAACGCCTTTTCATCATGAATGGCGATTTCACTGAGCATCTTCCGGTTAATGTTGATGCCGGCAATCTTCAGACCATGCATCAGCTTGGAGTAGCTGAGATCATTCATTCTGGCTGCCGCATTAATCCGGGCAATCCAGAGTTTTCTCATTTCCCGCTTCAGCTGCTTGCGGTCATTGTAGGAATACCGCTGCGAACGCATGACCTGTTCATGCGCTGTTCTGTACAGCAGATGCTTGCTGCCGAAATAACCCTTGGCAAGCTTCAGAACCTTTTTACGACGGTTTCTTGTCGGTGTGGATCCTTTTACTCTCATTTCCGTTCACCTCCCGATTAACCCTGCAGAAGCTGCTTGTCGCGCTTGAAGTCTGTCTTGTGAGCCAGGGTTGGCTTAGCCAGATGCTTTTTCTGCTTGTGTGTCTTGTTAGCCGCAAAATGCGAGATATAGTTGTGCTTTGTCTTCATTTCGCCTGTACCAGTCAGCTTTACGCGCTTTGCGAAAGTCTTCTTGGTCTTCATGCGAATCTTCTTCGGCTTCTTTGCCTTCGCTTTCATCTTCTGTTCCTCCTCGTGCTGTTACTTCTTTTTCGGGGACAGCACGACCGACATCGTGTTGCCTTCCATACTCGGGGCTTTTTCCACATTTGCAATATCCGCAAGCTGTTCCATGAATTTCTTCATGACCTGCTCACCGACTTCCTTACGGGTAATCATACGGCCGCGGAAGCGCATATCGATTTTGACTTTCTGCCCTGACTCCAGCCATTTTCTGGACTGGTTCAGCTTGGTATCAAAGTCATGCTGATCAATGACCGGGGAAAGCCGCAGCGGCTTGATTTCCGTGACGTGCTGCTTTTTCTTCGCTTCCCTTGCTTTCTTCTGTTCAGCGAAGTGGAACTTGCCGTAATCCAGAATCTTACAGACCGGCGGCTTCGCGTTCGGAGCCACACAGTACAGGTCAAGATTTTGATCATATGCCAGTTCAAGTGCTTCACGGCGCATCATAACGCCCAGCTGTTCGCCATTCTGTCCGATAACAAGGACTTCATGGAAACGGATGTTTTCGTTTACCAGTTCTTCCGGTACATTTCTTTTCGGTCTAACGTATTGCAAGTATACCTCCTTTAAATGAAAGCAGGCGCATGTATCGCACCTGCCTAAAATACTGATTCTTCGGCATAGACCCATATCCTGCGGACATCGGGTGAGAAGCGATACTTCTGCTTTCCGTAATTTGAGTACCTATATAATTTATCAGTCTTTACTGTTGTTGTCAATATGCTATTTCAAATATCAAAACCAAGCACATTAACAGTAACATCGTTGGGTTTGTAACCGGTCATGAAAGCTACATTTTCGTAGATCTTGTTCTGTACAAGCTCACAGGTCGCGTTCACGTTGGCCCCGTATTTTACGTTGATGTCAACGATGATATTCAGCCGGTTGTTCTTGTCGATTTTGATCTGGACCGGCTTGCTGAAAGCCGAGGAAGTGATCCTGGATGCAGTTTCAATTTCATCAATGGAAATCTCCGTGATGGACTGGAAAACCGATTTATTAATGGCAATCATGCCGTTTTCTTCTTTGCTGTTTAAGACAATATAATCCTGTGCCATAGTTTCACCTCTTCCGTATTATAGCAGTTTTACCAATCTGCGTTCAACGCCGGCGCAGGGCTTTGGGCAGTTTGTTTTTGATCTGGGAGCCGTCCCCGCGCCCGGGCCCGACAGGATATCCGTGCCAGAGCAGTGCATACCACCCTTTTTCGCCATGATACGCAATGCTTTCCCCGCGCATATACTTTTCCATGTTTTCATCATCCAGCTCAAATCTGTGATGCCAGAAGGCACCGTCCGCCATGCACCAGGCATAATCCGGTTCAAACCGGTCCCGCCGGATTTCACCGAGCAGCACCTGATGCCGAATGATCCGGCACCTGCCGGCTCTGATCATCGGCCAGACACCACCATAGACTTTATCATTACGGACCAGTATATGACCATACGAAAGCGGCCCTGTATCCCGGATCTGTTCCTGCAGCCAGCGCGGAACAGGATCGCTTTTGATGACCGGAAGATCGTAATTTTCTCCTCCACCGTCCTTACGGAGCCGGCAGACAAAATGCCCTTCACCGCCGTCCATCGGATAAATACGACGGGCCAGTTCCGTATCAGGTCCAAGTGATAACCCCGGGCAGCCGAAACTGCCGTGGCCGCTGATGATATGCATGTCCGGATGCCGGGCTATAAATGCCGCAATGGTTTCCTCATTTTCCACGGCATTCAGCGTGCAGGTCGAATACTGCAGGATTCCGCCCGGTTTCAGCGTTTCCCACGCACTGTCAAGGATATGGGACTGTCTGCGGGCACAGCTTTGCACATGTTCCGGGGACCAGGCCAGTACGGCTTCCGGTTCCTTGCGGAACATGCCCTCACCGGAACATGGGGCATCGACCAGCACCATGTCATAGTATTCCGGAAAAGCTGCGGCAATATCCCGCGGGTCGGCATTAAGCACCAGGCAGTTCCGGATCCCGTGCCGTTCCACATTTTCGACAAGAATCCTGGCTCGGGCCGGATCTATTTCATTGGCAGTCAGGAGGCCCTGTCCTTGCATGGCTTCGGCGATCTGGGTTGTTTTGGATCCCGGGGCTGCGCAGAGATCAAGAATCTTCATGCCCGGCCTGGGATTCATCCAGGTTACGGAAGAAGATGCGCTGGGCTCCTGCATGTAGAAGAGTGCCGCCGCATAGGCATTCTGCCGGCTGACCGGAAGATCATTTTCCAGATAGAAACCGTTCTCCGCAAACGGAGTCTGTTTCCGCTGCCAGCCGGTCAGTGAAAAAAAGCTGTCCGGATCGGTTTTCAGCGTGTTGATTCTGAAACCGCGTACAGCCGGCTGTTCCATAGCAGCAAGATAAGCCTCATAGTCCTCTTTAAGAACTGCTTTTATCTCATCAAGATATTCCTGTTTCATAGCGGAATGGTATTGCGGACATCCCTGGCATCCTGTTCCAGCTACATGATCAGGTTGCCGATGGTGCGGAACCGGACCTCAGGCCGCAGATAGCGGACAAATTCAATGCTGATGCGTTCACCGTAGATATCCATGTTGAAGTCAAGAATATACGCTTCCATCGATAGATCATCCCGGAAATTCATGGTCGGGTTATGGCCAAGATTGATCATGGCCCGGTAACGGCGTCCGTGCACAACGGCATAACCGGCATAGACACCGGGCTTTGGCTTGATATATTCACTTGTGGCACTGACATTGGCAGTCGGAAAGCCCAGGTCATGACCGCGGTGCCGGCCATGGACAACCTTGCCCTGGATTTCATAGTAATAACCCAGCATGTCCGCCGCATAAGCGACATTGCCGGCCATGATCTGCTCGCTGATCCGCGATGTGGAAATCTTGCCGTTGGCATCGGTAACCGGCTCAACAACCGTAACCCGGCAAAGAGCGTCATGCGCCAGGGTTTCACTGTTTCCCTCTCCTTTATAGCCATAGCGGAAATCAAACCCGCATACCAGGCCTTTGAGATTGAGTGTGCTCAGCACACGGTCAGTGAATTCAGACGGGCTCAGCCGGGACATCTCCTCGGTGAAATTGAGGATGATGATATTCTGG
Source organism: Solobacterium sp. (assembly GCA_017433125.1). Lineage (GTDB taxonomy): Bacteria > Bacillota_I > Bacilli_A > Erysipelotrichales > Erysipelotrichaceae > Bulleidia. The sequence continues at coordinate 3,847 of JAFRHT010000055.1, forward strand.
ATACCCATCCGGGCAGCCAGGTTGATCCGCTGCCGCATGGTATTGATATGCGTGACATGCTGCTCCTTTTTCAGGGTAACCCAGGGATCAGGATCAAATGTAATCAAGCCGGAATCACAGCGTCTGTCCCTGGCCATGGAGATCGTTTTTTCGATCAGCGCCTGATGCCCTTTGTGCATACCGTCAAAATAACCGATGCAGGCAATCACCGGAAATGTATGCTGTACAGGCTTCTGCAGGTCAATTTTCATGATTCTCATATCAGAACAATCCCCTCCGGCAATGATACAGACCGTCATCACGGCGCTCATACGCTGCCAGTATTTGTTTATTGTAGCAGAGAATCACAATTTCATCATCCCGCGGCAAAGATACCGCCTGTCCCCTGTATACCGGCAAAGGATCCGGCACTTCCACCAGCGGCAGTTCAGGATCAAGAATCCGGGCAATATCAAAGGAAGGAATCTCTTCCAGGGAGAGTGAATCCAATGATACGGCTTCTTCCAGGGTAAGGTTTTCAATACCGGTCCTGACAAGGGCACTCATGACCGCGGCCTCACCGGCCAGGGCAGCCAGGTCTGTTATCAGGGTGCGGATATATGTGCCGGAAGAAACCGAGGCCTGCAGGGCCCAGTGGTCGTCCGACAGTTTCTGCACACGCAGAAAATCGATATGGCATTCCCGCGGTTCGCGCTCCACCTCAATGCCTTTGCGGGCATATTCATAAAGTTTGCGGCCGTCTTTTTTCAGGGCCGAATACATCGGCGGAATCTGCATATAATGGCCGGTCATGCGGTCTGCAAGCGCCTGCATTTCAGCTTCGGTATGATGCGCTTTTAAACCGGTTTCCGTGACATTGCCCCAGATATCCTCGGTATCGCTTTTCATGCCAAGGCGGAATTCGGCGGCATACTGTTTATGATGATGTACACAGTAAGGAAGAAATTTTGTATATTTCCCGGTCAGGACAATCAGCAGTCCCGAAGCTTCCGGATCAAGGGTGCCGGTATGGCCTGCCTTGCGCTCATGCAGCACCCGGCGGCAGCGGGCGACAACATCAAAAGAAGTCATGCCGGCGGGTTTGTTGATGAGCAGTACAGTATCCATAATCAGCCATATTATACACGACTGATGATATAATGTTGCACGGAAAGGACAGCCATGTCATATAAAAAGATTCTCGGCGCTATCCGCCGGGCAGATGTTGATTTCGATCTGATCAGTGACGGTGACCGGATCTGTGTCGGGGTTTCCGGCGGCAAGGACAGCGTGCTCCTGCTCAAGGCCCTGCACCAGTACAGGCACATTGCCAGGCGCTATGACAACAAGGAATTCACGGTGCTCGGTATCCATCTGGAGATGGGCTTTCCGGGCATGGATTTTTCGTCTGTGCGGGCTTATATGGCGGAAAACGATATTCCCTACATCGATTATCCGACACGGCTGTATGATATTCTGCAGCTGCATCCGCGCCGCAACGGGACGATTGACTGCAGTCTCTGCAGTACTTTGAAAAAAGGAGCAATTGTCAAGGCCGCAAAAGAATATAGCTGCAATAAAACAGCCTTTGCCCATCATGCGGATGATGCCGTGGAAACATTGTTCATGAACATGGTGCACGGGGCCAGAATTGCCACCTTTACCCCGGCGATGCACCTGAGCAACACCAATATGGATTTCATCCGGCCCCTTGTCTATTGTTTTGAAGATGATATAAGTCGTACTGCCCTGCAGGAACTGCAGCTGCCAATGGTGGAAAGCACCTGTCCGAATGACGGTCATACCGAACGGCAGGAAGTCAAGGAATTACTGCAGAATCTGTACAGGAAGTACCCGCAGGCCCGGAAAAACTTTCTTAACTCTCTTGCCAACCAGGAACAGCTCTCACTCTGGTGCCGGGGCGGCGACTGGCATAGAACTGAATGATCAAGCGCGTCTATATCGAAATACTCAATACATGCAACCTGAACTGCTCGTTCTGTGACAAGAACAGCCGGATACCGCGGCAGATGTCAGTTCAGGAGTTTTCGCATGTGCTGGATGAAATCGAACCGCTGACCAGCTATATCTATCTCCATGTTCAGGGAGAACCGCTCATGCACCCGCAGCTGGAGGAACTGCTGCTGGTCTGTGACCGGCGTGATTTTCATGTACAGCTGGTTACCAATGCAACTTTTCTGGATCGCTGGCCAAACCTCTGCCTGCACCCTTCACTGCGCAAGATTTCCTTTTCCCTGCAGAGTATCGAATATCAGCCGCAACCGGATCCGACAGAATATATGAATAGAATCCTCTCATTCTGCCGGTCGGCATCCGAAGCCGGGCACCCTTATTGTGAGATCCGCTTCTGGCGTGATGATCAGAGTGATCTGCCGAAAACCAGACAGTGTCTCGACATGATTTGTGCACAGTACGAAATGAAACCGACCGGCCGGCCTGACAATTATGCCATCATGCCGAATATCTATGTGGATTTCGACAATGCTTTCTCATGGCCGGAACAGAGTAATGACAACAGTTTGAACGGTACATGCCTGGGCGGGATCAGCCAGCTCGCCGTGCTGGCCGACGGTACGGTTGTGCCCTGCTGCCTGGATGCCCACGGCTCCATTGCCCTCGGCAATATGTTCCATCAGCCCATGTCAGACATCCTGCAGTCCGAACGATACCTGAATCTTGTCAAGGGGTTCCGGCACCACCGGATTAGCGAAGACCTCTGCCGCAGATGCTCATTCCGCCGCAGGTTCGATCAGTAGACCAGAAAAGTCATGCCGTCAGCCACACGCAGTCTGTCCAGTCTGACATCAGGATCACAATACTGTAGCGACAGACGCTCAAATACTGCTGTGTCATCGGGGTTCCTTTCTGCCAGGATCCCGGTTTTTTTCTGCAGCAGTTCCAGAATCTGCCGGAATGTCATCGTGGCAGTCACGGTGTACTCATAGTAACGTCCTTCCGTAACCGGATAGAGAATGACGTGGATCTGTTCAGGTTTATTCAGCAAGACGGATCACCCTGTTTCCATGCCGTTCGAACAGCACTGCATCTTTTTCCCCGAGGAAAATGGATTTCCTGATTCTGAATTGGTACTGCTCATGAAAGCCGCTGCCGACGTACAGGACCGGGATAACCGCCGGCAGATGGTCTTTATGCTGCCGGTACATATCCAGTGTCATGAAGCATACGCCTTTCCCGGTTCCCGCAACTACATCTTCCATATCTGCGAGGTTTCCTTCCTGCAGCATCCGTTCTGCCAGGAAAGCATATTCGTCATCATATGTAGAAAGAACGAGAAGATTACATTCCTTCGGAAACATGACCCATTCATACGTCATTTTATCCTTCCCAAGCACAATTACATTTTCTTCATGCGCACAGACCGGAAGGATATCCGGCATATACGGGATGATATACTTTTCTGCCGGCTGTTCCTTTCGAATCAGTTCAGTCAGGTCTGCCATTGTACAGGCATACCACATGCCTTCATAGAACTGTCCGTTCCATATCAGCATACGGCGCTCCTGTTTAACCGGTTTGCGAACCGGTTTTTCAAAGATTGCCGTCAGTTCCTGCAGATTATCGTTTTTCAGGGCAATACGGACATCAGCAAGTGCCAGATCCCGGTAGGAAATGGAAGACGCCACAGAGCCGATTAAAAAGATATGCAGATCATTGTTCCGGACACGTGAACAGAGTTCCTGTAAACCATTGCGGATCTCTTCATCATTACCTGCCATGCCTGTATCCGTAAGAATCAGGCACCGTTTCGGGCCATGCTCCTTGAGATGAATAATCATATTCATGATTTTTTCCTTTTCGCCTTCCCGCAGGATATCAATAATGCGCACTGATGCTTTCAGTTTATCCGGCAGGATATTCAGCATATCAACAATGTATATTTCCCCGTGTGCATATTCTTCCAGAAGTGTATACAGCAATGACTGCAGGAACCTTTTCTTTTCATCACGATCGCGGCAGAAAACAGCTGTGATACCTGCATTCCGGCCTGCATAAAACGGCAGGTTCCGCCGCTTCCGGTAATCATCCAGCACAGCCATTGCCCCGGATGGATGTTCTTTATCAGTCACCGCACCGCAAACCGGGAACGGCAGGCAGAATGGTGACCTTGATACCGCGGCTTCCGGCTGGTTCATGATTTCCCGCATGACTGCCTGCAGCTGGGTTTGTGTTCCTGCTTCCCTGCCATACCAGACAGCAGTTACATTCAGTTGTTTGTCGAGCTGTTCGATATACTGCATTTCGATATCTTCGTCCGCGTGAACATAACCGCCCATACCGTGCTGCATTGTATTGTCGCAAAGCATATAAAATTCCCCTGTCCGGTGGATGGCGGCAGCGCAGCCATCCTGCAGCAGTTCCATTGAGTCCTGCCGTTCCTGTACTTTCAGACAAATCCGGAATCTGCAGTTGGCCCGGATCTGCTCATCGACAACCCCGGCCGGTTTCTGCGTGATCAGAATCAGATGGATGCCAAGACTTCTGCCGACTCTCGCAATGCTGATGAGCTCTTTCATGAAGTCCGGCTGCTGTGTTTTAAGTTCGGCAAATTCATCGACGATAATGATCAATTCGGCATGATACGGCAAGTTTTCCTGCTGTTTCCATGCCTTCTTGTAGCCGGCCAGATTCATTACAGGTTTTCCGGTTTTTCCTGCCAGGATCCGGAAATCCCTTTCCCTGGTTTCACATTCCTGCCGGAAAGCTGTCAGGAAACGGTCCATGTCTTCCGGTTCAAGATTGGATATATCACCGATCAGATGAGGCAGTTTCCAATGTTCATTATGAAAAGCTGAAGCAGCACCACCGCCTTTGAAATCAATAACTGCAAACTGTACTTCTTCCGGACTGTATGTTACAGCCAGAGACAGAATCAGCGTGATGATCAGCTCACTCTTGCCGCTTCCAGTCGTACCGGCAATCAGTCCGTGCGGCCCCTGCCCGTTTTCATGAAGATCCAGCAGGATCTGATTACCGGCACTGTCCATGCCGATCGGAACCGCCAATTCCCTGCGTGGTATATTCGTCTGCCAGTTTTCATGGATTTTCAGTCCTGCCGCATCAGAAACACCATAAAGTTCAAAAAAGGAGCAGTTTGAAAGATACTCACGATTATTTATGTTGATTCTGCCGGGCCCTCCGGTAAACAGGCTGTACAGATCTGTTTCCGGCAGCGAGTCAGGAAGAAAATCCTGAATGCATTCCTTAGTTATGATCCTGCAGCCGGTAAAATCAACGATGCTTTCCGCGTCATGGGGAACGCTGCCGTCTGTCATATGGATAATATGCACACGTTCTGAAGCAGAGAGCATCAGCCGGCCAGTCAGGTCAAACAGCAGAAACTGTGTATCTTCGCTCTGTTCAATCAACATCAGGAGCTGATGCAGTTCTTTCAGATCAGAAGCGGCAAGCCTCGTACGATGCGGTTTCAGGACGATTTCGTGCGGTATGCGCATCAGCCAGCAGTTTTCCCATAACATGCTTTCCGGCCCAAATATAACGATTTTCAGGTACTCTGGATGATGATACGAGCAGATCTGCAGCAGCAGATATGCCAACACATTCATAAACTGATTTTTATTGACCAGAACAGCTGTACTTTTCCCAGGCAAAAATCTGTAAAGCACCGGCTTCTGTTCTGCTTTGCCATAACGTAATTTCATGATCTCGATTTCTGTACTGAGGGAATCTCCTGACTGCCAGTGAAACCTGCTTGTCAATTGAACAGGCGTAGTAACAGTCCCAACCCCCAGACGGATATACAGCCAATCACCATGGAGCGGTGTTTTCTGCCAGAGATTATCCCCGTTGTACCAGTTACGCAGCAGCACATCAGGCGAAAAAAAACTGCTATTGACTGAAGCAAAATAATTCTGCTGAAAACAGATGATCCGTTCCTTTACCTTCTGAAGATAATGCAGATAGGAAGCCTGCCGGTGACGGTCATAAGTTTTTTCACGATGCTTTTCATACAGCCTCTGCATCGGGGACCAGATCAGGGCACTGGCCAGCATGACCCCCGGAAGCATGATTCCCGGCAGCAGTTCCGTTACCCTTCTGCCATTCAGCATGCCGTTGTAAAACGACAGCATTCCCGCCGCCAGTGAAGCAGATGCCATGGTGATGGCTGGGCCCATTGAAAAGATCAGCGGATTTTTCTGCCGGTCGTTGTACGGCAGCGGATCAAGCAGTTCTTCCCGGTAAGTATTGTCCATGCTGATCTGCCGGTAATCCGGCCGCAGTTCCGCATGATCCTTTCCCGGCAGAGCCCGGGGCATGCCATGTTCCCATACGGGAAGTGAAACATAAACATTATCAGGCTGATTGATCATCAGGAACTCAGGATGATAGTAAAGAACCATGTTCTCTGTCATGACACGGTCACCGGCCTGCAGCATATGCTCATAAACGGCTGTGCCGTTGACGGCACAATGTCCGGTAGTGCATGCAACGGAAGGAACAGCCGGATCAATAACCAGTTTTATATGCTCGGCAGCTGTATTCTGCATGTAGATGTCATCTTCCACGTCAGTACCGATCCTGATAATATTCCCGGCAGGACAATACTTCCTGAAACAGGAATAACCGGATGAATATGCCGAGAGTGACATATAGATTCCAATGCTTTCACAGCTAAGCTCAGAGGAAGGCTTCAGATGTACAGGGGCTGTTTCCCTGCTGTCCGGAAACCGTGCTGTCACTTCATTCTGCCGGCAGAAAAATACCGCTTCGCAGTTGCCTGCAGCCACGGTATTTCTGCCCTCATGCAGCGCTTTGGCTATTACGGATCCTTCATGTTCAAAGTACAATATCATTCTGCTTTTCTGTTTCTTACTGTTACACTGCACTGCATGCGGTAGACACCATCATCAGTAAAGATTCTGATAATCGTACTTCCTTCACTGATCCCGGTTACCCGGCCGCCGGCATCGACTGACGCAATGGCCGGATCCAGGGATTCATAGCGGATATCAGAAGCGTGATATCCTTCCGGCAGGGATTTCAGCGAGACTGTTCCTGTTTCACCGGGAGACAGAATCAGGCTGTACCCGCTCAGGTCCAGCTGCTCCGCATCGGGTTTCTGCCTGTTCTGTTTCCGGGCACGGCTGCTGCGGGTGCAGTGATCAACAAAGTGACCGTTTTCGATATGCGTGCTTTTGCCGGGGAACAGCTTACCGGTTTTTTCATCCAGCAGGTGCACCGATTTGCCGAAACCAAGCCTGCCGGCCAGCGTTCCGCCGGAATTCAGTATGAGATTGCTGACCCAGTTGGCGTTCATATCCGTGCAGACCAGTACATTACCGTTGCCTTCGGCCATATCACTGACATAATCTGCCGGCAGGTCCGTCTGCGTAACGGTATGGTTTCCTTCACTGTCATACAGGTGCATCACCGTGGACAGATTTGCTTTTGCTCCGGCTTCGGCACTGACATCCGCAAGTTTCAGTTTCTGCAGATTCAAGCCAAACAGAAGGTTTCCCGTTACACCGGTATCGGCCTGGATGGATGCTTCTGCCCTGCTGTCATGTTCATTGATTGTACGCATGGCCTGATTATGGATTTCCATACCGATTTTGTGATCCTGTGACAGGGCAAGTTCTGCCCGTCCGGTCACGTGCATTTTCAGCTGCAGAACAATATCCAGATACAGCATCGGGATATCGGGCAGCGGTATCTTCACTTCACACAGTGGAACTGTCATTACGGTTTTTTCATCCCGGAACAGATTCCTGATAGTACCGGGGAAATCAGAAGCATCTATCTGACTCAGATTGCCATATTTCTGCTGGGCATGACGGGAACGAAAACTGAGTGATTCCAAGGTTGTAAAATCAAGCCGCAGATATCCTTCTTCCACTTTTCCATGATGCATTTTCCAGCGGTATACCGGTTTCAGACGGCACAGTTCCAGTTCGGCGGCCAGTTGTTCATGCTCAGTCATATTCCGGGAAATACCGGCCCTGATGCCGGCCGCAGTAACCGAATAACTCACGGTATAGCCGTTGACGGTCATACTGCGGGTCAGGGGCCTGGCCGACATCAGGTGAATATTGGCCGGTTCCACATAGGAACTCTCTGCCGGGATCTGGTTATGAAAAAGATCTGTTATTTCTGCCTGGCTAAAATCTACGGTGAATTCATTTTCAAGTTCCAGGTCTTCAATCAACTCTTCTGCCTCAGCCGGTTCTAGAAATGCTTTCCGGCCATCCTCCTCTTCGGTGATGCCATCAATCCTGTACAGGCTTTCTTCACCGTTCTCAGTTATGGCAACGTACTGTCCCGGTTTGAGCGGCTCTTCTTTACTGAACATGGCTGTCATGGTTTCCTTATCAAACGCCTTGGCTTCCGCTGCGGTTATTTCAGCATCTTCATTCCATTTGATCTCAGCTGTTTTTCCTTCCGCATGGCATGTATCCATATATGCGAGGACCTGTTCGAGCAGCTCTTCTGCTTCACTTACAGAGATAACCGCATCCGGATGAAAACAGTTGTTTTTATCCGTCTCCATCAGCCCGCGGGCCGCCGCCGTGACAATTTCCCTGCGAAACGGATCTGAACCGATATCACGGATCGGCAGGCTTTCCTCCGAAGCTGACAGATCGGCAAGCCTTACCAGGGTAAACGCAGTCCATCTCCGGTCAAGTTTCTGTTGCGGATCAAACGGATAATCCGCGGTCAGTATGCCCCAGTCAACAGCAGCCTGTACGGAAGTAAAGTACGGTGAATCACTGCCGACATTGAGGAAATACGGGACTTCGCTGCCGGCAGATTCAATACCTGCTGATTCAGTTATCATGGTGATCCAATCACCCAGCAGAAGCGTTTCTTCCGGCTCTTTCGAGTAGCCGGAAGAAACACTCAGCGTAACAGCCAGACAGAGGATCAGCAGATCAGGCCTGAATGCCTGACGCATTCGACGTAATGGTTGTTTCAAGGGTGTCATAGCCTGCCACCGTCCGATCCAGAAACCGGGCATAGGATTCAATGGTTTCCTTTTCAATTTCGAACCGGGCAGCGAACTGATTGAATCGGGCCCGGATTGTTTCCCCGCCTTCAGAAATCCAGGAGATATTCGTATCATTCATCTCCTTTTTCATCCTGGTAAGCAGTTCATACATGGTCTGGTTTGCTGCCCTGATCCGTGACGCGCATTCACTGACCTCGGCCAGGGATATTTTCAGATTGTTCATGGTTCATTATCCCCTTTCTATGCCAGTGTGGCTGCCTGGGCGGCCAGATCATCCTGCATCTCACGGTAGGCGCGGGCAGAATGACGCAGAAATTCACTGTATTGGCTGCACAGCAGCGACATTTCCCTGAAATCAGCTTCAAAACGATAGATCTGGTTGCTGAAAGCAGTATTGTCTTTTCCCTGCCATCCTGCTTTCATCGTGTCTACAGCATCGAACAGCTGCCGGCAGGTATGCTGGTAATCCTGATTGGTTTCGTCCATCCTGGCGGCGCAGGCTTCCAGCATTTCCGGTTCTACGGTTATCGTTCTCATGTTTTTTCCCCTCGCTTTCTAATGGCTTTATTCGCGGGTTTTTCCGTATTTACCGGCTAAAAAGAAAAAAGGGGCTGTAACAGTTGAAAGACTGTTACAGCCTTTTTTAGTAAAATAGAGATATGAAAAATGCTAATCAAGTA
>JAFRHT010000056.1 GCA_017433125.1 Solobacterium sp.
GCGGACGCGGTCATTGCCATTGCGCCGGAAAATCGGGCCGCTGCGGAAGATATCATCCGCAGGGTAACCGCAGAGATTCAGCACGAACTCAAGGCCAGCGACCCGGGTTTGTTTGTGGAAATCAGTGCTGCCGAAGCCGGGCAGATGATGAGCGCCGGGGCCACCAAGACCGTAACCGACACAATCTACAACATGCCCAACGGCGTGCGCATGATGAGCAAGGAAATCGAGGGGCTGCCGGTGACCTCAACAAACATGGGTGTCGTCAAAACCCATGCGGACAAAGTGACCGTCAACACGATGCTGCGGTCCTCCTCCCGGACCTGCTCGGATGACTATATCGACAACATGGTCTCGATTGCGAAGCTCTGCGGCATGACCGGGGTGGAATACGGTTCCTGGCTGCCGGCCTGGCCGTATATGGGTGACTCCAGGCTGCGGGAAATGACCCAGCGGATGTACGCGGAGCGCCATGACGGCAGGCGGATGAAGGAACTGGCCGGCCATGGCGGGCTGGAACTGGGTGTCTTCAGTGAGAAGATCCCGGGCCTGGATATTGTCACGCTGGGCTGCGACCATGGTGATGAACACACGGTTACCGAATGGATGAGCATCTCGTCCTTCGGCCGGGTCTATGACTTCATCCGGGATATCCTGGTAGAGATGACAAAAGAATAAGCATGAAATGCCGGGATAAACCCGGCTTTCTTCTGCCTGCCGGCCCGGCATGATAAGATGAAGCTGAAGCAGCAGGAGGTGTTGTGCATCATGAAACTGACCATGGCGCAGATGACGGCCGTCCGTTATTACGAAGGGGATGTCACCGGCGAAGATCCGTTCTGGGGCGATCCGAAGGCCTATGTAACCCTCAATTCTCTGTTTTATAACGGTATCGGCACGGAACGGCGGCGCGCTGCCGAAGGAAAGAAACTGAATCCGGCGGTCATTGCGGACCCGCTGCGGCTGTATACACTGTGCCGGGACCTGCTTTCGGCGTTCCTTGCGGTCGATTTGTCACAGGAAAGGATCACCAGCCGGGTGGAACGCTACGCGGACTATATGGAGATGAAACAGGCCGGGGGCACGCTGTCGTTTACCTCGACCTCTTCCGGCGGATTTCTGAAAGCTTACGGGGACCGGATCGGTATTGCCCTGATGAAATTCCATATCCCGGCCGGCACGCCCTGCCTGCCCTTTGCCGAGGTGCTGCAGGAAGGCTATCTGAAGACGGAAGAACAGGAAATCCTTCTGCCGCCGGGACTGGCCCTGGCGTTCCGGGAAACAGCCCTCACAGGAAGGGATCTGGAGATTACCGATGCCCGGGGTGCGAAGCCGCTGGTGCGCTGCGAAGCATATGTGCAGGGTTATCTGCCCGGTCCGCAGGGCATGCCGTTTGATCCGTACAATCTGGCCGGGCCGGAAGCGGGCCTGCGGGTATATCTGGCCCTGAATGAACAGCGCGAACCGGCCGAAGCTGACCGGCGGATTTATACGGAATGGAAACGCGGTTTCCGGGCGGCTGTCCTGGCAGACTTCCCGGATGGAAAGAAGGCGGTATCATGAAACGGATTCTGAGTGCTTTGCTCAGTATCTTCCTGCTGGCTTCGTGCAGCCCGCAGAAAACATCCTTTGACGGCCGGGACCGGCCCTCTTCCCGCGGGCATCTGCAGGTGCTGGAAGGCCAGCTGTGCGGGGCCGACGGCCAGCCGGTGATGCTGCGGGGCATATCGAACCACGGGGTGTCACTTTCCCATATGTACACCAACGCGGATACGTATAACGAAATCTCCCGCTTCATGGGTGCCAACGTTATCCGGCTGGCCCTGTACACGTGGGGCGTCGGCTCAGCCGGCTACTGCACCGGGGGCAATCAGAAAGCCCTGTACGATGATGTTGCGGCCGGCATTGAATACGCGAAGGAAAATGACATGTATGTCCTGGCGGACTGGCATGTGCTGGAAGAAGGGGATCCGAACCGGTATATCGAGGACGCAAAAGTGTTCTTCGATACGCTTTCCAAACAGTTCGGTGATTACGATAACCTCCTGTATGAGATCTGCAACGAACCCAACAAGACGGACTGGCAGGCGGTGAAACAGTACGCGGAAGAGATCATCCCGGTAATCAGGCACAACGATCCGGACGCGGTGATCATTGTCGGGACAACCGACTGGTCAAAAGATGTCCACCTGGCAGCCGATGACCCGCTGGAATATGACAATCTCCTGTATACATTCCATTTTTACTCCGCCAGCCACGGACAGGCATACCGGGATCAGATGGCCTACGCGCTGGACAAAGGCCTGCCGGTCATGGTGACGGAGTTCGGCATCTGCGCGTCCTCCGGGGGGTTCCCGCTGGACAAGGAAGAGGCGGATAGATGGATTGAATTCCTGGAAGAGCGGAAAGTCAGCTGGATCATGTGGAACTTTTCCAAAACCGGGGAGGCCTGTGCTTCCCTGCGGGCGGACTGCCTGAAGACAAAGGAGTATGTCCGGGAGGACTTCTCGGAGACCGGGCAGTGGCTGATTGATACGATCGCCGCATATCCGGCACAGAAATAAACACAAAAAAAGGAGAAAAATGAACTGATACACTAAAAGTAGACAAGTCGAAAAAAAGACAGGTCTACTTTTTTCATACATAAGGAACAGAAAGGAAGAGACGAATTAATGGGAAGACCTGCGGGCGGCAAAAACCGTAAATTGACAGCAGAAGAAAAGGAAACCATCGTCTTGGAATACCTGAACGGCCGGGCCGGATATAAAACTGTGGCC
>JAFRHT010000057.1 GCA_017433125.1 Solobacterium sp.
AGCGGATGATGGAATACTTTCATCATTCCGTAACCCGTCTGGAGCGGAAAAAATACGGTTTTCTGGACTGCCAGGGACTGCGGCAGGGTGAATACCGCCGGCTGCGGCGCTATGAGGTCCGTCAGCTGATCCTGATGGCGGAAACAGGCCGGATCTCAGTCGACGGGAAGACCCAGGGCTGAAAGCCGGTCCCGGTCCGGATCAATATATATCGTTTTATAGCTGCCAAGCTGTACCATGCCCGGTTTTGCGCCGGGTATTTTTTTCAACTGGGACACCGGGCAGTAATTGACCGGAACACTGGACGAGGCCCGGCCGGCTGAGTAGTACGCGGCAATTTCCGCTGCCGTACGCAGGGTTTCTTCATCCGGATGGCTGTCATGAATGACCACATGGGCTCCGTGATAATCCTTGGCATGAAGCCAGATTTCCGGCTTGCGGGCCTGATGGAAAGTCAATGCTTCATTCTGCAGATTATTGCGGCCAAACGAAATCCGTATACCGTTATCAAGGGTTATAGTGGTGATTTTCGGTCCGGCCGGTTTCTTTTTGCGCTGGACCCGCTTTTTCTTTTCCTGCAGGTATCCGCCCCGGATGAGTTCTTCCTTGATCTCCTCCGCAGTGGCAAAATCCGCCTGTTCCAGCTGCTCGAGCATGCCGTTGAAATACTCGATTTCCTGTTCACACAGGCCGATCTGTTCCTGCAGATAGATCTGACCTTTCTTCAGTTTACTGTAGCGGCTGTAGCATTTTCTGGCATTCTGGCGTCCGTCGAGTTTCGGATCCAGGGGAATGCGCACCGGATTGCCGGAATCAAAGTCTTCCAGTGTTATTTCCTTTCGGCCCTTGGTGTCGGCAATCCCGTATGAGAAGAGCAGGTCCCCGTATTGACGCCAGCGGTCGCAGTCCCGGGCATCGTCATATTCTTTAAGCAGCCGCGGCAGTTTTGTTTTCTGGTGCTTCAGCTGCCGTTTTACTGTCTGGAAAACATCGCCGCTGATCTGCCGGATCCGGTCTTTTTCTTCTTTGTGATAATACAGAATATCAAAGCCTTCAAACAGCGGATAATCGACACAAGGGCCGGTTGCGGTCAGCGGCAGGCAGTGGAAGACAGCTTCATTGTTCCGGTTGGCAATGAAGAGCCGGTCAGACTGCGCAATTTCCTGCATGATTTCCTGCATGGACTGGCCATGGGCCATCCGGTATTCGGCTTCTTCCGCCAGAAACGGCGAGAAACCGGCAAACTGCTGGGTCAGGGTTTTATCTGCTTCGATACACCAGTCACGGAACGGATCCCGCTTGTTCTGCGGCGGGGTCTCATGAAATCTGGCACCCGGATGGATCGTGCGGCGGGTATTCTCAAACGGCGGAATCCGCTTCAGGGCATCCACCACCAGGCCGTCCGCGTTGACCAGGATGATATTGGCATATTTGCCCATCAGTTCCACATACAGCTTCATTTCTTCCGGATCGCCGATATCGTTGTGCCGGCGTTCTGCTAACACGCACCAGCGGTCCAGATCCTTCTGCTCAAGTTCGGTCAGGGCTGCACCTTCCAGATACTTCCGCAGAACCATGCCGAAGTTGCCCGGTTCGGCGGGTGTCGGATAGGAACGCTTTGTCATCAGCATCCGGTTGTACTGCGAATGACAGGAGATCATCAGCTGCTGCCTGCCGGTGCGGCCATGGACATGAAACAGCACTTCTGTTGTGGAAATCTGATAAATCCGCTGGATGCGCAGGGGAAGCAGCGGTTTGATTTCCTGTATGATTTTATGCAGCAGAATACCGTCCAGAGCCATGATCTCACCTCACCGGGAACATTATATCTCATGATTGACTACTTGTCTTTCGGCGGTGTACCCTTATGGCAGGGAGGATACCTTGATATGAAGAGAGGTTTACTGATTGTCATCAGCGGCCCATCCGGCGTCGGCAAAGGCACAGTGCTGAAAGAATTTATCAATGACCCTGAACTGAAACTTGCGTATTCTGTCTCCATGACCACCAGGGCAATGCGCCCGGGGGAAGTGGACGGCGTCAATTATTATTATGTGACCCGTGAGGAATTTGAACGGGCCCGCGATAACGGCGAACTGCTGGAATCAGCGGAATTTGTCGGCAACTATTACGGCACGCCGCTCAAGAGTGTCGAAAAGCTCCGGAATGAAGGCAAAAATGTTCTTCTGGAAATCGAAGTCGAAGGCTGCCGGCAGGTGTGTGAAAAGGTTCCGGAGGCGGTTACGATTTACATTGTACCGCCCAGCATGGAAGAACTGGAACGGCGGATCCGGGGCCGCAGCACAGAACCGGAAGAGATCGTTCAGCAGCGGCTGGCCAAGGCCGCCCGGGAGCTGACGATGGTCGGGCACTACAAATATGTGGTCTGCAACGATGATGTCAAGCTGGCAGCGGATATCATCCGGGTAATTATCAAGAGACATATGGAACTGGACACATAATCCGGTTCTTTTTTGTACTATAATAAATCCATAAAAGGGAGGAACTCACATGGAACAAATCGTCAGTATCGATAAAGCCAAAGCAGTCATTGACAGCGGCATCGATCAGGCTCAGGAAATCATCAAGAATAATGAAGAGCTGAATGAACTCGTAACCAAGGTGCAGTCAACCGTCAAAAACACCCCGGTGCTCGGGGATGCGGTTGCAGATCTGCCGGTCATGGTGTCAATGGTCAGAAGCTACGCGGCCAAGGAATACACCGTGGTTTCACCGAAGGTGATCGCGGCGCTGGTCAGCACCTTCCTGTATCTGGTGAAGCGGAAGGACCTGATTCCGGACAATATTCCGATTCTCGGTCATCTGGATGACATCGCCATTGCGGCTGTCGCCCTGAAGCTGAGCGAACCGGAACTGAAGGCATTCCGTGAATGGCAGGATGCCAAAAAGGCAGAAGAAGCATAATTTTCATAGAAGTGAGGAAGGGGATATGAGAAAACCGATTATTGCAGTTACACCTGACAAAACACCTGTTGACATTCCGAATGTTATTTCCGGAACCAGGGTGGGATCATACAACTGGTCACTGGACTGGCTGAGCCGGAACGGGGCCATCCCGGTCATACCGGATTTTCTGAACGATGAAGATGCGGAAGCAGTCATGCAGCATATGGATGGCCTGCTGATGACCGGCGGTGCGGATGTTTCACCGGCCCTTTATGGTGAGGAAACACTGCCGTTCTGCCAGGCAACGCAGCCGGACCGGGACGCATCGGACCTGGCTCTTCTCAAGGCAGCTCTGAAATTGAACAAGCCGGTTATCCTGATCTGCCGCAGCAGCCAGATGGGCAATGTATATTTCGGCGGCACGCTCTACCAGGATATCAAGTCCCAGTATGAAACGGATATCACACATCCTGATCTTCCTTCAATCCAGACAGAGGAATCCCATGAGATTGATGTGGTTCCGGGTTCGCCGCTGGCCGAAGTCATGGGCGGGGAACTGCACTTCAGCATCAATTCATCGCACCATCAGGCGGTCAAGGATCCGGGCCCGGATGTCATCGTTCAGGCCCGCGCAACTGACGGCATTGTCGAAAGCTGGTATGTGGATGATGGTGTCAGCTATATCCGGGCTTACCAGTGGCATCCGGAAATGCAGAAGCCTAACAGGCACGAACAGGCAATCATGGATGATTTCCTGAAGGCAGTCCGCGAAAGAATGAACGGATAACAGAAAGACACCGGGTCAGCCCGGTGCCTTTTTTGCGTATTGGGCGAAAAAAACCAGCCGGATGTACCGGCTGGTTCCTGTTGCCCAGAACTATCTGTTGTAGTATTCAACGATCAGGGATTCGTTAATCTCCTGGTTCAGTTCACTGCGTTCCGGAACCCGGACGTAGGTGCCTTTCTTGTTTTCCTTGTCGACTTCGACGAAAGCCGGAGCGGCAATATTGGATTCCAGGGATTCGGCGATGGCCTTCATGTTGCGTGCTTCCTCACGGACGGCGACAACAGTACCCGGCTTGATCTGTGCGGACGGGATGTCCAGCTTTCTGCCGTTTACTTCAATGTGGCCGTGGGTAACCAGCTGCCGGGCAGCCTTGCGGGTTCTGGCGAAACCCATGCGGTAGACGATATTGTCCAGCCGGGATTCGAGCAGGACCAGGAAGTTGTAACCGGCCATGCCTTCCATCTTGGAAGCCTTTTCGAAAGTGTTGTAGAACTGACGTTCATTGATTCCGTACATGTTGCGGACTCTCTGCTTTTCCCGCAGCTGAGTGCCGTAACCGCTGAGCTTGATGCGCTTTGTCGGGCCATGCTGGCCGGGAGCGTAAGTGCGCTTCTTGAGCTCCTCACCGGTTTCCAGGACAGAGAAGCTCAGACGTCTGGCTTTCTTCCATACCGGTCCTGTGTAACGTGCCATGTTTTGTTTCCTCCTTGTTTACATGAACGGCTGAGAAACAATAACAGGTGCAGATCACCGATGCAGGGTGTTGCTATAGGGCCGGTTCGCTTATTGCAGCAAGTTACTGCGGCTGCAGGATTCCTCCTGTTAGCAACGCCTGGTGCATGACTCTGCATGCTGCCATTATTTGACGCTTGATTACTATAGCAAAACACCTTATTAAAGTCAATTGAAATCCGTGTAAAGGAACAAGGATTATGGTACAATAATGCCGCATACGTTTGAGAGGGATCGTCATGGAGAATGTCTTGAAAATACTGTCTGATATCCGGGTAATTATTTTTATTGCGGTCATTATAGTTCTGCTTCTGGTCTGGTTTCTGATCCAGCGGGGGAAGACCGGCAGTTACCGCCGGCAGCTGGAAGCACTGGAAGTCCGGTATAATTCCCTGAAAAGTGAACCGCTGTCATTCAAACTGAATAAGGCAGACGCGATCAGCCGCATCGATCCGGAAGTCAGGGAAAAGATCATTCAGACCAAGGACGATTTCGAGAAGGCCCAGGCCAACCTGAAGCAGATCGGCCAGGCCCTGGCGGATACCGAGGATGAGATCCTGGTCGGCAAGCTGAAGCAGGCCAAGCAGGATCTGGAAGACCTGGAAGCCAGTGTTAGCCTCGGGGAAGTGCAGGTCGGCAAACTCAAGAGTTTCCTGGACGGCATTCTCGAGAAGGAGACCGAACAGCGTGAAAGAGTCAACGAACAGAAAGCAAGATTCCGTTCGCTGAAGGAGGAAGCGCAGAACAACAGTTCACAGCTTTCCTATATCTGGCCGACCATCGAACAGCTGACATCGGAAAACGAACGGATGTTCTCATCGTATGAGGAATGGAGCTATGCCAATGATTTCGAAAAGGCCAGTGCCCAGCTGGATGAAATCGATGGTGCTCTGGACCGCATGGATACCATGATCCACTCATTGCCGGAGCTGCTCAGTGCCGCCCGCGGTGTTGTTCCGGGTATGATTGAAGCAGTGCGCAATGACAGCATGGCAGCGAAGAGCCGTGGTGTCTATCTTGATCATCTGCATATCGAAAACAACCTGACCCTGATTACCGGCGGCCTCAAAGATGACCTGTCCCGGCTCAAGGGCGGGGACACATCGGATGTGGCAGCCCATATTCAGGATTACAAGCAGCGTCTGACCCAGCTGGGCGATGAAGTCCGGCGGGAAACGGATAGTTATGATGAACTGAAGAAACTGCAGGAAGAAACTGACCGTTCCATCCAGGAATGCACAAAGGATATCGAATATATCCGGGACAAGTATGCCCGTATTTCCTCACGGTTCGGACTGACCGGCATGAGTGAAAGAATTGCGGAACAGGCGAAGAATCTGCAGGACGCGATTGCGTCAAGACCGGATATGGAGAAGAAGATCGACAGCATGGAGATTCCGGCCTCCGGACTGGTTGTGGCGGTACGGGAACTGAATGCCCGTCTGAGTCAGTGTGAAAGCGATATCCGGGCGATGAAGACCGAGATCGACGGAGTCAGTGATGATGAAGACAGAGCCAAGAAACAGCTGCTGAAGCTGCAGGTCATCATGAACCAGATGCAGGTCAAGATCCGCAAGTACAAGCTGCCGTCCATCTCCGAACAGTATGAAGAGGACATGGTAAAGGCAGACAAATACATTGCCAGCCTGGAGAATCTGCTGGAGGAAAATCCGCTGAACATCCAGGAACTCAATTCAACCCTGAAAGAAGCGATTGACTTTATCTACAAGCTTTACAACAATGTCAACAACATGGTCGCAACCGTCATCATGGTGGAAAATACCATTGTCTTCGGCAACCGGTACCGTTCCACTTATGCGGATATCGATTCCGAACTGACCCGTTCCGAACTGAGCTTCCGCAATGGCGAGTATACCCAGGCCCTGACGATTGCCATCGCGACAATCGAGAAGATTCACCCGGGGAACTACGAAAACATGATCAAGGAGAATGCCAAGAGTGCAGCCTAGAGTGTATTTTGACAATGCCAGTACGACCCGGATTCATCCCGAAGTACTGACAACCTACGAGCGGCTTCTGGAGAAATATTTCGTCAACAGTGAGTCCCTTTACTCAGAAGGCTCGGAAATCAGTCGAATGCTTGAAAAAGCCCGGTTATCCATTGCTGGGCTTTTAGGTGTTCAGGCCGAAGACATCATGTTTACCAGCGGTTCCAGTGAATCAAATTCCGCGGCCATCAAAGGGGTAGCCCTGGCCATGTCGGAAAAGAAGCATATCATTACAACACAGGTGGAGCATTCCAGCATCCTTGGTGCCTGCCGGCAGATGGAAAAACTGTTCGGCTGCCGGGTTACCTATCTGCCGGTCACGCCGGCTGGTACGGTATCTGTAGATGATCTGGTGAAGGCACTGGATGAAGATACATGCCTGGTTTCCGTCATGCATGTAAACAACGAAACCGGGGCGATCAACCCGATCAATGAAATCGGCCGGATCGTCAGGACCAGATCACACGCGTATATGCATGCGGACCTGACCCAGTCCATGGGGAAGATTCCGGTGGATCTTACTGATATAGATATGGCTTCCGTATCGGCGCATAAACTGGAAGGGCTGAAGGGCAGCGGCCTGCTTGTCAAACGGAAACATGTGCCGTTTGAACCGCTGATCAACGGCGGGGAACAGGAAATGGGGCAGCGGGGCGGCACCAGCAATGCCTTCGCGAATATGGTCTTTGCCAAGACCCTGCGGCTGGCGCTGGAAAACGAAGCGGCGCACCGCGATCATATCCATGCCCTGCATGAGCGGATGCTGGCGGGTCTGCGGGAGATTAACGGGGCGGAGATCAACAGTCCGGCCAATGCCCTGGACTGCATCATCAACTTTTCCTATGAGGCCATTCCCAGCGAAGTCATGCAGAATGCCCTGAACAGCCGGGGCTTCATGGTCAGTGCCCGCAGCACCTGTGAAAGCAAGTCTGCCAACACCAGCTATGTCCTGAAAGCCATGGGCTTCAGTGACCGCCGCGCATCCAGCTGTATCCGCGTCTGTTTTTCATACCTGAATACAATCGCGGAAGTGGATGCGTTTCTGAAGGAACTGAAGGAGATCACAAAACGTTATGGGAAGATATGATACAGTCCTGATCCGGTACGGGGAACTGACCACAAAGGGGAAGAACCGCAAGGATTTCATCCGCCGTCTGGATCAGAATATCAGACGGATCCTGAAAGATTTCCCGGATCTGAAATACCGGCGCACCTATGACCGGATCTACATTGAAATGAACGATGAGGATCCGCAGATCATCCGTGAGCGCCTGCAGAAAGTCTACGGCATCAGTTCATTCTCATTTACAGAATCTGTACCGTCGGATCTTGAGGCGATCAAAAAGGCCTGCCTGCAGATTGCCGTGGAAGCCGGGGGAAAAACCTTCAAGGTGAAGGCCCGCCGTCATGACAAGACATTCCCGCTCAACAGTGACGGCATCAACCGTGCGGTGGCCGCGGAGATTTTGAAGAACACGGAACATAAAGTTGATGTCCACAATCCGGATTTCCTGATTCAGATTGAAGTCCACGCGGACCGGACATATCTGACTTCCGAGAAGATCCCGGGGGCCGGCGGCTATCCGACCGGTATCAACGGCAAGTGCCTGGTCATGCTGTCAGGCGGCATTGATTCACCGGTGGCTGCGGCGCAGATCATGAAGCGCGGTATTGAGGTGGAAGCAGTACACTTTGCCTCTCCGCCATATACATCGGATAATGCCCGGCAGAAAGTCCTTGACCTGGCCGGGATGCTGAGCATCTACCAGGGAAAGATGAAGGTGCATATCGTCAATTTCACGGATCTGCAGCTGGCCATCTACAAGCATGCCGGGGATCCCTATGCGGTTACGCTGATGCGCCGCATGATGTTCCGGATCGCCGAACAGATTGCCCGTGAGCGGGGCTGCCTGGTGATCGGCACCGGCGAAAGCGTCGGCCAGGTCGCTTCCCAGACACTCGAAAGCATTGCCTGCATCAATGCTGTTGTCAGCACACCGATTCTGCGGCCGCTGGCCTGTATGGATAAGGTGGAGATCATCAACATGGCAAGACAGCTCGGCACGTATGAAACATCCATCCTGCCGTTTGAAGACTGCTGCACAATCTTTGATCCGAAAAACCCGGTTACCAAACCGACCGCGGAGAAGGCAGAGAAACTGGAAGAACGGTTTGATTACCGGGCCATGACAGAGGCCTGCGTCAGAGAGCGCGAAACCATCACGGTTTCCTGCGAAGAAGAGAAACAGGAAGATTTCCTGTAAGGGAGAAAAACATGGGACTGTTTTCAAGATCACATAATAACGGTGTTGCCGAGCAGTTTGAACAGATCTTCAAGGCCGGTGAGAAAATGACCGAACAGGAATTCCTGGACCATCTGAATGTGATTGTCCGGGCTGTGGAAATTGACCGGACCTACACAACCAATCAGAAACTGAAAATCTATGAACTGCTGTCACAGATCAGCAACTGTTCTGCCGCCGACCGGCACAAATACGCGAAAAAACTGGTCAAGGCACTGCGATGAAACAGAAAAAAATCATCCTGCGGGATGATTTTTCATTGGCCGGTATCCGTCAGAACTTTATGTTCAAGCCGGTAAAGAACGACTTCCGCGTTGCTGAGGAAGCGCACATCCCGGGCGGTCGTACCGGTGCCGGAAGAAACATCCAGCGTGAAAGTACCATTGACGGTATATTTACCCCGGAAATAGACATCTGTCATGGCCGGCTTGTACAGTGAGTTGAAGAACCAGTAGACCTGTCCGCCCAGGCTGTGCCCGGCCAGGAAATACTTGGTGATGTCAACCGGCACCCGGGCGGCGGTATCCGGTGTATGGCAGACCGTTATGGCGTAGGCGGTGCGGGGCACGTTGGCATAGGCGGCGGATATATCCTGGTACACATTGATCCCGTTGCCGATTCCCACCAGCGCGACAGATTCCGAACCGGTGTTGCGCAGCTTGACGCTGGCATTGGTCAGGATTTCAAAATCAGCTGCATACAGGATTTCCGCTGTTGCGGTGGTTTTCTGCTGACTGATACAGTCGTTGTCCCCGTATACCGCAAACTTGCCCAGCGGGGCATTAATGGCCGCAAGATTCTTCGTCAGGATCTGGCGGGCTGAGGCATTGATCGTTTTAACCGACTGATCGGTCAGATCACCGCCGAAGACAACCACATCCGGCGCCAGTCCGTTGATCGTATCCACCAGCTTCCGCAGCCGGGTTTCATCCATGAACGGCCCGTAGTCGAGATCGGTAAAGAACAGGATGCTGATATCATCCAACTGTCCCGGAATATAGATGGAAGAAAGCGTTTCATAACGGATATTGAAACGTGAAGGAGCAGAATAAAAAGCGTCCCAGGCCATGATCCCGGCTGACAGCAGCAGCACTCCCAGTACAATCAGTATTTTTTTCCAGATCTTCATGCAATTCCCGTTTGGTTCTGTATAATGATAGCATAACAGGGTGATGATCACCCGGAGATTTCAAAACGATGCTGGCAAATACATTTCTGATTTCGTTTTCGACACTGATGATTGACGGCCGTCCGGCTCCCGGCTCACGGGAGTTTTTCGCGGCGCTGGTGCGGGAAAGAATCCCGTTTGCCATTCTGACCAATCAGTCCCAGAGAACGCTGCAGGAACTGACGGATTATCTGGAAGGTCAGGGCTTCCGCGGGATTATGCCTTCCATGTTCTATACGACCGTCATGGCCGCGGCCGATGAAATCCTGCAGATGTATCCGAAGAAACGTATGGCCGGCTATTTGGGCGGACGCGGCATGCGGGAAATCCTGCGGCTGGCCGGTTTTTCCGTGGATCTTGACCGGGCAGACTGGCTTTTTGTCGGCATGAGCCCTGAGATTTCCGATATGGAATACAGTTATGCCCTGCGGCTGATCGAGCAGGGGGCAGTGATTGTGGAAACAGATGCCCGGCGTCTGGTACGCAGAAAAAAGGAACCTTACCCGGGGGCAGGTTCCATTGTCCGTATGCTGGAATACGCAGCTTCGACGCAGGCCATGCATGCAGATATGCCGGATACCATGCTGATCCGCCATGCCATGCAGTATCTCAACGCGCTGAGCGAGCAGACTGTTCTGATTACCTCAGACCTGGACCGTGAGGTCCGCAGTGCCAACACCTTCGGAATCCGTTCGATTTTCGTGACAGCCGGCATGGACGATTCCTTCGATATGATGGAACATGATGTCCATCCGACCTATGTGATTGAGACCTTAGAGGGTCTGCTGCGCCGCTGATTCACATTCCTTCAGATAACGGCGGATAATTTCCTTATGCATTTCATCGGTGATCATGCGTTCAGGATGCCACTGGACCGCGGTCACCAGTTTATTTTCAAATGCTTCCGTGACACCGTCCGGCGACACACCGGTGATAGTGAAGCAATCGGCCACTTTGTCCACTGCCTGATGATGGAATGAATTGACACCGTGTTCATCGCCGAAAATGGCGTGCATGCGGGAACCCGGCACAAAGCGCGCCATATGGGCCGGCTGGGAACGGTCCATAACCGGCGGATCCAGTTTGAACTGGTGATGTACATTGAAACCTCGGCCGGCCGTCGGAATATCCTGAACCATGTCCCCGCCTTCAGCGATATTGATTACCTGCATGCCGCGGCAGATGCCCAGCACAGGCTTATTCAGTGAAATGAAAGCCCGGTACAGGTAGATGTCAGTCATATCAATGCCGATTTCCGGCACAGCACTGGCGGTATTTTCCTGACCGTACAGAGAAGGTTCAATATCCTCGCCGCCGGTAATGAGCAGTCCGTCAAGGCCTTCGGCAGCAGCCATGGCCTCCTCTTCGTCAAGAATCGGCAGCATCACCGGCAGGCCGCCGGCCATCTGCACATATTTGAAGTAAGAACTGAAATCGTAGTAGGAATGCAGACCGTATACTTCACCGGATCTGCAGGTGACGCCTATCATCATTTTTCTCATAGTATCAACTCCCTGTGACTACTATTCTAACATCTTCGGCATGACGGGGGAAACCTAAATGTCATAACTATGCTAGAATAGGATACTGGTGAGACGATGCAGCAGTATTTTGCAGATCAGCCGCTGGAAAGCGGCGGGACATATGAACTGACGCCTGAACAGGCCCATCATGCCGGCACGGTTCTGCGCATGGATGGAGAGACAATCCGGCTTGTCTATGACGGGCAGGGTTATTTTGCTGTTGTCCACAGGGCTGGCAGAAAAATGACTGCCGAAGTTATCGGGATCGATCCTGTATCTAAGGAACTGCCGCTGGATATAACCCTGGCCATGGCCCTGATCCGGCGGGAGAAACTGGAACTGGTGCTGCAGAAAGCAGCGGAACTCGGGGTCAGCCGGATCATCCTGTTTGAGTCTTCCCGCTGTGTTGTGCATGCCCGCAATGAGCGGATTGACCGTCAGCTGGAACGCTGGCGCACCATCCTGCAGGAAGCAAGCGAACAGTGCAAACGGGACCGGATTCCTGAACTGACCGGGATTGTTCCATTTGAGAAACTGGCCGCCATGAAGCGGGGAACCGGCCTGCTGGCTTATGAAAAGGCCGGACTCGAGGCTGCCCGGCTGAGCACGGTGCCGCTGGCGGAAGCCTGTACGGTTGTAATCGGACCGGAAGGCGGTTTTGCGGCGGAAGAAGCGGAAAGACTGCTGCAGGCCGGTTTTATCACTGTGAGTCTTGGCCGGCGGATCCTGCGGGCGGAAACAGCAGCCATCTATGCGGGCAGTGTGCTGGCGGAACGGGCAGAAAGCGGGGCAGAATGAAATTCAGTATTATGAACCTCGGCTGCAAGGTCAACGCCTATGAAAGCGAAAGTGTCGCGGCCTTGTTTGAAGCAGCCGGATATGAACGGACAGAGTTCGGGGAAGCCTGTGACGTAGCGGTGATTTTTACCTGTGCCGTGACCAACACAGCCGCCCAGAAGAGCCGGCAGATGGTCCACCGGGCCCGCCGCAAAAACCCGGATGCGATTGTGGCGGTAGCCGGATGCTACGTGCAGATTGATCCGGATGTGCTCGGGGATGTTGAGGTTCTGGTCGGCACAGCCGATAAGACAAAGATTCCTGCGTTTGTCGAAGAATACCGGCAGACCGGTGTTCCGGTCCGGCACCTGACCGACATGCAGGACATGCCGTTTGAAAAAATGGGCATGGACCGCTTTGAATATCAGTCCAGGGCCTATCTGAAAGTGCAGGACGGCTGCAATCAGTTCTGCAGCTACTGCGTGATTCCCTATGCCCGCGGACGGGAGCGTTCCATGGCGCCGGATGATGTCATCCGTGAAGCCCGGAAACTGGCCCAAAACCACCGGGAAATCGTGCTGACCGGCATCCATACCGGCCGTTACGGCAGGGAATACGGCGTGAGCCTGGCCCAGCTGATGAAGCGGATCCTTGCGTCTGCCCCGGGACTGGAGCGGCTGCGCATTTCCTCCATCGAAATCACGGAGATTGATGACGAACTGCTCGGACTTATGCAGCAGGACAGCCGGGTTGCCAGACACCTGCACATTCCCCTGCAGTCGGGCTGTGATACGGTTCTGCAGCGTATGAACCGGCCGTACGACACGGCAGCGTATTATGCTAGAATAGAAAAGATCCGTGAGGTACTTCCGGATATCTCCATCTCGGCTGACCTGATTACAGGCTTCCCGCAGGAAACCGAGGCAGAACACCGTCAGACCTGCGATTTCCTGCGCCGGTGCCGGTTCTCCTTCCTGCACGTTTTCCCGTACAGCCTGCGCAGCGGTACGGCGGCGGAGAAGCTGAACGGGCATGTGGCGCCGGATGTGAAGAAGCGCCGGGCTGCCGAGTGCATGGCTATCTCGGAGGAACTGTATGATATCTATAAAGCCGGCTGGCTTGGCAGGACAGCCCTGGTGCTGTATGAAACCGCGCGGGACGGCTTTACCGCCGGCCATACGTCGGAGTATCTGCCGGTCCGGGTCAGCGGTGTTCACCCGGCCGGGGAAATGGCAACGATTCTGATCAGTGAACTTCAGGATCATCAATTATATGGAAAGGCAGTGAATCAGAGTGAATCTTAGGGAACTGTTTGAAAATGTACCGGACATTGAAATCAAAAGCCTGATGGCTGACAGCCGGAAAAAGCGGCCGGATTCCATCTTCTTCTGTGTCCGCGGCATGATGAATGACGGGCATAAATTCATTCCGCAGGCAATCCAGAACGGTGCCAGGGTGATTGTGCATTCCGAACCTGTCGCAGACAAAGATCCCAATGTGACCTATCTGCGGGTCAAGGATGTCAACGCGGTTTTCAACAAAGTGGCTGACGCCTTCTACGGCTATCCGAGCCACAAGATGAAGATCTACGGCGTGACCGGCACCAACGGCAAGAGTTCAACGTCCTGCTTCATCCGCGACCTGCTGAATGAATACATGCCGGCCGGCTATATCGGCACGATTGCGATCGAATACGGCAATGTGAAGCTGCCGCCGCTGCTGACCACCCCGGACATCGACGACCTGCACGGCATTCTCAAAGACATGTACGGGGCCGGGATCAAGGCCTGTGCCGTGGAAGCTTCGAGTATCGGCATCGACCAGGGCCGGGTGGACAGCATCGATTTCGATGCGGTGATCTATACCAACCTGACCCATGACCACCTTGACTACCACGGGACAATGGAGAACTATTTCGCGGCCAAGAAACGGCTGTTTGACATGCTGAAGGAAGAGGCCGTGGCCGTAACGAACGCGGATGATCCCTACGGCAAGCGGATTGTGGCGGATACCCGGGCCAGAGTAGTCACATACGGTATTGATAATGATGCCGATTATAAAGTGACCCGGTATACCCTCTATAAAGACCGGACAATCTTCTCGCTGCGCTGCAGCGGCATGGAATATGAACTGGAAACCAACCTGGTAGCCAAGTTCAACATTTACAACCTGGTCGGGGCCATTGCGGCCCTGAAGGAAACGGGCCTGGCCATGACGCAGATTATTGCGGCCCTGAAGAACATCCGGCAGGTGGAAGGCCGCATGGAGCGGATTGATCTCGGACAGCCGTTCAATGTTATTGTGGACTTTGCGCATACGCCTGACGGCATCGAAAAACTCTGTCAGTATGCCTCGGCCATTACCCCCAAGGATCACCGGATTATTGCCATTACCGGTTCAGCCGGCAAGCGTGATACCGCCAAGCGGCCGGTCTTCGGCAAACTGCTGGATCAATATGCCGACATGATCATCCTGACGGAAGATGATCCGCGCAATGAGAAGATTTCCGATATCTGCAATGATATCGCTTCCGGCATCGGCAAAACCCCTTATGTGGTCATCGAAGACCGCTATGATGCTATCCGGCAGGCTGTGGAACTGGCCGGTCCGGGTGATACGATCATCATCATGGGCAAAGGGGACGAAAAATTCATCTACCGTGACTTCGGCCGGGAACCCTATGAAGGCGATGACGCCATCTCCCGGGAAGTCATTGAGAAGTACTGGTTCTATAAAGGAGAGTAAATACTATGGCTATCGAACTGAACCGTTATATTGACCACACCCTGCTGAAGGCGGATGCCACCGAGGCAGATATCGTCAAGCTCTGTGAGGAAGCGAAAAAGTACAATTTTGCGGCTGTCTGCGTCAATTCCTGCTGGATTCCCGTATGCCGCCGCGAGCTGGAAAACAGCGGGGTCAGAATCTGCGCTGTAATCGGTTTCCCGCTGGGTGCTGTGGCTACGGAAATCAAGGGCTTTGAAGCTTTTGAAGCAGCCGTTAAGATGGGAGCCGATGAAGTCGACATGGTCATCAACATCGGCAAGCTCAAGGACGGTGATGATGAGTATGTCAAAAAGGAAATCAAGGACTGCAAGTACGCGATCGGCCATAAGATTCTCAAGGTTATCATCGAAACCTGCCTGCTGACCGATGAGGAAAAGGTCAGGGCGTGCAAAGATGCCATGGCCAGCGACGCGGATTTCGTCAAGACCAGCACGGGCTTCTCGACCGGCGGGGCAACCCTGGCCGATGTCAGGCTCATGAAGGAAACGGTCGGTGACAAGTGCCGTGTCAAGGCAGCCGGCGGGGTCCGCAGCCGTGAGGATGCCCTGGCCATGATCGCTGCCGGGGCCGAGCGGATCGGGACCAGCCGCGGTGTACAGCTGATGGAGGAAGAAGGCAAAAATCTTTCCTGAGCAATTGCTTTTTCAAATCAGTTTTGGTACTATATTACTGCTTTGATCAGGAAGGGGGGAATAAAATGCCAAGAGTTGTCCTGAAGGAAAACGAAAATCTGGATGATGCACTGCGCCGTTTCAAGCGTCAGGTATCACGCAACGGAACCCTTGCTGAGGCTCGCAAGAGAGAGTACTATGTGAAGCCGGGCGTCAAGAGAAAGCTGAAGAGTGAAGCTGCGCGCAAGGCCAGAAGACGGGGAAAATAAGAAGCTGAAAAGCTTCTTTTTTTGCCTCATGATGAATTGTGCTTTACAATAGTGAAGAAAACGGAGGGGGGATTTCGTTTTGGACAGAACAGTCATTCTGGAAGATATGAACAGCACCCAGGCAATGAGCCTGATCGGAACCGATGACCGCAATCTTGAAGTGCTTTCGGAGTGCTTCGGCAAGGAGATCGTGTTCCGCGACAATACATTTACCATCAAGGACTGCTCGGAGAGTGAAGCCAAGCAGATCCAGGAAGTACTGATGGCCCTTTATGAAGTGGCCCGGAAGAATCAGCCGGTATCCGAACAGGATGTCATTTATGCCTGCCGGCTGGTAGCGAGGAATGAGAATATCCGGTTTGACGAACTGTCCGGCATGGTAATCGGCCGGACGCTGACCGGGAAAGCCATCGCCCCGAAAACCAAAGGCCAGATGAGTTTTGTCAAGGCCATGCACAGCCATGCGGTCGTCTTCGCGATCGGTCCGGCCGGCACCGGCAAAACATTCCTGGCAGTCATTGAAGCTGTCTCAGCCCTGAAACGCGGGGATATCAAGCGGATTGTGCTGACCCGCCCGGCCGTGGAGGCAGGTGAGAGTCTCGGGTTCCTGCCTGGAGACCTCAAGGAAAAGGTTGATCCGTACCTGACGCCGCTCTATGATGCCCTGCATGACATGCTCGGGGTGGAGCAGACTGAAAAGCTGATTGAAAAGGGTACGATTGAAATTGCCCCGCTTGCCTACATGCGCGGCCGTACTCTGGATGATTCCTTTGTCATCCTTGACGAAGCACAGAATACGACCCCGGCCCAGATGAAGATGTTCCTGACCCGGCTCGGTTTCCGCAGCCGCATGGTCATTACCGGCGACATCACGCAGATTGACCTGCGCAGCGGCACGGAAAGCGGCCTGATCAACGCTGCCCGGATCCTGAATGATGTCGAGGAAATCCGCATCATCCATCTGAGCAGTGATGACGTGGTCCGCCATCCGCTGGTGCAGAAGATTATCGAACGCTACGAGAGACAGGCCTGACATGATCATCACTTTTATCAACCGTACCAATCAACCGGCGGAAATCTACCGGCCGCTGTTTGAAGCCATCGCAGCCTCGGCGGAAACGGTTCTCGGGCTTACCCGGGATCTGGAGATCTCCGTCACTTTCGTGCGCTCACGTACGATCCATAGCATTAACCGGGATTACCGCGGCATTGACCGGCCGACCGATGTGATCAGTTTCGCCGTCCAGGATGATGATATGCCGCTGATCGAAGAAGAAACAAAGGATCTCGGTGACCTGTTTATCAATATCGATTATGCCCGCCGCCAGGCCCGTGAATACGGACACAGCGAAGCGCGGGAATATGGTTTCCTTTTTACCCATGGCCTGCTGCA
The DNA here is from genome assembly GCA_017433125.1 of Solobacterium sp. Classification (GTDB taxonomy): domain Bacteria; phylum Bacillota_I; class Bacilli_A; order Erysipelotrichales; family Erysipelotrichaceae; genus Bulleidia. The sequence goes on from JAFRHT010000057.1 coordinate 17,267, forward strand.
CTGTCTGGGGTATGATCATATGACGGCGGAAGAGGAGAAAGAAATGTTCAGCCTGCAGGAAAAAATTCTCGATCCGCTGGTCAGCCGGTCATGAAACGGAAATTCGGGCCGGCCTTTCATGGCCTGGGCCTGGCCCTGCGGGATCCGTCGTTCCGGACCCAGTGTTTCCTGGCCCTGCTTGCTGCAGCGGCCGGGATAGTGCTCAGGCTGGAATCAGCAGAATGGCTGGCCGTGGTCATCTGCATCGGCATGGTGCTGACGGCAGAGATTTTCAATAGCGCCGTGGAAAAGACATGCAATCTGATTACGGAAGAATATGACGAAAGAATCCGGGTAATCAAGGACCTGGCGGCCGGCGGCGTGCTGGCGGCATCCCTGACGGCCCTGATAACAGCCGGTCTGATCCTGATCCGGCATCTGGGAGGAATACAATGACAAAGGAAGAACTGATTGCGGAAGCGTTCAAGGCAATGGAAAATGCCTATGCGCCTTATTCGAAATACCATGTCGGGGCAGCCGTTCTGACTGCAGACGGCACGGTCTTCTGGGGTGCCAATATTGAAAACGCCTCATACGGAGCAACCAACTGTGCGGAGCGGAGCGCGGTATTTGCGGCTTATTCCAGAGGCTACCGGAAAGATACGATCGAGGCCCTGGCCATCGTCAGTGACGGTGAGCGGATTGCGGCCCCGTGCGGAATCTGCCGGCAGGTGCTGAGCGAACTGCTGAAGGGTGATACACCGATCTATCTGAGCAACGGGTATGATGAGATGACCACCAATATGACGGAACTGCTGCCGATGCAGTTTACCATGGAGGACGTGATCCGATGAAGTCGGGTTTTGTCGCCCTGGCCGGCCGTCCGAATGCCGGCAAAAGCACACTCCTCAACGCCCTGCTGCAGGAAAAACTGGCAATTGTTTCGCCCAAACCGCAGACCACCCGCAGTGAGATCCGCGGCATTCTCAATCTGAAGGATGCCCAGATTATCTTTACGGATACCCCGGGCATCCACAAGCCCGGACATCGGCTGGAAACCCGCATGAACAGGCAGGCCAGCAATGTCATCCAGGGGGTTGATGTCGTGTACCTGGTGGTGGACGGCAGTGTGCCGTATTCCTCCGGGGATGAATATGTCCTGCGCATGATCCGCCAGCTGGATGTGCCGGTTTTCCTGCTGCTGAACAAAATTGACCTGATGCCGCGGGAGAAAGTGCTGAAGGTTCTTTCTTCATGGCAGAAACGCTATGATTTTGCCGAGTTCTTCCCGGTCTCCGCCGCGAAGCAGGGAGACTTTGAAGACCTGATTGCAACGACGCTGAAGTATCTGCCGGAAGGGGAGGCGATGTATCCGCAGGATATGACCAATGCGGAACCGCTGAATTTCCGCATGGCCGAACTGATCCGGGAAAAAATCCTGTACTGCACGGAAGAAGAAGTGCCGCATGCCACCGCCGTACTTGTAGAGGACAGCCGCTTTGCGGAAGATCACTATGAAGTGCGGGCGCTGGTCATGGTGGAAAAGCAGGGCCAGAAAGCCATTGTCATCGGCCGGCAGGGCAGGATGATCGGCCGGATCATCAGCCAGTCGGAAAAGGAACTGGAGAAACTCCTTGGTGCGCCGGTGGCCCTGGATCTGTATGTCCGGGTGGAAGAAGAATGGCGTGACCGGGATCACCGCATTACAGAATACGGCTACGGGAATATTGATGAGTGACCGCATTGAAGGACTGATTCTGAAACAGACAGATTACCGCGAAAACGCGGTTCTTTTGACTGTGATGACAGCCGCATACGGCAAGATTTCACTGGTCGCCCACGGGGCCAGGAAACTGACCAGCAAAAACGCAGCCAGCCTGATGCCGTATGCCCGTATCGAATTCCTGTTTGATTACAAGGACGGACGGACAATCTTCCGCCTGCAGAATGCCCGCACGGTGAAATTGTACCGGCACCTGCACGAAGACCTGGTGCTTTCCGCCGCGGCTGCAGTGGTGTGCGAAGTATGTGATCTGCTGGCCTATGACACCCTGGATGCCGAAACGGCCGCCCGTTTTTACAGGGAGACGGACCAGGCCCTGGCGATGCTGAACGGCGGGACGGATCCGGATGTGCTGCTGGCCGTATATATCAGTGATATGCTGCAGGAGGCCGGACTGGCACCGGCAGCGGACGGCTGCGCGGTGTGCGGGGATGTGCATGTGGTCGGTATCAGTGCAGGTGCCGGCGGTTTTGTCTGCGCGGCCCATGCGGCCGAACTGAATGTACCCCGGCAGAGTGTGACCCGCCTGCGGCAGTTCCGGCTGCTGAACAAAGTTTCCCTGGACCAGATCGGCAGGCTTGACGGACTGATTGAAAAAGCCGGGGACGATGTGGCCGTGCTGATAGATATTCTGCGCCTGCACGCCGGGCTGGAAATCCGCTCGTTTGCATTCTATCAGCGCCTGAATGCCATTGAATGAGCGCCGAAAAAATGCTATACTGCTAGCGTTTCACTATTAATTAGACAACGGAGGACTGATTTTTATGGAAAAGACATTTGATTTAATCGTCTCGCACGCGAAGAAGACCGGCTTTGTGTTCCAGGGCTCGGAAATCTACGGCGGCCTGAGCAATACATGGGATTTCGGTCCTTACGGTGTCATGCTGAAGGATCACATCAAGCGGGCCTGGCAGAAAAAGTTCATCCAGGAAGACCCGAATAACGTTGAGATCCAGGCGGCAATTCTGATGAACCCGCGGGTATGGGAGGCTTCCGGACATCTGGCCGGTTTCTCGGATCCGCTGATGGACTGCAAGCAGTGCAAGACGCGGCACAGAGCCGATCACCTGATCGTCAATTTCACGAACGGTGAAGTGAATCCGGAAGGCTGGTCCAACGAACAGATGGAACAGTTCATCACGGAGCACCATATCCCGTGTCCGGACTGCGGGGCGCATGACTTTACTTCGATCCGCAAGTTCAATCTGATGTTCAAGACTTTCATGGGCACCCTGGAAGATGCCAAGAGCACGGTTTACCTGCGGCCGGAAACAGCCCAGGGCATGTTCGTTGATTTCAAGAATGTTCAGCGGGCATACCGCAAGAAGCTGCCGTTCGGCATCGGCCAGATCGGCAAGTCCTTCCGTAATGAAATTACTCCGGGCAACTTCATTTTCCGCACCCGTGAATTCGAGCAGATGGAAATGGAATTCTTCTGCCAGCCGGGCACGGATGATGACTGGTTCCCGTACTGGCGGCAGTTCTGCATGGACTGGATCCTGAGCCTGGGCGGCAATGCCGAAAACCTGCGCTTCCGTGACCATACACCGGAAGAACTCAGCTTCTATTCCAAGGGCACAACCGATATCGAATACAAGTTCCCGTGGGGCTGGGGTGAGCTCTGGGGCATCGCCGACCGGACAGACTATGACCTGTCACAGCACATGAAGTTCTCCGGCGAGAACCTGGAATACCTTGATCCGGTTACCAACGAAAAGTATGTTCCGTACTGTGTCGAACCGGCAGTCGGCGTCGAGCGCCTGTTCTTCATGTTCTTCACGGATGCGTATGATGAAGAGACACTGGCCAGCGGTGACACAAGAATCGTCATGCACTTCCATCCGGTTCTGGCCCCGGTCAAAGCTGCTATCCTGCCGCTGCGCAAGACCTACAGCGAACTGGCTAAGGATATCCGGAAAGACCTGTCCTACGACTTCGAATGCGAATACGATGAATCCGGTTCGATCGGCAAGCGTTACCGCCGGCAGGACGAAATCGGCACACCGTTCTGCATCACTGTCGATGAACAGACAACCGTGGACGGCACCGTTACCATCCGTTACCGCGACACTATGCAGCAGGAACGGCTGACGGTGGAAGAAGTCCGCGCAAAGATCAATCAGGCAATCCGTTTCTGATCCGTTTTGCAGAGGAAATGAATGGCATTAATCAGCGATGAAGAAATCACTGCGGTACGAAACCGGGCAGATATCGTCGAGGTCATCGGCCACTATTTACCGGTGAATAAAAAGGGCAAATCCTATGTTGCCCTTTGTCCGTTTCATGATGACCATTCCCCGTCCATGTCCATATCGCCCGACCGGCAGATTTACAAGTGTTTTGTCTGCGGTGCCGGCGGGAATGTCTTCACATTCGTACAGAATTTCGAAAAGGTCTCGTTTCCCGAAGCTGTTGCTGAAGTGGCCAGACTGGTCGGCTATCCGCTGTCGGTTGATCCGGCAGCCCAGAAGAAACCGGAAGACCCGCACCGGGAAACACTGTACCGGATTCTTGATGAAACCATCCGTTATTCCATGTATCAGATGAATACGGAAGAGGGAAAACAATACCGTGATTATCTGGAACAGCGCGGGCTGGACCAGAAGACCAGGGAACAGTTCCAGATCGGCTGGCTGCCGGCCCGGGATCAGCTGTACCGCTTCCTGCACGCGAAGGGTTACAGCGACAGTGATCTGGTCAGCGTCAATGTTGTCCGGACGTCGCCCGGCGGCCTGCACGATGTCTTCAGTGACCGGATTACCTTCCCGGTTCATGATCCCCAGGGCCGGCCAATCGGCTTCTCAGCCCGGACCATTGACAGGAACAACCCGTCCAAATACATAAATACGAATGACACGGAACTTTTCCGCAAGGGCGATCTCGTCTATAACTACCACCGGGCCCGCGGTCCGGCCCGCAGGGAAGGGCAGATGATCATCTGTGAAGGTGTAACCGATGTGATCGCGTTCTGGCGGGCCGGTATTGAAAACTGCGTCTGCACGCTCGGTACTTCCTGTACCGAACAGCAGATCCGTCTGCTGAAGAGCTCGGCCGCGGAACTGGTCTTCTGCTATGACGGCGACCAGGCAGGCCAGAATGCCACCTGGCGGGCAGCCAAAATGGCAATGGCGGCCGGCTGTCAGATCTCCGTAATCCGCAACGATACCGGCATGGATCCTGATGAGATCCTGCGGAAGGAGGGCCCGGAAGGACTGCAGCAGCTGCAGAGACAGAAACTGACCTGGATGGAATTTGCCATCGAGTATCTGAAAAAGCAGACTAATTTTGAAAACTACCAGGAACGGCGGGAATTTGTCCGCAAAGCCCAGGCCGAGATCGACACACTGACTGATGAACTGGACCGTCAGCACTTCACCGAAGTTGTCGGGGAAATCAGCGGTTTCCGGCTGGAATACCAGAAGAAGGAAGTGCCGAAACAGGTCCGGCCGCGGCCGGCGGCAGCCCGGACAAGGGACGGGGCAGAGGAAGCGGAAGAACTGATCCTGGCCCAGATGATGGCACATCCGGAAGCGGCAGCCAGGTTTGAGGAAAAACTCGGTTACCTGACTGATCCGCAGCGCAACACCGCCGCCATGATGGTGATCGATCAGCAGAGACGGCTGGGCCATACTGAACCGGCAGCGCTGATGGACAAGGCAGAGAACGAGGAAATCCGCCGCCTGCTGTCCCGGCTGGCAACCGGCTGGGCATATGAACTGCCATACGATGAAAAAGTATTTGACGGCGCTGTGCGCAAAGTCCGCATCAGTATCAAGGAAGCCCAGGCAGAGGCTTTCCGGCGGCAGCTGCAGCAGCCGATGAACGCAACCAGCAGAGAAGTTCTGCTGAAGGAATATCAGGAATGCCTGATTGAGTTAAGGGGGTATATCGATGAAGAAAACAGCACCGAAAGCAACTGAAACGGCCAACAGTGAGACTGCAAAGGTTAATGAAACCGTTTCAGCCTCCGAAAAGAAGAGTGCTGCCGGCAGTGCCAAGGAACGGCTGCGGGCACAGCGCAAGGCGACCCGGGCCCGCCGTGATCAGAAACTGGAAATGGACGTTCATAACGCCATGATGGAGAAGCTTCTCCGGCAGGATCTGCTCATTGAAACGGACGGGGAAACCGATGCGCCCGAACCGGTAGTCCCGCTGCAGGACACTGAAACAGAAATGACAGCGAAAGCACAGGTACCGGGACCGGAGAAGAAAGAAGAAGCCGCTGCCCCGGTGCAGAAAGCCGGCCCGGCAGAAGCAGAATACCATGGTGAAGTCCACAAAAAGACAGCCATTGAAGTATTCCGGCTGGAAGGCAAGGCCAAGGTCTACAAGACCCTGGATGAACTGAAGGAAGAGTACCGCCATGTCTTCGGCGCGGACGGGGCTATCTATCAGAAGGATATACTGGCTTCGCTGGAACACCTGGACCTGCCGGATGATGAAATGGATGGCCTGTGGGACTGGTTTGCCGCGGAGAACATTAAAGTTTCCGAAGATGAAGATATCGAAGAACTCGAAGAAGAGGAAATGGATCTTCTTGACAGCGAGGAGAGTGAGGAAGAGGACAGCGAGACAGATATTATTGATCTTGCCGTAATTTCCGAATCCAGTGCTTACGGCGGAAAGAGTTCCGGTGTGCAGCTGAATGACCCGGTAAAAATGTACCTCAAGGAAATCGGCCGTGTCCCGCTGCTGAAGCCGGAGGATGAGCCGGAGATTGCCAAGCGGATCGAACAGGGTGATATGGAAGCCAAGAATATCCTGATCTCCAGCAACCTGCGTCTGGTTGTATCCATTGCAAAAAAATATGTCGGCCGCGGCATGCTGTTCCTGGATCTGATTCAGGAAGGCAATATGGGACTTGTCAAGGCCGTAGAGAAGTTTGACTATACGAAAGGTTTCAAATTCAGTACCTATGCCACCTGGTGGATCCGTCAGGCGATTACCAGGGCGATTGCCGACCAGGCCAGGACCATCCGGATTCCGGTCCACATGGTGGAAACCATCAACAAGCTGACCCGTGTGCAGCGCCAGCTCGTGCAGGAACTCGGCCGTGATCCGACTGCCGAGGAAATTTCTGCCCGCATGGACAATATATCGCCTGAGAAAGTCCGGGAAATCCAGAAAATTGCTCTGGAACCCGTATCCCTGGAAACCCCGATCGGTGAGGAAGATGACTCCCATCTGGGTGACTTCATCGAAGACAAGGATGCGATGAGTCCGGACCAGTATGCCAACAACCAGCTGCTGAAGGATGAGATCAACAACGTCCTGAGCGGGCTGACCGAACGGGAAGAGAAAGTCCTGCGGCTGCGGTTTGGGCTGTATGACGGCCGGACGAGAACCCTGGAGGAAGTCGGCAAGGAGTTCAACGTTACCAGAGAGAGAATCCGGCAGATTGAAGCCAAGGCACTGCGCAAGCTCAAGCATCCGACCCGCTCCAAGCGTCTGAAGGATTTCTTCGACAAGTAATGAACCAGCGGATACTGACCATTGCGGAAATGATCAGGACGGGCATGATTGTGGCTGATATCGGCACGGATCATGCCCAGCTTCCGCTCTGGCTTCTGCAGCAGGGCAAAGCGGAAAAGGCCTACGCCTGTGACGTGGCAAGGGGCCCGCTCGATACGGCCAGGAAAAACATTGCGGCCTGCGGCTTCAGCGAACAGATCCCGGTGATCCTGTCCGATGGCTTCGATCATGTTCCGGCTGACTGTGACTGCGCGGTGATTGCCGGCATGGGGGTCCGGACCGCCATGGATATCCTGACCCGGGCGCTGCCGAGACTGAAGGATCTGCGGCAGCTGCTGGTGCAGGTCAACGATGATGTCCCGCAGATGCGTCGCTGGATCATGCAGAACGGTATGTCCGTCCGGGACGAAATGCTGGTCCGGGAACACGGGCATGACTATGTCATTCTCGATATCGATACGGTTAACCCGGCGGTATACAGTGAAGAACAGCTGCTGTGCGGACCGGTGCTGACAGCAGAAAAAAAAGACATGCTGAAACCGTATGCCCGCCGCCAGGCCGACAAGCTGACAGCGATCATGGCCAAAAGGGGCCGTGATGATGACATCCAGCAGGAGCTTCTGAACCGCAGGATGCTCTGGGAAAAATACGCAAAATAAAAACGCTCACCTTGGTTGAGCGCTTTTATTTACTTAATGCCGTTAACAGCCTTAGCCAGTCTGGACTTCTGACGCGCAGCATAGTTCTTTGATTTGATATGCTTGGAAACGCCCTTGTCCAGTACATGGTTCGCCTCGTTATATGCCTTGGCAGCAGCTTCTGCATCCTTTGCTTCGACGGCTGCCAGAACCTTCTTGATAGCAGTCTTGATTTCAGTTTTCTGACCAGCATTTCTCAGCTGTCTCTTCTGATTGGTCCAGGCACGCTTTTTCTGAGACTTAATGTTTGCCATGAGTACACCTCCTCTACGGATCAGCCGATAGGAATTATAACAAAGGGATACTCAAAATGCAATGAAGATACGGTATAATAGACAGGCAAAATGGGAGGGTTTCGCATGAAAAACATCAGGACAGTCTTTTTCGGAACATCTGATTTCGCTGCCGCGATCCTGAAAACACTGTATGAGGAAGGGTATCAGATCGCCGCTGCTGTTTCGCAGCCAAACCGTCCCTCCGGCCGGAAGAACAAAATCGTGCCGACCCCGGTAGCCGCTTACTGCGCCGAAACGGGAATCCCGCTGCTGGCGCCGGAAAAACTGCGGCTGGAAACCGATCAGGTACTGGGTTATGAGCCGGAACTGGTCGTGACCTGTGCCTATGGGCAGATGGTGCCGGAAAGCATACTGAATTATCCTGTCCACGGCTGCGTCAATGTCCATCCGAGCCTGCTGCCCAAGTACCGCGGCGGGGCCCCGATGCACCATGCGGTCTGGGCCGGGGATGAAGAAACAGGGGTCTGCCTCATGCAGATGGTCAAAGCCATGGACGCCGGCCGCGTTTACGCCAGAACTGTTCTGCCGATCGGCCCTGATGAAACGATGGCAGAACTGAATCTGCGCCTGCAGGAAGCTGCCTGCCGCCTGGTGAAGGAATACCTCCCGCTGTATCTGGAGGGAAAGCTGCCGGGCGAAGAACAGGATGAAAGCCAGGTTGTCATTGCCCGCAACATTGCCCGGGAAGAAGAAAAGATCTCCTTTCAGGAAGAAGCGATGCCGGAACTTTACAATCATATCCGGGCGCTGATTGACTGGCCGGTCAGCTATGGCGTCATCGACGGCAAAAGGATCAAATTCCATAAGGTCCGCCGGGAAGACACGATCACGGAGGCGGAGCCGGGCACGGTGCTCGGCTTTGCGGACCACGCCATGCGGGTAGCCTGCAGAGGCGGGGTGCTGCGGGTGCTTGAACTGCAGCCGGAAGGCAGAAACCGGATGAATGCAGATGCCTTTGCCAACGGGGCGGGGCGGACCCTGACCGGACATCGATTTGAATAACTGGAGATAAAATGGATCAGAAGAATATCAGAAATTTTTGTATCATAGCACATATCGATCACGGCAAGTCGACCCTGGCTGACCGGATTCTCGAGATGACCGATACCGTTCAGCAGCGGGATATGAAAGCCCAGCTGCTGGATGATATGGATCTTGAACGGGAACGGGGCATTACAATCAAGCTGAATGCCGTCCAGCTCAGCTATCATGCCAGGGATGGAAGGGACTATCTTTTCAATCTGATCGATACTCCCGGTCATGTGGACTTCGCATACGAAGTATCCCGGTCCCTGGCGGCCTGTGAAGGCGCAGTACTGGTTGTGGACGCGACCCAGGGGATACAGGCGCAGACCCTGGCAAATACATATCTTGCCCTGGATAATGACCTGGAAATCATCCCGGTCATCAACAAGATTGACATGAACAATGCCCAGCCTGATGTTGTCAAGGCGGAAATCGAGAATATCATCGGTCTGGATTGTACCGGCGCACCGCTGATCTCAGCCCGGACCGGCCTCAATGTGGAGCAGGTTCTGGAAAAGATCGTAACTGATATTCCGGCTCCCTCAGGGGATCCCGAAGCACCGCTGCAGGCCCTTGTATTTGACTCGTTTTATGATCCGTACCGCGGCGTCATAGCCCTGGTCCGGATCCGGCAGGGGGAAATCCATGTCGGTGACCGGATCCGTTTTATGGCCACCGGGGCTGAATATGAAATTACTGAAGCCGGTATCCGCAACCCGAAGGAGGTTCCTGTGCAGACCCTTGGCTGCGGGGATGTCGGCTGGTTTGCGGCATCGATCAAATCCATCCGGGATGTGCAGGTGGGTGACACGGTTACCCTGGCCGCCAGACCCGCTGAGGCCCCGCTGGAAGGTTACCGGAAACTGAATCCGATGGTTTACTGCGGTCTGTATCCTTCTGACGCGAAACGGTATGAAGACCTGCATGAAGCGCTGGACAAGCTGCAGCTGAATGACGCATCCCTGCAGTATGAGCCGGAAACCTCACAGGCCCTTGGCTTCGGCTTCCGCTGCGGGTTCCTTGGCCTGCTGCACATGGATGTGGTGCAGGAGCGGCTGGAGAGGGAATACAACCTGGACCTGATCGCCACGGCACCCTCCGTCATCTATCACGTCTATCTGACTGACGGCACGATGATTGAAATTGACAACCCGGCCAGAATGCCGGAAGCCTCCCGGATCCTGCGGGTGGAAGAACCGTATGTCAAGGCGGAACTGATGGTTCCGGACACATATATCGGGGCGGTCATGGATCTCTGCCAGAATAAGCGGGGAATTTACAAGGAAATGCAGGTGATCGATGCCGGCCGGAATATGCTGACATATGAACTGCCGCTGTCAGAAATCATCTTTGATTTCTTTGACCGCCTGAAATCCTGTTCAAAGGGATACGCATCGCTCGACTATGAACTGATCGGCTACCGCAAGGAAGACCTTGTCCGTATGGATATCCTGCTCAACGGTGAACCGGTGGATGCCCTGTCGGTCATTATTCACCGCTCGGAAGCATATGCCCGGGGCAGTGAGATCACCATCCGGCTGAAAGAACTGATACCCAAGCAGCAGTTCGAGATCCCGGTGCAGGCAGCCATCGGCGGCAAGGTCATTGCCCGGACGAATATCAAGTCGCTGCGGAAGAATG
>JAFRHT010000058.1 GCA_017433125.1 Solobacterium sp.
CGGGTGATGGGGCATGAACTGCTGTCCCAGTGCACCATGAAGGAACTGCTGGAAGCGACGCCGGCAATCCGCGAACAGTGCGGCGACCGGGCCTGGCTGCGCAGTTTCCACTATATGAACGAAACCGAACGGGCCAAGAAACAGGTCAAAGCCCTGAAGCACGGAAATCTGGATGAATTCCTGATCCTGATTAAGGAATCCGGCCGGTCTTCATATGAATACCTGCAGAATATCTATGCGGACTGGGATGTAACCCATCAGTCCATGGCAGTCGGTCTGGCGCTGAGTGACCATGTGCTGCAGGATGACGGTGCCTGGCGGGTTCACGGCGGCGGTTTTGCCGGAACAATTCTGGCCTTTGTACCGCTGAAGCGGGTCAGTACATACCGTAAAACAATGGAGAAAGCTTTTGGCAAAGACTGCACACTGCGGCTGAAAGTACGCCCGTACGGCGGTATCAGACTGATATAGGAGGATAGATGCGATGATTAAAGACAACAAGATCCTGCTCGGCAAGGCAGGCGACAAGGAAATCTTCATCCTGCCGGACAAACTGAACCGGCACGGTCTGATTGCCGGGGCTACCGGCACCGGCAAAACGGTTACCCTGAAAGTCATTGCGGAATCGCTCTGTGAACTTGGGGTGCCGACCGTGATCGCCGATGTCAAAGGTGATCTCAGCGGCATGATCGTCGAAGGCTCCCAGGAAGGCATCCAGGAACGCCTGGATTCGATGAATATCACCGATTTTACCGTCCGCCGGTATCCGGTTCATTTCTTCGATGTATATCAGAAATACGGCATTCCCGTGCGGGCCAGTGTACAGGATATGGGACCTCTGCTCATCAGCCGTATCCTTGACCTGACTGATACCCAGCAGGGTGTCATGAACATGATCTTCCGCATTGCCAGGGATATGGAACTGGATCTGATCGATCTCAAGGACCTGCAGGCGATGACTGCTTATGTCGGTGAAAAGGCCAAGGAGTTTACCCTGAAATACGGCAATGTCACCAGGCAGAGCGTCGGGGCAATCCAGCGCCGTCTGCTGGAACTGGAGGAGCAGGGAGGTGACCTGTTCTTCGGCATGCCGTCTCTGGAAATCAGCGACTGGCTCAAGAAAGATACATTCAGCGGTCTCGGCATTATGAACATCATTGAGTGTCAGGAACTCTTCCAGCATCCGCTGCTGTATTCAACCTTCCTGCTGTGGATGCTTGAGCGGCTCTATAATACGCTGCCGGAAGTCGGTGACCTGGACAAGCCTAAGGTTGTCTTCTTCTTTGATGAAGCACATCTGCTGTTTGACAATGCCCCGCGTCAGCTCATGGAGAAGATCGAGCAGGTTGTCAAACTCATCCGTTCCAAAGGCGTCGGCATCTTCTTCATTACCCAGAATCCGGCGGATATTTCCGGCAGTGTCCTCTCACAGCTCAGCAACCGTATCCAGCATTCCCTGCGGGCCTATACCCCGGCTGAAATCAAAGCCGTTAAGCTGGCGGCGGATTCCTTCAGGGCGAATCCGGAATTCGATACAACAGAGATGATTTCCAACCTGAAGACCGGCCAGGCCCTGGTTTCCGTACTCGGTGCCGACGGGGCCCCGACCATTGTCGAAAAGACAAAGATCCTGCCGCCGAAGTCCAGCATGAACATCGCCGATCCGGCCCTGGTGCGGGAAACGATCGACAATGATTTCCTCAATGACAAGTATCTCAATACCGTAGACCCGCAGAGTGCCTTCGAGGATATCGACATCATCCGCCAGGATGAAGCCGAAGCCATCGAACTGGAAAAGCGGGAAAAGGAAGCAGCCCGACAGGCGGAAAAGGAAGCGAAGGCGGAAGCTGCCAGAAAGGCGAAGGAAACATCGATGAGTGACCGGCTGGCCCGCAAGGCCCAGCGGCGCCTGGAAACCGAGATGGTAAACATCGGCGTCCGGCAGGCCAAGAAGATCCTGAAAGCATTCCTGAAGTAATTCCGAATACCGCTTTCCGGCAGGGAAGCGGTTTTCCTTTGATTAGTCAAGACGTGATTTTTACCGAATCAATGTTACAATATGAACCACATGAGTTTACTGCTGAAAGAAATCCTGCCGGAGGAACTGCTCCGGGAATATCCAGAACTGCATGACGTGCTTATCACCCGGGTACAGCTTTTTAATGCGGCCGGCCGAGTGGAAGTGGATCTGCAGAGCAGCAGCTTTATTTCCTGTCAGGCTTACCGTGATATCATTGCCTGCCTGCAGGATGCACTGCAGGCGGAAGCAGTTGTCCGGATCGCGGCGGAAAGCCAGGAAGTCAGCCTGACGGAAATCCAGAAATACCTGGACTGCTGTGTGGAAATCCACCCGGAATACAGTCTGCTGAAAAATGCCACCATGACCTTTGATGATAACGATAAACAGGTGCATTTCCTGTTTACCGCGGCCGCTGAGAGTGAACAGGCAACCCGGTATCTGCCGGAATTACGGAAGTTTTTTGCGTCCGTCGGCATGCCGGCCTTAGGATTTGTATCGGAGTTCAAGGATGAAGTGACCGCGGAAATCGATACGGTTCAGGTCAGGATGGCACCGGAAAAGCCGAAACCGGAAGCGCCGCGTTACCACAGCCGTTTTCATAAACAGAAACTGGATGATTACCAGGCTGTTGAACTGCGGGAAGTCCAGCAGGAGATCCGCAATATCACCTTTACCGGCAAGGTATTTGCCAAGGATGATTTTACTGTCCGCAAGACGGGCATGATTATTCAGTCGCTGTCGGTGTTTGACGGTACGGATGCCCTGGTTGTCAAACGGTTCGAAGGCCGTAATTGTTCAAAAGAGGATCTTGATGCGGTCAGTACCGGTGACCGGGTGCAGGTATACGGCTCCGTCCGCTATGACAGTTACGCGAAGGATCTGGTCTGCGAAGCCGAAGAGATTACGGTTCTGGAAGCGGAGAAAGATATTGATCCGGCTGCAGAAAAAAGGGTTGAACTGCACGCCCATACAAACATGAGTGAAATGGATGGTGTATGTGAAGCGGCGGCCGTTGTCAAATATGCCTGGAATCTCGGCCATGAGGGAATTGTCATCAATGATCACGCGGATGTACAGGCTTTCGTCAAGGCGTTCAATCAGGCGGAGTCCCTGAAGAGCAAGAACAAGGAACGGTCCTTTAAGGTAGGCCTGGCCTGTGAGATGAACATGGTCGATGAGCAGCTGACCATTGTCCGTAATGTGATTGATGAAAAAATCGATGATGCCGGCTATGTCTGTTTTGACCTGGAAACCACCGGACTTTCCTGCTATTACGACCATATCATCGAATTCGGCGCGGTGCGGATGAAGAACCAGACCATCATTGACCGCAAGCAGCTGTTTATCAAACCGCCGGTGCCGATTCCCGCGGCCATTACCAACAAGACCAACATCACCAACGATATGGTCCGCAATGCCCGCCCGATCGCAGAAGTGATCGATGAAATCCTGGACTGGATCGGCGATGATGTGCTGGTTGCCCACAATGCGACATTTGACTATTACTTCCTGAACGAGGAACTGCGCCGCATGGGCCGGCCGCCGTTAACAAATACAGTTATTGATACGCTTGACCTGTCCCGGGCCATCCTCAAGGACAGAAGATATTACCGTCTCGGCAATATCTCCCGGTATTACCGGATTGCCTATGATGAAGAAGTGGCCCATCGGGCTGACTATGATGCTGAAGCACTGTCCGGTGTTTTCCTGTGCCTGCTGAAAGACGCTGAGAAGGCCGGGGCAGTCACAATCCGTGACCTGCAGGAAAAAATCCAGGCTGATGATGCCTTCCTGAAAGTACGAAAATCCCATGTCACTGTACTGGCAAAGAACCATGACGGCCTGAAGGCGCTGTACAGGATGGTAACATTGTCCAACACGGATTATCTTGCGGTGCAGGGCAAAGCCGGCAGCGGTGAAGATTCCGAAGTGCCGGCTGAACCGCGTATCCCGCGGCGGATAATCGACCAGTACCGGGAAAACCTGCTGATCGGCACATCCTGTCAGAATAATGAGATATTCGAACTGGCCTGCAACGGGGATGATGCCCGGCTTGAAGCGGCAATGAAATGGTACGACTATGTCGAGATTCAGCCGCCGGGCCATTATGGTACGCTGGTCGTGCTTGGCAGTATTCCGAACTCTGAACGGGTGAAGGAAGTGCTGCTGCGGATGATCCGCATGGCGCAGAAACTCGGAATCCCGGTAGTCGCTGACAGTGACGCCCATTACTGTTCCAGGGATCAGAAGATGTTCCGGGATGTTTATATTGTTTCGCAGGGTGTCGGCGGGGTATCACATCCGCTGTATATCCGCAGTGATGAACTGCGCTGGCGGACGAAAAATCCTGATCAGCATATCTGGAAAACCCAGGAAATGCTGGAAGCTTTTGCATGGCTTGATGACCCGCAGCTCATTCACAATATAGTCATTGATAACCCGCTGGCGATCTTCAGGCAGCTGGAGGAGATCAGACCGGTTCCGGCCGGCACCTATCCGCCGCATATCGAAGGTTCTGACGAAAAACTGAAGGAAGTCTGCTACAGCACTGCCAGAGCCCAGTACGGATTCAACGGCGTGCTTCCTTTCCAGGTCAGTGATCGTCTTGACCGGGAACTCAATGCCATCATCGGGGCCGGTTATTACGTCAACTATTACATTTCCCATCTGCTGGTCAAGAAATCCAATGCGGACGGCTATGTTGTCGGTTCCCGTGGTTCGGTCGGGTCTTCCTTTACCGCGACCATGGCCGGCATAACCGAGGTCAACCCACTGGCTCCGCATTATGTCTGCCCGTCCTGCCATTACAGTGAGTGGATCGAGGATCCGGAAATCAAGTCCGGCTTTGATCTGCCCGATAAGGTCTGTCCGCACTGCGGTGCCGTGATGAAGGGCCAGGGACACAACATCCCGTTTGAAACCTTCCTGGGTTTCCATGGCGACAAGGTCCCGGATATTGATCTGAACTTCTCGGATGAATACCAGGCAAAAGCCCATGCTTTTACAAAAGAAGTGTTTGGCGAAGACCATGTCTTCCGGGCCGGCACGATCGGTACGGTCGCCGAAAAAACAGCATTCGGCTATGTCAGCGGCTACTGCGAGAAGATGAATATCACGAATATGCGCCGGGCGATGAGGGACTATCTGGCCAGCGGCTGTCAGAATGTCAAGCGTACCACCGGTCAGCATCCCGGCGGCATCATCGTCATCCCGGACCGCTTTACCGCGGAAGATTTCACCCCGGTGCAGTATCCGGCCAATAATCCGGTCAGTGAATGGAAGACTACCCACTACGACTTCCATGATATCCATGACAATGTCCTGAAATTCGATATTCTCGGCCATGTAGATCCGACTGCCATGCGGCTGCTGACGAATATCTCGTCGACAGATCCGCTGACCGTACCGCTGAATGATCCGGAAGCGATCTCCCTGTTCAGCAGCGATGACGCCCTGCATGTCGATCCGCGCGTTTATCACCGTGAAACCGGAGCCCTGGGACTGCCGGAATTCGGCACCCGCATTACCCGCAGCGTTCTGGAAGAAACAAGACCGAAGAATTTTTCGGATCTGGTTATCATTTCCGGTCTGACCCACGGTACCGATGTCTGGAGCGGCAATGCCCAGGATTTGGTGCGCAACGGCCATCCTCTGGAAGAAGTCATCGGCTGCCGTGACGATATCATGGTTTATCTTCTGAATCATGACCTGCCGCCGAAAGATGCATTTGACATCATGGAACAGGTCAGAAAAGGGAAGGTGGCTAAAGGGCAGTGCGCCAAGTGGCCGGCTTATGAGGAAGAAATGCGGGAACACAATGTTCCTGACTGGTATATCAATTCCTGCGCCAAGATCATGTACATGTTCCCGAAAGCCCATGCCGTAGCTTATGTCATGATGGCTGTGCGGATTGCCTGGTACAAGGTTCACGAACCGCATAACTTCTATATCCAGTTCCTGTCACTGCGCTGCGATGCCTATGAAATCGATACGATGACGAAGGGACTGGAAGCGATTCAGGACCGGATGCAGAATATCCAGAGCAGGCTGAATGACCGCAGCGGCAATTCCGAACCTGTATCCAACAGGGAAAAGGCCTTGTTTGATACCCTGGAGGTCTGTGAGGAACTCTATGCCCGGGGTTACCGCATCAGCAATGTGGATCTCTACCGCAGCAAAGCTACGGTATTCACAGTGGATGAAAACGACAGCCATATCCTCATCCCGCCGTTTACGGTAATTGACGGCCTGGGCGCCAACGTAGCCCGCAGCATCGAAGAAGCCCGCTGCCATGGCGAATTCCTCTCCAAGGAAGATATTCTCAAACGGACGCAGCTGTCGACATCCCTGCTGAGAAGGCTGGAGATCATGGGGTGCCTCAACGGCCTGCAGGAAAGCAATCAGATCTCCCTGTTTAATTTATGAGAATCAAATGTCCCGTATGCGGGGAAGTGCTGTACACCAATCCGTTCAGCGCCAACCATTCACTCCACTGTGATCACTGCCAGACGGATCTGTATCGGAACAGAGAATCATTCAGGCCGCTCAGAAGGGTATTCCTGACCGATTTCGCGCTGCTGGTCGGGGCTGTGCCGATGATCTGGTTTATGTACCGGGATATGAAGGCAACCCTGTTTGTCGTCCTGATGCTGGTGTCGGAATGGCTGTTCGAAATGCCGCAGAGAACTTTCTACCGGAACGGAATTCTCCGTTATGAGGCAAAACCGAAACCGGAAACATAATTGTTCTTGCATTCAGTTTTAAAATAATGTATATTCAAACTGTCTTAAGGGAGTGCGTGAGCACTCCTTCATGTTTGTATAGGAGGAATATGGACAGAACTGTACAGCTGGAACAGAAAATCGCGCCGGTTCTGGAGGACTTCAATGTAAGACTCTATGAACTCAAATGGCTCAGCGGAAAAGAAAAGACACTGCAGATCGCCATCATGAAGGAAGACGGATCCATGGATCTGGATACCTGTGCGGCAGTCAGCGAAAAGATCTCGGAACTGCTGGACGATGATCCGGCCCTGAACGAGGCATATACACTGGAAGTGTGCAGCCCCGGGGCAGAACGTGAGATCCGTGATCTCAGTGAACTGCGGACCATGCCGGAACCGTATGTCTATGTCCGCCTGAGACATCCGGTAAAGAAAATGATTGAGTTTACCGGCACCATAACAGCAATTGACGAAAACGATACGGTAACCCTTGCGTATCGTGACAAGGCGGCCCGCCGGACGGCGGAATTTTCCCTGGCGGATATTGAGTTTATCCGTCTGGCCGTGAAAATCTAAAGGAGAAACAGAAAATGGAATTAAACTACAAGGAAATGATCAAGGCCCTGAATGCCATTGAGGATGAGCGCAGAATTCCGGAAAGCGTTGTCATTGATGCACTGAAGGAAGCGATGTGCAAGGCATACAAGAAGGATGCGGAACTCTCTGACATCAATGTCGAGGCTGAGATCAATGAAAAGAACAGTACAATCGATATTTTCCAGCTCTACAATGTTGTGGAAAATGTTGAGGATGACGAGCTGGAGATGTCTCCGGAAGAGGCCCGGGATTACAAGGAAGATGCCGTTCTGGGTGATGTTGTGCGCCGCAAGGTGGAAATTACCAGCATGTCCAGAGCCGCCGCCACGCTGGCAAGAAACGTCATGCGTCAGAAGATCCGGGAAGCGGAAAAAGTCGCTGTATACAATGAATATATTGATCAGCTGCATGAGATGGTTCTCGGTATTGTCGAATCCGTCAAGGATAAGTTCACGCTGGTCAACCTCGGCAAAACCGTGGCTATGATGCCGAAATCCGCAGAACTGCCTGGTGAAAGACTGCTGGAAGGTCAGAAACTCCGGGTAGTCATTACTGAAGTCAATAAGGATACCAAGGGTTCACAGGTGCTTGTCTCACGGGCTGACCCGATGCTTGTCAAGCGGCTGTTTGAAAAGGAAGTTCCGGAAATCTTCCAGGGCATTGTTGAAATCAAGGCCATTGCCAGAGAAGCCGGAGAACGCACCAAAATGGCGGTCATGAGCCACAATGATGAGATAGATCCGATCGGCGCCTGCATCGGTCAGCGCGGCAACCGGGTTCAGGAAATCATCGAGGAACTCCATGGTGAGAAAATCGATATCTTCCTGTGGAACGATGACATAACCCAGCTGGTAAAGAATGCCCTGGCGCCGGCCGAAGTGGAAGCTGTCCTGCCGGGTGATGATGACAAGAGCCTTCTGGTTATTGTCAATGAGGACCAGCTGTCGCTGGCAATCGGCAAGAAGGGCAAGAATGCCCGTCTGGCTGTCAAGCTGTGCAACCGCAAGATTGATATCAAGACCAGGGCTGAACTGGAAGAAATGGGCAAGGACTTTGATACCCTGCTGGCGGAAGCGGAAATCAGGAGAGAAGAAATGCGCCGTGAGCGTGAGCGCCGTGAAATCGAGCGGCTTGAGGCAGAAGCCCGGGCAGCCGAGGAAAAACGTCTCAAGGCAGCTGAAGAACTGATCCGCAAGGCAAATGAAAACAGTCCGGCCGCAGAGACGGAAGATGATATTATTCCGGAAGAAATGCGGGAAGCTGTCAAGGAAAAGATCCGGACCGATATGGCCATGATGCCGGAAGAAACACCGGCGGAAACAAACCCGGTTACTGAAACACCGGCGGTTGAGGAAACCCCGGCAGTTGAGGAGACACCGGCAGAAGAACCGGTCCAGCCGGAAGTGCCTGCCGAACCGGAGACCCCGGTCGAACCGGAACCGGCAGCGGAGCCGAAGAAGCAGCGTATCAAGGCCGATCTGGAAGAGATCGCCGCCAAGAACGAATATGTTTCTGTCTTCGAAAAACTGGCGGATACTTCCAAGCCGAAAACACCTGAAAAGCCGAAGAGAAAAAAGCGCAAGGGTGATGATGACGAGTTCAAGACCAGAAACAAGATTCTGGAACAGCAGCTCCGCAAAGACATCAGTGTTGATATCAAGCCAGTCTATACAGAGGAAGAACTGGAAGAAATCGAAAGACAGCAGCTCGAGGAAGAAGAGAGCCAGTATGATATCGACTATGATGAATACGAAGACTACTATGATGATGAAGGAATGATGTAAATCATGCCGAGAAAGATACCGATGCGCAGATGTGTCGCCACCGGCGAACAGCTGCCGAAAAAAGAGCTTCTGCGGATCGTCCGGTCACCGGAAGGAACACTTCTGGTTGACCTGACGGGCAAAGCCAACGGCCGCGGAGCATATCTGAAAAAAGATGCTGAAGCAGTTGAACGGGCCCGCAAAACCCGGGCTCTGGAACGGGCTCTGGAAGTGTCCGTCCCGGATGAATTCTGGGAAGAAATCAAAGCGGTTCTGTAAATATCACAGAATGGAAGGAAGTGAAGTACAGACAATTGATGCAGCATAACTGCTAGAAAGAGAGGTAAGAATGCCAAAGAAAAGCAATAACCGTCCCCAGGGGGGCAAAGGAAATAACCGGAAAAACGGCAGCCGCGGCCGCAGCGGCAGAAACGGCGGGAATTTCAACAACCGTTTCCAGGACAACCGGAAAAAGATTGATATTCATGAAATCACATACAGTGACGGGATTACAGTCGGTGAGCTGGCTCAGAAAGTCGGCAGAAATGCCAGTGACCTGATCAAGATTCTCTTTATGGCCGGCCAGATGGTCACCATCAACAGTTCCCTGGATGATGACATGGTGGAGACGATCTGTCTGGAATATGAAATCGAACCGACTAAAGTCAAGGAACGGGAAGAAGACAGTCTCGAGGATGAAGAGGCTGATCCGGAAGAACTGCTGCAGGAACGGCCGCCGATCGTTACTGTCATGGGGCATGTTGACCATGGCAAGACGACGCTGCTTGATACCATTCGTTCTACTAAAGTCGCAAGCGGTGAAGCCGGTGGTATTACCCAGCATATCGGTGCCTATCAGATTTCTGTTGAAGGCCGCCGGGTAACATTCCTTGATACACCGGGTCATGAAGCGTTTACTGCCATGCGGGCCCGCGGAGCCAGCGTAACTGATATTGCGGTCATTGTCGTCGCGGCTGATGACGGTGTCATGCCGCAGACAGAAGAAGCCATTGACCATGCCCGGGCTGCTGATGTGCCGATTATAGTTGCCGTCAACAAGATGGATAAGCCGGATGCCAATCCGGACCGGGTCAAGAGTGAAATGGCTGACCACGGCATCATGCCTGAAGAGTGGGGCGGTGATACGATTTTCGTCAATACATCTGCCCGCAACGGTGACGGTATTCCGGAACTTCTGGAAACTATCCTGACTGTTGCCGATGTCAAGGAACTTAAAGCCAATCCGGACCGTCTGGCAACCGGTACAGTCATTGAAGCCAAGCTGGATAAGGGACGCGGACCGGTCGCAACCCTGCTGGTCCAGAAAGGTACACTGAAACAGGGTGATCCGGTCGTTGTCGGTACCTGCTACGGCAAAGTCAGACGGATGACAGATGAAGACGGGGTGGAACTCAAGACTGCCGGACCCAGCAGTCCGGTGGAGATTATCGGTCTGAATGATGTGCCGGAAGCCGGTGATATCTTCCGGGCATATGACAATGAAAAAGAAGCCAGAGCGCTGGCCGACAGAAGAAACCGCCGGAAGATCGAACAGCAGCGCAAGCGGACTTCCGCCATGTCGCTGGAAGATCTCTCACGGGAAATCGAGGCCGGCGAGATTCAGGAAATCCCGGTCATCATCAAGGCAGATGTCCAGGGTTCTGCCGAAGCTGTCCGCTCCTCACTTGAAAAACTGGATGTCAAGGGTGTCAAGGTGAATGTTATCCACAGTACAGCCGGTGCGATCAGTGAATCCGATATTATGCTTGCCGACGCGTCAAAGGCTATGATTATCGGCTTCAATGTCCGTCCGGACGCCAATATCCGCAAGAAGGCAGATGATGCTGGTGTTTCCATCCGTCTGCACAACATCATCTACAAGGCTACCGAAGAAATGGAAAATGCCATGAAGGGCATGCTGGCGCCTGTATATACCGAAGTTATCATCGGCCAGGCGGAGATCCGGGAAATCTACAAGGTTTCCAAGATCGGCACAATCGGCGGCTGTATGGTCACCGACGGCAAGCTGGTTTCCCACTGCGGTATCCGTCTGATCCGGGAAGGTATCGTCATCTACACCGGTAAGCTGGCTTCCCTGAAGCGCTTCAAGGATGATGCCAAGGAAGTCGTCAACGGCTATGAGTGCGGCATCACGATTGAAAACTACAACGATCTGAAAGTCGGGGACATCATTGAAGCATACCAGGAACAGGAAGTTCCTGCCGAGGCCTGAGCATGAGCAGCATCAAGCAGAAGCGTCTGGAAGGAATCATCCGCAAAGACATTTCTGATATCATTCAGTTTGATCTGAAAGATCCTGATGTCGGCTTTGTAACCATTACGGATGTGGAAGTTTCCAATGACCACAGCTATGCCACGGTTTACTGCACGTTCCTCGGCAAACAGCCGCGCAATGATGCCGGACTGAGGGCGCTGAACAGGGCCAGGGGGTATATCCGCACCCAGCTGAGCCAGCGTCTGGACATCCGGCGGACTCCGGAACTCACGTTTGTCCAGGATAAATCCATGGAAAACGGCCGGCATATAGACGAGATCCTGCAGAAGATTCATGAATCTGAATAAAACCATGTTGAAAAACGGTATTGTAAATGAACGTAGGGCAGGGAAAGAAAACCTGTAAATGAGCGTAGGGTGATCCCTGTAAATAAACGTAGGGTTTACAGCCAAATAGAGGCCGGAAAGCGGAAACGCAACCGGCCTTTTCGATTGTCATTTCTGA
>JAFRHT010000059.1 GCA_017433125.1 Solobacterium sp.
GATCAATCTACGCCTATTATAGCAGACCGGGTTACAGAAAAGAGTCCTCCTTCATCAGGAGAACTCCGTTATAAGATTCTGTTTGATTCCTCCGGCTCATTGTCCGGTGCAGCTTATTGATTTCCTTATTGGGGCTCTCCCATTCCCGGGTCAGCCGGCGGTTCCGGGGCCGGGTGCAGCGAGCAGTCCGTACCGGCCGGATACGAGCCGCCGTCCGGGCATGTCACGTTCGGGGCCGGGTGCAGCGAGCAGTCCGTGCCGGCCGGATATGAACCGCCGTCCGGGCATGTCACATTCGGGGCCGGGTGCAGTGAGCAGTCCGTGCCGGCAGGATACGAACCGCCGTCCGGGCATGTCACATTCGGGGCCGGGTGCAGTGAGCAGTCCGTACCGGCAGGATACGAACCGCCGTCCGGGCATATCACATTCGGAGCCGGGTGCAGCGAGCAGTCTGTGCCGGCAGGATAGGTATTTCCATCCGGACAGGTTATATCGGGCGCCTGGGTCGGTCCGGATGTCGGCGATGCTGTCGGATCCGTTGAGGCCGTCGGCGAGGCAGATGGGTCCGCTGTCGGCGCATCCGTGCTTTCAGCCGTTACCGTGCAGGCCCCTGTTTTTTCATCAATTGTATAATTTTCGCTGCATATACAGATTTTTTTCGTCTTGTCGTATGTCCCGTTTACACAATCCGGGGTTGCTGTCGGGGTCGGCTCCGCTGACTTCTTCGGATCTTCTGTCTCAGGTGCCGGTTCAGACGGATCCTCGCTGAACTCTTCATCATTGAGCGGATTGATCTTGATCAGGCCCTCCGGTACACCAATAATGCCCGGAATGGCAGCCAGCGGCTTCGGCCGGTCATCTTCCGTGATATATGCATGGGTGCGGATATACTTGAACAGCGCGGCCAGGCCTTTCTGGTCGAAATGCAGGCCGTCAGCAACCATGTATCCGGATCTGGCATAGCCGGTATTCGGGTCCTTCAGGGCTTCGGCTGAGTTCAGATATTTCCAGTCATTTTTCTTGCACATCTCGGCAATTGCCTTGTTGTACGCGTCAATCTGGGTCATGGAAACATTGATATAGTCACGGACCTTGCTGACCGGCGGAATACTGTTAATGATGATGTCCGCGGACGGATAAGCATTCTGGACAGCCTTGATCTGTGCTTCATAGCGGCTGATGAAATTCTTGGCATCCGTGCTGTTGCCATACAGGTTGTTTGTGCCGAATGTGATGATAACCCGTTCCGGCTGCAGGATCCTGACGGCCTGCGGCATGGTGTAGCGGCCGGTGGTGAAATCCATGCAGGGCAGGCCGGAGATCGCGTCAATCCCCATGCCGACAACCCCGATGGTATTGTTCCGGGTCGTAAAGGTCTTCTTGGTTTCCGGATTCAGAATCCGCAGGAACCGGGCCGTATTGGAATCGCCGAGGAACAGGGTGGAATCGATATATTCCTGGCCCGCGTCCTCAGTTTCAACCAGGACTGTGCTTTCCAGCTCAGTCGTGTCCAGAACCCCCTCACTGGCATCATATTTCTCATCGATATCAACCGTCGGCGAAGGTGTCGGTTCCGGTTCCGGCGGTGCTTTCGGCCACAGCAGGGCAACGACCACCCCGATGCAGAGAACCGCCACTGCCGCAATACCGGCCATGAACAACGGCTTAACTCTATATGTTTTTTTATTAAAATTTATCTTCATAATGAGAATATTTTATACCTTTTTGTGACTGCTGTCATGATTTGGTGTAGAATGTTAAAACATATGAGCAATCAAAATGAAATTATCCGCATGGAAGCGGAAACACTGGCAACGATCGGTGATGCCTACTACAGAGGTCTTGGTGTCGAGCAGAATTATTGTGAAGCGCTGAAGTTCTACCAGAAAGCGGCCGGCATGGGCAATGCCAGATCCCTGTCCAGGATCGGTCTCTGCCACGAACGGGGCTTTGGAACAGCGAAGGATATCGAAGCCGCGTTTTCCTGTTATGAAGATGCTTCGGAACAGGGTGACGTCTTCGGCATGATCAAGCTGGGTGACTTCTACCGTGACGGGATCCCCCACCTGGTCCAGAAAGACATGCAGACAGCATCCGAATATTATCTGGATGCCCTGGAACAGGTCCAGTACGGGCGTGATCTCTGGTATGCGCCGGATGTTTACCTGCGGGTAGCTGACTTTCTCAAGGACGGCATCGTGACGGAAAAGAACCTGCACTCTGCATACGATTTCTATGTTTCCGCGGCTGAAGGCTTCATGAACAGAATCGAAAACGGTGATCTTGATTGTGCTGACAGCCTGGACCTGGCGGAAGAAGGCGCCGCGGAATGCCGCCGTATCCTGGAACAGTAAAAGATACGGAAAACATATTGAAATTTACCCTTTTCAGTACTTTCATCTTGTGCTATTATAGGTAAGCACTTGATCTTGCAAGATTACTCAAGTGGTTGAAGAGGCAGGCTTGGAAAGCTTGTAGACCTGTAACAGGGTGCCAGGGTTCGAATCCCTGATCTTGCGCCATCAGAAAAAGAACCGCTCAGTACATGAGCGGTTTTCTTTTACCCTGTTCAGTCAATCATGAAGTATGTGATATGCACGGCATCCGGGTCCCTGACCGCCTGGCAGAAGAAGACGTGATTCTCCATCCAGCGCAGGTCTTCACTGTATACCTCAAAGAACGGAACCGTGGCGAAATAATACAGTGACGGATCAATGAACTCACCTTTCAGAACCTGTTCCCTGTACGCCGC